>NZ_JANZKM010000029.1:0-39858 GCF_025642935.1 Curtobacterium sp. RIT-PI-V
ACTGACAATCTTCAATCCAAAAGGAATTGTCTCAAACCCAACCAACCCGAAGGAAGGCCAGGCACGAGGTCAATCAATAAATTGGCATTGACAATGTGCACGCTGTTGAGTTCTCAAGGACCAGACGCACTCCCCCACTCGACACCCGAAGATGCTCCGCCAGAGAGGCTGGTGAATCCGCTGCCCGGGGAAGAACCGTGGCGGACAAGATCCCCGGGTAAACCCAGTGACCGTCTCAGCCGTTCCGTTCTCCGCCGCCGTGGCAACGAGAGGTAACACTACACAGGCTCCGGGGGCCTCGCCAACCGTGGTTCCTCCCGGGCGTGTCGGCTCGGGAGCCCCCGTCGGCGGCGGGGCTACTCCGCAGCAGCGAGCTGCCCGCAGGCCCCGTCGATCTCCTTGCCGCGGGTGTCGCGCAGGGTCGTCGGGATGCCCGCGGCGTTGAGCCGGCGGACGAACTCGTCCTGCACGTGCACCTCGGACGAGGTCCACACGGAGCCCGGCGTCGGGTTGAGCGGGATCGGGTTGACGTGCACCCAGCCCTTGCCGCGCTTGTTGAGCTTCTCGGCGAGCAGGTCCGCACGCCAGGCGTGGTCGTTCATGTCCTTGATGAGCGCGTACTCGATCGAGACACGACGGCCCGTCTTGACGTAGTAGTTGTGTGCGGCGTCGATCGCCTCGTCGGCCCTCCAGCGCGAGTTCACCGGGATGAGCTCGTCGCGGAGTTCGTCGTCAGGAGCGTGCAGCGACAGCGCGAAGGTCACCGGGATGTTCTCGTCCGCCAGCTTGAGGATCGCGGGAACCAGTCCGACGGTCGAGATCGTGATGCCGCGGGCGCTCATGCCGAGGCCGTTCGGCTGCGGCGCGACCATGAGCCGCACGGCGTCCATCACCCGCTTGTAGTTGGCGAGCGGCTCCCCCATGCCCATGAACACGATGTTCGTCACGCGCTCGGCGTCGACGCGGTCCTTGCCACCCTTGCGGGGATCGCCCCCGAGCTCCCCCGCGGCGATGGCCGCGTTGGCCCGCACGATCTGCTCGATGATCTCGGCGGTCGACATGTTGCGGGTCAGCCCTGCCTGGCCGGTGGCGCAGAACGGGCAGTTCATGCCGCAGCCGGCCTGCGACGAGACGCAGAGCGTGATGCGGCCCGGGTACCGCATGAGCACCGACTCGACCAGGGCGCCGTCGTGCAGCTTCCACAGGAACTTGATCGTGTCGCCGTTGTCCGTCGCCAGGCGCCGGGTCTCGGTCAGCAGGGGCGGCAGCATCCCGGCGACGAGCTGCTCGCGCTGGGCTGCCGGCAGGTCGGTCATCTTGTCCGGGTCGGACGTGTAGTGCGTGAAGTAGTGGGTCGCGAGCTGCTTCGCGCGGAAGCCCGGCAGCCCGAGTTCCTTGACGCGTGCCTCGCGCTCCTCGGCCGTCAGGTCGGCCAGGTGGACGGGCGGCTTGCCGCGCTTCGGCGACGCGAACTGCAGCAGCGGACGGCCGTCGGTGTCGGTCGCCTGCTTCCAGCCCTCGGTGCGCGGGCGCACCTGCGGACGAGCAGACTGCTGCTGTTCGAACGGGGTACGGGTGTCGGAAGCCATCAGGCCAGGATACGGGAGGCCCGTGACACGTCGGTGCCGGACCCTCCGGTGGCCGGGATGGTCACCGTCGACGGCCCCGCCTGCGCCGGGTCAGCTGCCGGCGGGCAGCAGGCGCGCGAAGTGGTGCGCGGCCGAGTACATCGGCACGATGTCGACGACCTCGCCCGGGTGCGGTGCCTGCAGCACGAGTCCCTGGCCGAGGTACAGCCCGACGTGGTCCTCGTCGTCGTACACGACCAGGTCACCGGGCAGCGCCTCGGACTCGGGGATCGTCGTCGCCGCGGCGTCCTGCGTCGGGACGTAGTGCACGAGCGGGATGCCGACGGCCGCGTACGCGACCATCGTCAGGCCGGAGCAGTCGATGCCCTCGTGGCTCGCGCCGCCCTCGACGTACGGGTCCCCCATGTACTGCAGAGCGGTCTCGACGATGGTGGCGCGATCGCCGCCGGCGGACAGCGCCGCCGACAGGGCCGACTGCGCCTGGGCCGTCGTCACCCCGAAGCGCAGGTCGAGCGTCGGGTACGAGACGACCGTGGTCGTGGTGGTCATGCCGTCGGTCGTGACGACGGGGACCTTGACGTCGTGCGCCACGGTGAAGGTCTGCGCGGCCTGCGAGGTCGTCGTGCCCTGCTGCGTCTCGGCCGGGGTCGCCGCGTTCGCCGGCACGGCCAGCGTCAGGCTCGAGGTCACGGCGATCGCCGGAGCGAGCAGGATCGCTGCACGCTTGGCGTTCGCGGTGCGGCGGATGTGCCGCGGGTCGACGGCCCGCTCGGCACGCAGGACGGCCTTCCGGCTCAGGACGGCCGCACCGGCGCTCGAAGCGACTGGGAGCGGACGCGGCTGCATCCGGACGGTGCGGGTCGGCTTCGGGTGCTCCACGAACGTGGCCCGGGCAGCAGCGGGCCCGAGGGCCGAGCGACGACCACGCGGGCGGGACAGCTGCGGCTGCGGCGACGCCGGAGCGGGTTCCACCGCGGAGTGCGGGGTCCCGCGCGAGGGCTGTCGGTCTTCGGCTGCTGCAGGCAGGGAGTGGCGTCCCATGGGTCCTTCCGGGTCGGGACCGCTGGGCGATCCGGAAAGTAACGTATTGGTCACGGGGCGGATCGAGGCTGGGCAGTCCCGGAGTGTTCCTGCGGCTCGTCACAGGAACGGGCGATCCTCGCAGGTCGCTCAGATGCGGCGGATCCGCGCCCGGGGGCCCGAGGACCCGGCCTCAGACGGACGCGACCCGCATGACGGCGGCGATCCGGGCCTCCCGGTCGGACGACAGGCGGTCGAGGCGAGCCGCCAGCGCCACGACGGACGCGTCGACCGGGGCGTCCCCCGAGATGTCCCCCGACACCGGGACGCCGGCACGGACCGCGAGCGGCAGCACGCCGGCCCAGACCGTGTGGTCCTCGCCGTCGTCCGCGGCCTCGCCGTTGCCCTGGAACCGGACCTTCACGCTCGCGCGGTCGAGGGGCAGCTGCAGGACCTGGGTGGCGCGGACCTCCTTCGGGGTCATCTCGCGGACCTCGTCGCGGCGGCCGGGCATGAGGTGGTCGGAGACCTGCCAGAGCGCCTCGGTGCGGAGTTCAGGCGGCACGACCGTCGCGGCGCCCGCGATCATCGCGCTGCGGTAGTTCGCCGAGCTGTCGAAGGTCGAACGAGCGAACACGAGCCCGTCCAGGTGCGTGACCGTCGCTGCGACCTGCACGCCGGTGGCCCCTGCTTCGAGGAAGAAGCCGCCGCCGGTCGATCCGTGCAGCAGCAGGACCGGGCCGGCGCCGAGGTCGCCGACGCCGCACAGGAAGGGCAGGACGATCGGGTGTCCACCGCGGACGAACCCGACGTGGGCGAGGTGTGCCTCGTCGAGGATCGCCCGCAGGACGGCGGGGTCGTCGGACTGGCGCTCGCGGATGCGTCGGACGCGCAGGTCGGGGCCGTCGGTGGCGTTCGGGGTGCTCATGCGGGCCACGCTAGGTTCGACAGTGGTCCAGTGCTTGGACCAGATCGAGGTGATCATGGTGGACCAGTTCGGCAAGACCGCAGGGGTCGTCGAGCGCATCCGGCGGATGGTCCACGACGGCACGCTGCGCGAGGGCGATCCGCTGCCCTCGACCCGGGCGTTGGCAGCCGAGCTCGGCGTCGCACGCGGCACGGTCGTCGCCGCCTACGACCAGCTCGACGGCGAGGGCTGGATCCGGACTCGACACGGTGCGGTGGCGCGGGTGGTCGCCGCGGCCGGCGCCGCGGGTGGAGCAACCGGTTCGGCCTTCCCGGATGCGGCCGGTCCTCGTGTGCTGCCGACCGCGACCGGCCCGGGTGCGACGGCGGCGTCAGCGTCAGCCACCGCAGCCCGGCTCATCGACTGCCGCCCCGGGGTCCCCGCCGTCACCGCGATCGCGCAGCGGGACTGGCGTGCGGCGTGGCGGGCGGCGGCCGACGCCCCACTGCGGAACGCGGTCGCGGACCCCCTCGGCACGGTGGAACTCCGAGCGCAGGTGGTCGCACAGCTCGGCCTGAGCCGCGGGTTCGCCCCGTCGGTCGACCGGGTGCTGCTGACCGCAGGGACCTCCGAGGCGTTGTCGCTCGTCACCGAGGCGCTCCGCGTGCACCTCGGTCGCGCACCCGTGTTCGCGGTCGAGGACCCGGGGTACCGGACCGGTCAGCGTGCGGTGCTCAGCGCGGGCGGGACCGTGGTCGGCATCCCGCTCGACGACGACGGGATGGACCTCGACGCCCTGACCGCCGCACCGCCGGTCGACGTCGTGCTCGTCACGCCGACGCACCAGTACCCGCTCGGCTCGGTGATGCCGGTGGCACGACGGCAGCGGTTGCTCGCCTGGGCTGCGGCGACGGGCACGCTCGTGGTCGAGGACGACTACGACTCGGAGTTCCGGCACCGCGGCAGCCCGGTGCCCGCCCTCGCGGCGCTCGACGCCGAGGGGGTGGTGCTGCACGTCGGCGGGTTCTCGAAGACGCTCGACCCGCGGCTGCGCTGCTCCTACGTCGTGCTGCCCGGGGCGACAGGCGGGCCGGTCGGGGCCGGGTCCGGGGCCGGGGCCGGGTCCGTGTCCGTGTCCGTGTCCGTGGCAGGGGTCGCCGACGCGGTGCTCGCTGCCCGTCGCGCCCGCGGCGCGGTCGTCGCCGAGCCCGTGCAGGTCGCACTCGCCCACCTGCTCCGGACCGGTGCGCTCCGCCGGCACCTCGGCCGGGTCCGGCGGGACTACACGCACCGTCGCGCCCGGATCGCGGCCCGGCTCGACGGCGTCGCCGGGCTGGAGGCCCGTGCCCTGACCGGCGGACTGCACGCCGTGGTCGTCTGGTCGGGTCCGGCGACCGGGCAGGAGGTCGCCGCGCGGATGGCCGGTGCCGGCGTGCTCGTCTCGACGCTCGAGGAGTACGGGCTGGCTCCGGGCAGCACGCCGGCCGGGGTCGTGCTGGGGTACGGGGCGGTGACGGCGCCGGAGCTGGACCGGGCGCTGGACGCGGTGATCGGGGCGGTCGAGCGGGCCGAGACCGTTGCGTGACCCGGGCGACCCCGGTGACCCTGGTGCCCGTGGCGTCCCGGTGGGCTCTGGCCGCCGGGGCAGTCGCGATCAGCCGCCGGGGCAGTCGCGATCAGCCGCCGGACTGCGCGGTCGCGACCACGTTCGATCCGGCCTGCTGGCACGCGGTGTTCAGGGTGCGCCCGACGAGCTCCCACTCGGGGCTGCCCTCGAGCGCCGGCCCCGACGTGGGTGCCGGGTGGGCGTCGAGGTACTCGTGCGCGTAGTCGATGGCGTTGTCGAGCCGGTCGTCGCTGCTCGACAGGTGCTCGTACCCGAAGCGCTCTGCCGCGATCAGCGCCTCGTACTGCGCCTCGGTCAGGGCACCGCGGGAACGACCGTCCGAGGCGTTCAGGGCGATCGTCGACAGCGCGCTGATCTGCCCGCAGACAGCCGCAGCGCTCAGGTCCTCCTCCATCGGGTCCACCGTGGGGGACGCCGCTGGAGCGTCCACCGCTGCGTCCGCCGACCGGGCGCTCGACGAGGTCGGCGTCGGTGTCGACGAGGCGTCGGCGGAGCAACCGGACAGGGCAAGGGACGCGAGCAGCGCACCGACGACGACGGGCAGGGCGAGTCGGAGGGAAGCCATACCCGCCATCGTGGCAGCGCCGTGGTCACGCACGGGGCGTCGTGTCGCGATCGAGACCTCGTCGATACCGGATCGTGAGCAGGCGGGGCGAGCCGGTGGTCAGTGCTGCTGCAGGTGTGCGCGCACCCGTGCTTGCACGGCGGCGGCGTCGCGGTGGTCCCAGAGCGCGAAGTGCGTGCCACCCGGCAGCGTGACGAGCTCCGCGCCGGGGATCGCTGCGGCCGCACGGGCGCTGTCGTCGTGCACGACCTCGGCGTCGGCGTCCCCGTGCACCAGGAGCGTCGGGGTCCGGACGGCGCCGAGGTCGAGCGACTCGACGGCCGCGAGCTGGCGCACGTCGTTGTCCCAGCCGACGCGTCGGGGCCCGGAAGAGTTGCCCGTCCGGGCGAGGCCGAGCAGGAACGCCCGCCGCTCCGGGTCGGCCATGACGGCGGCGACGTGTTCCCGCAGGGCTCCGCCACGCAGTGTGCTCACGCCGGCCACCGCAGCGCGTGCCGCGGCAGCCGGGGCGATGCGCGCAGCGGCCGCTGCCAGACGGGCACCGAACGCAGTGTCGGTCACGAGTCGTTCGGTGGGTCCGGCCGGCCCGGGGACCCAGCGACTCGACACCCCGGAGGCGACGGCGAGCGCTCTGGTCCGGTCCGGGTGTCGGACCGCCAGGCGGTACGCGGCCGGGGCGCCACCCGACCACGCCAGCACACCGACGCGGCCGATCCCGATGTCGTCGAGGACACCGGCGAGCTGGTCGGCCTCGTCGTCGATGGTGGGTCGCTCGGCGTCGAGCCGGGTGCCGAGGTAGCCGGGCCGCGACACCGTGACCACCCGGAAGTCCTCGGACGGCAGGAAGCCGGCCATCAGCTCGGCGACGTCGATCCCGCCGGGACTGCCGTGCAGGACGAGCACGGGGACGCCGGTGTCGGAGCCTCGGGTCCCGACCTCGACGCCACGGGTGACCGCTCGGGTCGAAGGGGGCATTGCCCGACGATACTGCGCGCGACCGTGCGGTGTCGGCGGAGGGGTCAGCGGGCCTCGGGGCGCGCGGAGCCGCGGGTGCTCATGAGGTCGGCGAGGGACGGTTCGGCCTCGTCGGTGGGCACGGCCCAACCACGTCGGGCGGCCTTGCGGACGAGACGGTAGGTGGTGACCTGGACGGGCTCCACCCCGTCGGCGGATTCGTAGTTCGTCATCGTGGTTTTCTCCCTGAATCGCGAGTGGTTCGCTGCAGCCGAAAGTACCCGGACGCCGTACCCCCGGACGGGGGCCTGCGTTCCATGGCCAAACGCCGGAGAGCGCGCCACCAGGACCCTCGCGCCAGCGGGATTGTTTGCATACAATGCGAACATGTTGGTCACCGTCGACCCGACCGCGCGGGCCACCCTCGCCGAACAGGTCGCGTCGCAGATCCGGCACGCGATCGCACGCGGAGACCTCGCGAGCGGGGAACGCCTGCCGTCGGCGCGCGACCTCGCCGCCGCGGTCGACGTCAACATGCACACGGTGCTGCGCGCCTACGCGCAGCTGCAGGACGAGGGACTGATCGAACTGCGGCGGGGTCGCGGAGCAACGGTCCTGCGATCGGGCAACGCCTCGTTCGACCGGCTGCGCACGCTCGTCGATGAGCTGCGCGACCAGGCCGACACGCTCGGGGTCCCGCTCGACGACCTGTTCACGATGATCAAGGGGGCACGATGACGAACCGACCGATGCACGCGAGGACTCGCCTGGCTGTGGTGGCACCCGGGATGGTGGTGTTGCTCGCCCTGGTGGTCGCGGCCCTCGTCGCCGCACCGAGCCTGCCGGACCGCATGGCCGTCCACTTCGGAGCCGACGGCACCGCGGACGGCTGGAGTTCGCCCTGGCCTTCGCGGCACTGCGGATGCCCGACCGCCGGACCGCCGCCACCCTGGTGCTCGTGGCCAACCTGTTCGCCGGCAGCCTGGGCACCGCCTGGATCGTGCTCGCCGCGACGAACACCGTCGGCGACGGGACGCTGTCCGGCTGGTGGACCGTGCCGTTCCTGGCCGTCAGCGCGGTCATCGCCGCGGTCCCGGTCGTCGCGCTCGTCCGGACGGCTCCCCCGGTGCCGGCGCACGACGTCGAACCGCTGCGCATCGGGTCGGACACGCGGGTCGCGTGGCGCGCCCGCATCGGTAGCCGGTGGTTCGCGGCGCTCGGGGCCGTCGTCGTCGGACTCGGCATCGGCACGGGGCTCGCGACGGCCCCGGCGAGCCTCGGCACGGCCGTCGCGTCCGGAGCGGTGTTGGTCGTCGCCGGGCTCGCCGTGCTGGTGCTCGCCCGGGTGGAGCTCACCGTGGACCGTCGCGGGATGCGCCTGACCTCGACCTGGACCCGCATCCCGCTCATGCGCGTCCCGCTCGAGCGGATCGAGTCCTGCGGGTGGGAGGACGTCTCGCCCGGACAGTGGGGCGGCTGGGGCTACCGGTTCTCCGGCCGTGGGGTCGCCTACGTGGTGCGGTCCGGGCCGGGCCTCGTGGCACGGCTCCGCGGCGGGCAGGCGCGGATGGTGACGGTGCCGGACGCTGCGGGCGGGGCCGCGGCCCTGGGCGCACTGCTCGCCCACCGCACGCCGGCCTGACGGGGCTGCGCCGGGCCTCCCGGTCGGGGTGGTGACGCCACGAGTCTCGGGTGAGGCGACAGTCCTCGCGCTGCGGAGCCCGAGAGGTGCCGCTCAGCCCGAGACTCGTGGGCGAGCGCGCGCCGCAGGCGGTCAGAGGCTCGTCATGCCGCCGTCGACGCGGAACTCGGCGCCCGTCGCGTAGGACGACTCCGCGCTGGCCAGGTAGACCATGATGCCGGTGACGTCGTCGGGGGTCCCGGGGCGGCCGAGGGGCGTGCGGGAGACGATCGCGGCCCGCGCTTCGGGGTCGCCGGAGATCGCCTGGACGAGGCCGGTCTCGGTGTAGCCCGGCACGACGGTGTTCACCCGGATGCCGTCCCGCGCGTAGGCCATCGCGGTCGCGCGGACGAGCGCGTGGATGCCGCCCTTGGTCGACGAGTAGGCCGCGAAGTCCGCCCCCTCGCCGTTCAGCCCGGTGGGTGATCCCGTCGCGATGATCGACCCGCCGCCGCCGGCCGCGAGCATCGCCCGGACGGCGTGCTTCACGGTGAGGAACGTGCCCGTCAGGTTCACCGAGACCGTGCGGTTCCAGGTGTCGAGCGACACGTCCGCGACCGCAGCGTCGTGGCCGAACAGTTGCACGCCGGCGTTCGCGACGACCACGTCGGGCGTCAGGTCGCGCTCCGCGAGGGCGGCGAACCCGGCTGCGACGCTGGCCTCGTCGGCGATGTCCATGGTGAGTGGCAACGCGAGCGCCCCGGCCGCCGCTGCTGCGGCGCCCGCCGCCGTCGCATCCCGGTCGGCGTAGACCACGCGCGCGCCCTCGGCGACGAACCGGTCCGCGATCGCACGGCCGATGCCGGAGCCCGCCCCCGTGACGAGTGCGGTCGTGTGGTCGAGTCGTGCGGTCATGCGGGAGCTCCGTCCTGGGAGCGTCGTCGCTCCACGGACCCATCATTGCCCAACCGGTTGACCGGTGGTAGTCATGAGCCATGACTGCGGTGTCGATCGGTGCGTGGCGGTTCACGCTGCGCGGTGCCGAGCTCGCCGACCTCGCGTACGACGGCGGACCGGTGCTGCGGGCGATCCGGTTCGTGACGCGTGACCACGACTGGCGCACCGCCGACGACACCGTGCTCACCCGGACGACCGACGCCGACGCCGACCGCACGAGCGGGCGGGTCGGCATCGAGGCAAGCGCCCGCTACGACGGCACCGAGGTGCTCCGGTACACCCTCGAGGTCACGGTCGACGGTCCCACTCTGCACGTCGACGCGGTCGGCACCACGACGACGCCGTTCCGCCGCAACCGCATCGGCCTGGTCGTGCTCCACCCGCCGGCGCTGGCCGGCGTGCCCGTCACCGCGCGGCACCCGTCCGGCACCGTCACCCAGGCCGCGTTCCCGACCTGGATCGCGCCGCACCAGCCGGCCGCCGACCTGTCGGGGCTGGACTGGTCGACGGGTCGGGTCGCGCTGACGCTCGACCTGGCCGGCGACGTGTTCGAGACCGAGGACCAGCGCAACTGGACCGATGCCTCGTTCAAGACCTACTCGACGCCGTTGTCCGAGCCGTTCCCCGTCGCGCTCGACGCGGGTTCCGTGGTCCACCAGTCGCTCACGCTGCGCGCGACGACGGACGGCCGACCGGGAGGCACGGCCTCCCCCGCCCCGGACCTCGCGTTCCTGGACGGTCCGGCTCCCACCGCCGTGGTCGCCCCGCCGCCGACGCTCCAGCTGCTCGCCGCCTCGGCCCCGGCGGCTGCGCGCCCGGCCGAGGCGCGCCCGACCGCGGTGCCGCTCGACGTGCCGGTCCTGGTGGAGCCCGTGCTCGGCGATCCGAACGTCGAGGCCGTCCTGGCGTCCGCTCGACGCGATGCGGGTGGCGGGCCGCTCGACGTCCGGTTCGTCACCGACGACCCGGTCCGGCTGCGCGCCGCGATCGACGACGTGCTCGACTCGGGCACGGTCGTGCGGATCGGCGCGTTCGACCCGACCTCGCACGTGACGACCCCGGCGCTGCAACGGGCCCTGCGCGACGCGGCGGCTGCTGCCGGCGACCTCGAGGTCGTGGCGGGCACCCGCGCGCACTTCACGGAGCTGAACCGGACCGTCGACCTGTTCCGCGACTGGGACGGCCCCCTGACCTTCAGCGTGACGCCGCAGATGCACGACCGGTCGCCCGAACAGGTGACCGAGTCGATCCGGATGCAGCGCTGGGTGGTGATGAGCGCCTCCAGGCTGGCCGCCGGCAGGGCGCTCCACGTCGGACCGGTGACGCTGCGGCCACGGTTCAACGCGGTGGCGACGTCCGCGCGCCCGCCGGTGACCGATGCGTCGATCGACGCCGGGTACGGGCCGCAGTTCGTGCCGGACACGACGGATCCGGAGCAGCACTCGGCGGCGGCCGCGGCGTGGTTCGCGGCGTCGGTGGAGGCGCTGACGGTGCCGGGGGTCGCCTCGATCACCCTCGCCGAGGCTTGGGGACCGCGCGGCGGGCCGTGGGTGCGCGGCGGCCGGTGAGTGCGCGGCGGGCGGTGAGTGCGCGGGGCGGTGAGTGCGCGGCGGGCGGTGAGTGCCGCGAAAGCGACAGATTCCCGCCGATGGTCGGCGGGAATCTGTCGCTTTCGCGGATCAGACGACCGTCAGCGACGGACGGCGTCGATCTTGAGCATCTTGGCGATGACGCTGTCGAGCTCGCTGTCGTCGAAGACCTGCTTCCAGTCCTCCTTGATGAGCTTCTCGCGGCCGTAGCCCATCGCGATGTGGCACGCGTCCGAGAACGGGTTCGAGCCGCGCAGGCCGTTGGTCAGCGCGATCCAGGTGTGGCCGTAGAGCATGGCGCGGGCGGCCTCGCGGGGCACGCCGACGCCGGTGACGGTCTCCTCGAGGGCGTCGTTGAGGAAGTCGCCGATCATGCAGGCGATGGTCTCGACCAGGGTCGGCTCGAGCACGGCGAGCTGCTTCACGGTGACCCAGTGCACCTGGATGACGGGCGCGTACATGGTGGTGATGACGGCCTCGGCGATCGCCTTGGCGCGCTCGTCCTGGTCGCCGAGGGACTCGGACGGGTCGAACGCCGCGATGACCTCCTGCGGGGCGGCGATGCCCCCGAAGGTGTCGTCCCACTCGGCCTTGGTGGTGCGCTCGAGGAACACCGACGGGTGGCACGGGTGCGCGACGGCGTAGTGGATGTCCTCGCGCTTGGCGAGCAGTCCGGCGTAGGCGGCGGCCGGGTCGAGCGTCAGGATGCTGGCACCCGACTTCATGACCGGGACGAGCTGTTCCGAGATGGTGCCGAGCAGGACGTCCGGCACGGCGAGGATGACCACGTCGGCGACCTTGGCGGCCTCGACGCTGTCGGTGAGTGACCGGCCGAGCGCCTGGATGCGCTCCTGCCCGGCGGGCGAGGCCTCGCTGTAGAGCGTCGTGTACTCGCTCTTCGCGAAGTTGTTCGAGACGCGGGTGCCCATCTTGCCGCCGGCACCGATCACGGCGACGGTGACGTCGGCCGTACCGGATCCGGCAGCGACGGTGTGGGGGGTGGTGACGGTGTCGGTCATGATTCCTTGCTCCTGATGTGCTCGATGGTGTGTTCGGTCCACGCCGCCTCGATGCGGGTGGTGGTCTGTGCGGGCGTCTCGCCCGGTCGTGGGTCGGCACCCGCGTGCTCGTCCTGCCAGGGCAGCCAGAACTCGATGACGCGGTTGATCCCCCGGGCGTCGGGGTCGATCGCGGCGCGGACGGCGTCGTGGTCGATGACCCCGGAGCCCATCGGGACGCCGGTGTACTGGAACCCGACCCACCCCGGCGACCGGGTGAACCCGGAGTCCTTGACGTGCCAGTTGACGACGTGCGGGGCGGTCATCGCGACGACGTCGGCGGGGTGTTCGAGCCGTGCGACGGTGTTCGCCGGGTCCAGGCAGATGCCGAGGTGGTCGGAACCGATCGCCTGCACGACCGCGACGAGGTCGGCGGTGGCGACGACCTCGTAGGTCTCGAGGGCGAGCGTCACTCCCGCTGCCTCGTAGGCGGGGAGCGCCTGGCGCAGACGGCGTTCGGTCTCGGCGGCGTCCGGCTGGTCGTCGCCGCTCGTCCACATCGACCGGACGAGCGTCGCGCCGAGCACCTGCGCGATGTGCAGGTACCGGGCGAGGTGCGCCGGGTCGGTGCCGCGGGTGCCGACCTCGAGTGTGAGCCCGAGGTCGTCAGCCAGCGTCCGGATCGCGGCCAGCCGGTCGTCCGACGCGGTGTCGAGCGGCTGGTGGTCGCAGATCTGGAACAGGTCGACGCCGTCGTGGTTGGCGGCGTCGCGCAGGGCGTCGTCGAGGGACAGCGGCGCCGGCACACGGTCGGACATGCGCCAGGTGTAGGCGTAGGTGGAGAGACCGAGCAGCGAGGTCATGCGGTCGCCCCCAGCGCCTCGGCTTCGTCGAGGATGGTGCGGATCGCCTCGGGGTCGTGGGCGAATCGGCCGAGGAACAGGCCACCGATACGGCCCTGTCCCCGGGTGAGCAGGCCCGGCCCGGCGCTGCCGCCGTAGATGACGACCGAACCGGCGAGCTCCGGGCGGTTCGCCAGGTGCTGCTCGATGCCCGCGAGCACCGCGACGATGTGCTCGTCGGGAGCGGGCTGCGGTGCGCCGATGGCCCAGACCGGCTCGTAGGCGGCGATGACCGGCCCGGAGAGCCCGTCGGCGACGGCCGTCGCGACGAAGCGGTCGAGCTGCGCGGTGACCTCGGCGACGGCAGCGGACGGGTCGCCGTCGGCAGCCCGGTCGGTCTCACCGATGCAGATGAGGGGACGCAGGCCGTTGCGGAAGGCGGCGTGCACCTTGCCGGCGATGTCCTGGTCGGACTCGTGGAACAGGGAGCGACGCTCGGCGTGCGCGATCTCGACCAGGTCGACCCCGACCTCGCGGAGTTCGCGGCCGGACACCTCGCCCGTGAAGGCACCCTCGTCGGCCCATGCCAGGTCCTGCGCGCCGAGGAGCACCGGGGTGCGCTCGAGCACGGCGTGCACCGGTACGAGCGACGGGAACGTCGGGATGACGAAGAGTTCAACGGCGCCGGACTGCACCGCGGGGTGGGTCCGGGCGATGTCGGCCACGGCGGCCGCCCACTCGAGCGTCCGGGCGTGCCCGAAGTACATCTTGAGCGACACCCCGATCGTGATCGAGGCCGCCGCCGTGGTCGCCGGCATCAGGCGTCGGTCCCGACCGGGGCCGAGCCGTCGTACTCGCAGATGGCCTGGACCTTCGACGCGCTGGCGCTGGAGCGGTCGAACTCGTAGCCCAACCACTCCTTCGCCATCCGGCGGGCGACCTCGACGCCGACGACGCGCTGGCCCATGCAGAGGACCTGGGCGTCGTTCGACAGGACCGAACGCTCGACACTGAACGAGTCGTGCGCCGTGACGGCCCGGATGCCGGGGACCTTGTTCGCCGCGATCGCGACACCGAGTCCGGTGCCGCAGATCAGGATCGCGCGGTCCGCCTCACCCGACGCGACGAGTCGCGCTGCGTCGACGGCCACGTGCGGGTACGCGGTGTGCCCGTCCGCGTCGACGCCGACATCGACGACCGACGCCACGCGCGGGTCTGCCTGCAGGTCCTGCTTGATGATCTCCTTGTAGTCGAACCCGGCATCGTCCGAGCCGACGACGATGCGGAACTGCTGGTCACTCATGCGGGTGCCTTTCGTGGTGGTGTGGGTCAGGCGGGGACGGAGACGGTCGACAGGACCGCCGCGGTGATCAGGGCGAACGAGATCGCACCGGCGTCGGGGGTGCCGACCGCGTCCTCGCCGTGGGTGCGGGCGCGGCCCATCTTCGGCAGCAGCTCGGCGGTCGCATCGGCGGCAGCAGTCGCCGCGGCGGACGCGGCCGACCAGGCACGGACCAGGTCGTCGCCGGCCGCGACGCAGTCGGTGAGGACCTGGTCGAACGGGACGATCGCGTCGACCATGGTCTTGTCACCGGGGACCGCACCGAAGGCGAGGACCGTCTCGGTGGCGGCGTGCACCGCGCTCTGGACCGTGGCAGCTGACGGACGCTCGTCGTCCCCGAGGACGCGACCCAGTGCCTCCAGGGCGGCTCCCCAGATCGCACCGGACGTTCCACCGGCCTTGTCGGACCACGCGTCCCCGGCGATCGCCAGGACGCTGCCGGCACCGGCGCCGCGCGTCACCGCGTCCGCGGCGGCGCGGTCCGCGGCGGTGGCGCCGCGCTGCATGCCGATCCCGTGGTCGCCGTCGCCGGCGACGGCGTCGATGCGACCGAGTTCGTCGGCGTGGTCGTCGATGGTGGTGCGGATGGCCGCGATCGCCGCGGCGACCCGGACGGCGGACGCCTGCGACGCCTCGGAACCGACCGTGACGGGCGCCTGGACGTCGGCCGCGAGGACGTCGGCGGCGACCGGCTGCTGCGGGACGGCACCGCCCTTGCGGTACGCGGGGCTGTCGGCGGGCGCGGCCCAGAGCTGCTCGAGTTCGTCGTCGAGCCAGAAGAGCGTCAGCGAGACGCCGGCCATGTCGAAGCTCGTGACGAGTTCGCCGACCTCGGGCTCGACGACCACGACGCCCGCGTCGGTGAGCTTCCGCTGCACGGCACCGAAGGCGACGAAGAGCTCCTCGTACTTGACGGAACCGAGGCCGTTCAGGATCGGGACGACGCGCTGGCCGGCGTGCGCTTCCACCCCCTCCGGCAGCTCGGTCAGCAGCTTGTCGACGAGCAGGTCGGCCAGTCCGGACGCGGTGGGGACGTCGGCTTCGGCGATGCCGCGTTCGCCGTGGATGCCCATGCCGATCGCCATCCGACCCTCGGGGACGGTGAAGAGCGGCTCGTCCGCGCCGGGGAGCGAGCAGCCGGAGAACGCGACGCCGAAGCTGCGCGTGCGGTCGTTGGCACGGGTCGCGATCGCAGTGACCGTGTCGAGGTCGTCCCCGCGTTCCGCGGCGGCACCGGCGACCTTGAAGACGCAGAGGTCACCGGCGATGCCGCGGCGCTTGTGGGCTTCGGCGCTCGGGGCGGAGGCGACGTCGTCGGTCACGCGGACCGTGCGGACGTCGATCCCGCTGTCGGCAAGTGCCCGCGCCGCGGCGTCGAAGTTGAGCACGTCGCCGGCGTAGTTGCCGTAGCTCAGCAGCACCCCGCCGCCGTGCTCGGAGGCCTTCGCGACCGCCGCGACCTGCTGCGCGCTCGGGCTGGCGAACAGGTTGCCCATCGCGGCGCCGGCGGCGAGGCCCGGCCCGACGAGTCCGCCGAAGGCCGGGTAGTGGCCGGAGCCGCCGCCGACGACGAGCGCGACGGTCCCCTCGGGGCTGGTGGTCGAGCGGGCGACGCCGCCGTGGACCCTGCGGACCCGGGCACGGTTCGCGGCCACGAAGCCGTCGACCATCTCGTCGGCGAAGTCGGCCGGGTCGTTGAACAGGCGGGTCATGCGTGGCGCTCCTGGGTGGTGGTCGTCGTGGCCTGCGCGGTCGTCTCGGCCTGCGCGGTCGTCGCGGTCGTCGCGGTCGTCGCGGTCGTTTCGAACTGCGCCGCAGCGTCGGCGTCCCGTCGTTCGTTCTGCTTCGTGTTCCGACCGAGCACGAACATCAGCACGCTCGACAGCACCATGAAGAAGCCGACGATGAACATCGGGACCTGGTAGCCGCCGGTCCACCCGCTGACGACGCCCGTGATGTACGGGGCGGCGAACCCACCGAGGTTCCCGATCGTGTTGATGAGCGCGACCCCCGCGGCCGCGGCTGCACCGGTCAGGAACTGCGTCGGCACGGTCCAGAAGTTCGGCAGCGCGGCGAAGATCGCGCAGGCGGTGACCGCGATGACGGCGATCGTGGCGGCCGGGCTGTTCATGTAGAGCGCGACCGGGATGCTCAGTCCGCCGACGAGCGCGGGGACGGCGATGTGCCAGACCCGGACGCCACGGCGGAAGGCGTCACGCGACCAGAAGTACAGGACGACCGCGGCGGGGACGTACGGGATCGCCGTGATCATGCCCTTCTGGAACAGGTCGAACGTGGTGCCGAACTGCTCCTGGAAGCCGTCGATGATCGTCGGCAGGAAGAAGCTCAGCGCGTACAGGCCGTAGATGAAGCCGAAGTAGACCGCGGCGAGCATCCAGACGCGGCCGGAACCGAAGGCTGCACGGAGACCGCCCTTGGCGTGCCCGTCTCCCCCGCCCTTGGCCTTGTTCTCGGCTGCGAGGGCTCCCTCGAGCCACAGCTTCTCGTCCTCGTCGAGCCACTTCGCCTGCGACGGCTTGTCCTTGAGCACGAAGAGGCACAGGATGCCGACGATGATCGCCGGGATCGAGACGCACAGGAACATGAAGCGCCAGCCGGCCAGGCCGCCGAGCATGCCCTCGTGGGTCATCAGCCAGCCGGCGAGCGGGGAGCCGATGACGCTCGTCAGGGGCTGGGCCAGGTAGAACAGCGCGAGCATCTTGCCGCGGTGCCGGGCGGGCACCCACGTCGACAGGAACAGGATCGCGCCGGGGAAGAACCCGGCCTCGGCGATGCCGAGCAGGAAGCGCAGCCCGACGAGCTGCGGGTAGTTCTGCACCCACGTGAAGAGCAGCGAGACGATGCCCCACGTGATCATGATGCGCGCGAGCCAGATGCGCGCGCCGAACTTGTGGAGCGCCAGGTTGGAGGGCACCTCGAGCACGAGGTAGCCGATGAAGAACACGCCGGAGGCGAACCCGAACTGGGCGGCGGTCAGACCGAGGTCCGCCTCCATGCCGTTCGGGGCCGCGAAGGAGATCGCGGTGCGGTCGAGGAAGTTGATGAAGAACATCAGTGCCACGAACGGCACGATGCGGATCGCGATCTTGCGGATGGCCGTCTTCTCGACGACCGAGGTGGGGATGCCTCGCGTGGCGGGGATGTCCACGATGACTCCTGCTCGGTGGGGGTGGTACGACTCCGACCCGTGCTGCTGCGCTCGGACGGAGCGGACGCATCGGTGCGCCTGGTCCAGTGTGCGGATTCCAGGCCGACTTGTCAACCGGTTGACCAGATCGTCCCAAGCACCTCGAAGCCCAACCGGTTGACCGAACGGTACGCTCGCTGCATGCCCGCGTTCAGCCCGGACGACCCCCTCAACATCCGACTCGAACTCGAGTCCGTGCCCGCGGGGTCGCCCGCCTCCGAGGTCGCCCGACAGCTCGTGTCCCTGCTCACGGCGGGCGAGCTGGCCCCTGGTTCGCGGCTGCCGTCCGAGCGGATCCTGGCCGAACGGCTCGGTGTCGGCCGCTCCGCCGTGCGTGAGGCGCTGGCCGCCCTCGAGATCCTGGGCATCGTGCAGATCCGGCCCGGCTCGGGCACGTACCTGCAGGGTGGCACCTCGGACCTGCTGCCGACGACGCTGTCGTGGGGCCTCATGCTCGCCTCGAACCGCACCCGCGAGCTGCTCGAGGTCCGGTCGTCGCTCGAGCGCACGGTCGCGATCCTCGCCGCGCAGCGCGCCACGCCCGAGCAGGTCGCGGAGCTCGGCGAGTACCTCGTCCGGCAAGAGGCGACCCTCGACGACCCCGAGGCCTTCATCGACGCCGACGTGCGCTTCCACGTCCTGCTCGCCCGGGCCGCGGGGAACGACGTGCTCGGCGACCTGCTGCAGAGCCTGCGCTCGATGCTCAGCGTGTGGGTCGGCCGCCGCGTCCAGACCCGCCAGGCCACCGAGGCGGCCTACGACGAACACCGTGCGATCTACGAGGCACTCCGGGCCGGCGACGTGCCAGCCGTGCAGCGGGCGATGGACGAGCACATGGCCACGGCGAGCGCCCGCATCGAGAACGCGGAGCCCATCCCTCCCGCCGAGTGACGCGTGCGCGTGCGCGTGCGCGTGCGCTTCGTGAGCAGAAATGGTCGGGTCCGTGACGGCGACCCGACATCTTCTGCTCACGATCGGGCGGCCGGGAGGCCCGGTGCGGGTCCGCCTCGCACCGTGCGACCTTGCCGGGGCGGCAACAGGGCTTGGGTTCGGCCCGGCAGGTGCGCTCGACTGGGCAGATGCATGCACACGAAACCACCGTCGATGGCGTCGGCTCGGCCCGCGACTGGTGGGAGCAGCGGTACGCCGAGCGCGACGGGATCTGGTCAGGCCGGGTGAACGCGGTGCTGGCCGACGTCGCCGCGGCGTTGCCGGTCGGGCGCGCGCTCGACCTCGGCTGCGGTGAGGGCGGTGACGTCGTCTGGCTGGCCGAGCACGGCTGGGACGCACTGGGAGTCGACCTGTCGGTGACGGCGATCGAGCGCGGTTCGCGGGCATCCGTGTCGGCCGGGGTCGAGGAACAGACCGCGCTCGTCGCCGCCGACCTCGCCACGTGGGAGACGGCTGCGCGCTTCGACCTGGTGACGGCGTCGTTCCTGCAGTCGTGGCCGGTGGAGATCCCCCGCGCGGAGATCCTGCGCCGGGCGACCGGGTTCGTCGCACCCGGCGGGCACCTGCTCGTCACCGCGCACGCTGCCCCACCGCACGACGACCTGCCGGCAGAGATGCGGGATTACCGGTTCCCGACGCCCGACGAGGACCTGACGGCCCTGCAGCTCGACAGCTCGTGGGACGTCGTCGCCGCCGAACTGCGGCCGCGCACCGCGACGACGCCCGACGGCGATCCGCACGAGGTGCTCGACAGCGTGGTGATGGTCCGCCGTCTGCACGGGTAGCGTCGGAGCGGTGAGCACCGACGACCGCGTCCGCACGATCGAGGTGGGCGCCGTCGAGGTCGCGGTCGAGCGCGACGGCGCCGGCATCACCGACACCTCGTCCCCTCGCCCGTACGTGCACCCGGTACGGACCCTCGGCGGCACCGTGCTGAGCGCCCACCACCCGGCCGACCACGACTGGCACTGCGGTGTCGGGGTCGCCATCCCGGACGTCGACGGCGTGAACTGCTGGGGCGGTCGCACCTACGTGCACGGTCGGGGCTACGTGTGGCGCGACGACCACGGCCGTGTCGACGTCGTGCGCGCCGAGCAGCGCCCCGCTCAGTACGGCAGCAGCACGACACAGGAACTCGTCTGGCGCGGCCCCGACCACGCAGTCGTCCTGCACGAGGACCGCACACTCGCCTGGCGCACCGTCGACTCCGGGTGGGAACTGACCTGGTCGTCGTCGTTCCGCACCCCCGGCGATGCGGTGGTGCACCTCGGCGGTCCGGGCAGCAACGGCCGGGTCGGCGCCGGGTACGGCGGGTTCTTCTGGCGCTTCGCCGACTGCACCGACGTGGTCGTCCGGACCGCTGACGCGCAGGGCGAAGCGGCGGTGCACGGCTCGGTCGCGCCCTGGGTCGAGTGGTCCGCGGTGTTCGAGGGAGCGCCGGCGACGATCCGACTCGAAGCGCTCGACCACCGCGATCCCTGGTTCGTCCGTGCCGCCGAGTACCCGGCGATCGGTTCGGCCCTCGCCTGGCGTGTGCCGGCGCTCGTGCACCCCGGCGTCCCGCTCGTCCGCTCCTTCCGCGCGACCATCACCGACGGCACGACGGCCACCGACGCTGCGACGCCGGGCGGCAATAGGCTGGACCGATGAGCACCGCAGACTGGGAAGCCCGCGTCGCCGCACTCTGGGCCGACGACACGATCGACGACCAGCAGCGCATCGACCGCATGCGCGACCTCGCCGGCACTGCGCCGCACCCGGCCCTCGGCGCGTTCGAGCTCGGCGGCGCGAACGACTCCGGCGGCCACGAGGCCGAGGCCGACGTCCACTACGCAGCTGCCACCGCCGCCGGACTCGCGCACGTCGATCCCGCCCGAGCTGCGCAGATGGTCGTGCAGCACGCCTCGACCCTGCGGAACCTCGACCGCGTCGACGAGGCCATCGCGATGCTCCGCGACGCCCCGGAACACCCGTCCACGGGTGCCGCGCCGAAGGTGTTCCTCGCGCTCGCGCTGCACAGCGCGGGCCGTCACGACGAGGCACTGCGTGTCGCGATCGAGGCCGTCGAGCCGACGCTCCCCCGCTACCACCGCTCGGTCCGCGCCTACGCAGCTGCCCTCACCGAGTGAGTTGCACGAGCCGGGCGGCGGTGACGGCCCGGCTCGCGGAGACGCGCACGAGCCCCGGAACGGGACAGGTCGACTGACGCCCAGTGAGGCGCTCCCTCCCCACGGGCCGAGCGTGCTTCGGCTGAACCGACAGGGGCAGTGCCCGATCAGCCGGGATCGACTTCACGCCCCGTCGATCCCGCCACCGCGCCCGCCGGCACCCACTCCCGCCGCCCGCACGCGGGCGCACGGGCACCCGGGCGGGCGCACGCGCGGGCAGGCGGCCGCCTTCGGGCGGGATCGACGCACGGGGCGCGACCGCAGGGCGGACGGGAGGCAATGGGCGGGCCCGCACCGGGCCTCCCGTCCGTCAGCGGCGACCGTCTAGGGCCGCGCGCCCTCCTGCTGCCCCGTCACCTGCGCGACGGGCAGCGAGTCGCTCGTCGTGCGGAGCGACTCCTGCCGGATCTCGAGCTGCGTCACGGCGAGGGCGGCCAGGTCGTGCAGGTTGGCGAGGTCGGCCTCGGTCGCCTGCCGCGGCTTCGTGTCGAGCACCGCGAGGGTGCCGATCGGGACGCCGTCGTGCCGCACGAGCGGCACGCTCACGTAGAACCGGATGCCGAGCGCGCCGGTGACGAGCGGGCTGTGCTGCATGTCCGGGTGGATCGACCCGTCCGGGATCACCACGGGGACCGCGACGGGCGCGAAGCCGTTGCCGAAGTTGATGTTGCGCGCTGCCTCGTCGACACCCTCGGCGATGTACGACTGCGACCAGGCGCGGTCCTCGTCGAGCACCTCGACCAGGGCGATGGGCGCGTCGAACAGGCGGGCGGCCATCGCGGTGGTGCGGTGCAGGGCCTCGTCGGGCAGGGTGTCGAGCGTCGCCGGTCGGGCCGTGTCGGCGTCGGCTCGAGGTGCACCGGCAGCAGCGGCCGGAGCCGCCGCTGTGGTGTCCACGACGTGGTCGGTGCCGGCGGTCTCGGCGATGACGACGTCGCGCAGCAGCGTCACGAGCTCGGCGCCGCCGGGGCGTGCGGCCGGGTCCTGCGCGGTCATCGCGCGGAGCAGCTGCTTCCAGTGCTCGGGCAGGGGATCGGGCACGACGGGGTCGCGGGACAGCCGGGCGACCGCGGACTCGACGAGCGAACCGGGGAACTCGCGGCGGCGGGTGAAGCATTGCAGCAGCACGAGGCCGAGCGAGTAGACGTCGCTCGGGCTCCCGACGTCGCCGCCGCGGGCCTGCTCGGGGCTGAGGTACGCGGCCGTGCCGGTGGTGACGCCGTCGGCGGTCATGCGTTCGACGCCCGCGGCGAGCGCGATGCCGAAGTCGGTGAGCCGCGCGCGGGCACGGTCGGAGTCGTGGCCGTAGTCGACGAGCAGGATGTTCGACGGCTTGATGTCGCGGTGCACGACGCCGTGGCTGTGGATGTAGTGCAGCGCCTCGGCCATGTCGTAGCCGATCTCGGCGATGTGGCGGGAGGCGAGCGGACCGACGGCGAGGCGTTCCTCGAGGTCCTGGCCGACGACGAGCGCCATCACGAGGTAGCGCTGGTGGGTGCCGTCGTGGCCGGTGACGACGCCGGTGTCGAGCAGGCTGACCAGGTTGTGGTGCTCGAGCGAGGCGAGCACGCCGAGCTCTGCCTCTTGCCGGGCGATGTCGACCGTGCCGGCGTGGAACACCTTGACGGCGACGGGGCGGTGCAGGCTCTCGTCGATGCCGCGGTACACGACGGACATGCCGCCCTGGCCGATGGCGTGTTCGAGTCGGTAGCGCCCGTCGAGCAGTGGGGCCGCGGACTGGGGGTCCTCGGTCGGACTCATCGAACCTCGTTCTCGGTGCGGGCAGGCTTCGGTGCATCTTCCCATCCCGACGGGGATCGTGGTGGCCCGCGGCGTTCTCCGGATGGACACGCCGGCCACTCGTACGGTGCCGCGTCGCAGCAGTACCTCGACGCCATCAGCGAGGTCGACGGGTACGTCGGGCAGCTGCAGACTGCGGTGCAGGCGCGCACCACGTACTCGTCGGAGCAGTGGTCGTTCATCGTGACCGCCGACCACGGGCACACCGACGCCGGCGGCCACGGCGGCAGCACCCCGGCCGAGCGCTCGGCGTTCATCATCAAGACCGGCCCCGGCATCACGAAGCAGACCCCGGCGATCCGTCCGAAGAACGTCGACATCGCCGCCGACGTCCTCGCCACGTTCGGCGTCGCCCGCTCCGCCGAGCTCGACGGCCGTCTGCTCGCGACCGCGTCGGCCGACCCGTTCGACACGATGGTCGGCGCGCTGAAGCCGCGCTTCGACGAGTCCGGGATCCCGGCCTCGACGCTCGGCTGGACGAAGAGCATGCCGACCGGCTGGAGCGTCGACAACACCGGCATGGGCACCGGCAGCGTCACCGAGTGGGCCGGCTGGACCCTGACCGACGACGACTTCTGGACGCAGTCGCAGCGCGACCAGACCCGCGAGGCCAACGTCCGCGAACGCGGTGTCTTCGCCGTCGCCGACTCCGACGAGTGGGCGGACAAGACCCACACCGGCACGTTCTCGAGCCGCATCACCTCGCAGCCGTACTCGGTCGTGGGCAAGACCCGCGCGACCATCTCGTTCGGCAACCACTACCGCCAGGAGGGCGGGCAGCAGGCCACCGTCCTCGTCTCCTTCGACGGAGGCGCGTTCCGGCAGGTCGCGTCGTACACGACCGACCAGATCGCGCAGGTCGCGTCGGTCCCCGTCACGGTGCCGTCCGGTGCGGAGCAGGTCCGCGTCCAGTGGGCGCTGACCAACGCCGACAACGACTGGTACTGGGCGATCGACGAGCCGCAGGTGCGCTGAGCCGGACCATCACCACCGGTGCGTCGCCACCGTGCTCACCCGCAGGTCCTCGAACGTGCTCGTGAACCCGGCACCGCCGAGCGAGATGAGCCCGATCCTCGGCGCGCTCCCGAGGTCCGCCGTCCACGTCCCACCACGGACGAAGTGCCGCCCGTCGACGCTCGTCCAGGCGGTGTACCGGTGCTCCCCGCCGACGACCCGGTGCACGATCCGGAGCGTGGTGGAGTCCCCGACCGGTCCGACGACCGTGTTGCCGTAGCTCGGGGCTCCGGCCGGCTGCCCGGAGACCTGCTTGCCGAACTCCGTCTGCCGGGTGTTGAAGATCGAGTTCGACGTCAGACGGACGTAGTTGCCGTCGTCGCCCCACACGATCAGTCCGCCCTGCACGTAGTTCACGCCGTCGCCGGTGGCAGGGGTGTCCACCGCGACGGTCGTCTGCACCACGTAGTCGCCTCGCGGTGCCGGTTCGGACAGCACCGAGGCGAGTGGCGTCGCCGGTGGGTGGATGTCGGCGTCCTGCGTCTGCCAGCGGAACGTGCCGCCGCCGACGGTCCAGGTCGAGCGGTCGGGTTCACGGGTCCAGCGGAGCGCCGTGGGGAGCGTGCTCCCGTCGAACGACGTCGACAGCGCGCGGATGGTCCGTCCGGGCACGTCGACGGGTGCGGTGGTCGCCCGGTAGGTCGCACGCTGTCCCGGCTGTGCGACCGGCCCCGGCTGCACCGTGTCGGACGGTCCCGCTCCGCCCCGCACGACGGGCCAGCCGTGCCGCCAGTCGAGCGGGTCGATGAGCGCCGGCCGCTTCGTGTACGTCGGCTGCCCCGCGTAGTACGGGTCGCGGCGGTCGACCGCGTGGTAGATGATCCAGTCCTGGCCGGCGAGGTCGGTGACCACCGTGTTGTGCCCGGCGCCGACCCAGCGGTTGCCGTTCTGCGCGAGCAGGGGTGTCCCGCCGACCCGTGTGCTCGTGATCGCGACACCGTCCTGGTCGGTGAAGGGTCCGAGGGGGCTGCGCGACCGGGCGACGAAGACGCCGTACCCGGTCAGGGCGCCGTTGCAGCAGTTCGTGGCGGAGCCCATGAAGTACCACCAGCCGTCGTGGCGCATCAGGTAGGCGCCCTCGTACCGGTTGTCGATCGCGATCTGCCGCTCGGTCGCGGGGTCGGAGCGGAGTCCGTCGGCGCTGAGCGTGCGGACGTTGACGCCGCCGAAGTAGCTGCCGAAGTACAGGTACGTGGTGCCCTTGTCGGAGATGACCTCGGGGTCGAACGCCCAGCGCGCCCCGGTGCCGTTCGCGGCGGTCTGCGGTGCCACGACCGGGCCGCCGGAGTCCTTCCAGGGACCGGTCGGGCTCGAGCTCGTCGCGACGCCCACTGCCGAGCCGCCACCGGTCGGCGCGGTCGCCGAGGGCGTGTCCGACGCGGCGTAGTACAGGTACCAGGTGCCCGCGCGACCGCGGTCCCCGGCCCGGTACACGACGTCCGGCGCCCAGATCCCGTTGGCGGCCCCCACCCACGCCGGTCGCGTCGGGAACGCGTCGTTCACGTACGTCCAGTGCGTCAGGTCGGTCGACCGGTAGGTCGGCACGCCGTGCTGCACGAGCGACCCGTCGGCGTTCTGCTCCGTCGCCGTCAGCGCGTCGGTGGTGCAGTACAGGTACCAGTTGCGGTCGCGCCCGACGCCGCGGATCGCGGTCGGGTCGGCGCAGCTCGCCGCCGTCTCGCCGTCGGGCAGGCTGAGCGCGACCGGGTTCCGGTGGGTCGGCGCCGCCGCGCCGTGTCCCGTGCTGCTGTGGCCGGTGGTCCGGTCCGCCACGCGCGTGGACGCTGCGGCGGGGCCGACCGGGAGGCCCGTGGTCGCGACCGCCGTGAGCGTCGCGACGGCGAGGATGGTTGCGACTGTTCGGCGCACGGGGTCCTGCTCTCATCGTCGAGGAAGGGCTGTGTGCGCGAGGGTACGCTCGCGGGCAGCGGACCGGGCCGGTTCCGTCGGGTTCCGCGCGACGAAGGAGTCAGCGATGCCCGCGAGGTTCGTGTACTGGATGAACGTGTCGATCGACGGTTTCGTCGAGCGCGACGCCGGAGAACTCGGCGACGTCGATGGGCCCGAGTGGATGCGGATCGGCGAGCCGCTGCACCGCGAGTTCAACGCCCGCGCCGCGGCGATGACCCTGTCCGTCGAGGGTAGGATCGTCCGCGACATGATGGACCCGTTCTGGCCGGATGCCCGCACCGACGAGTCGATGCCGGCGTTCATGCGCGAGTACGGCGAGGTCTGGACCGACCAGCCGAAGGTCCTGGTCTCGCGCACCCGGACCAGCGCTGACCACAACACCCGGATCATCGGGGGCGACGACGCGATCGCGCAGCTCGCCGTCCTGCGCGAGGAGTCCGAGGGCGACATCGGCGTCGGCGGCCCGAACCTCGCGACACAGCTGCTCGATGCGGGGCTGCTCGACGAGCTGTTGCTCTACACGCACCCAGCCGTGCTCGGTGCCGGTCGGCCGCTGTTCGACCCGCCGGAGACGGGCGTGCGACCGCCGGTGCTGCTGGACCTGCTCGAGCAGCGGGAGTACCACAACGGGGTCACGCTGCACCGCTACCAGGTGCTGCGGTAGTCACTCCCCCGAGGGGCCTGGACCGATGATGACCAGGCGCCAGGCACTCGGCCGATCGCTGTCGAAGTCGTTGAACGCGACGCTGTCGACGGCCTTGCTCGATGACAGCTCGATCCGGTGCGGGCTGTCGCGGCAGTCCATCGGATCGAGTTCGATGCTCTGCGATCCGCCCGGCAGCACCGTCCGCACGATGCCGCGCATGTGACCGTTGCCGTAGCAGGAGAACTCGAGGTGGTCGATCGTCCGCGAGTCCGGGAACTGGACGCGGACGCCGGGCTCGAGATGGGCCGGGTCCTCGTCGCCGGGGCTCGTGTCGGCGCTCAGCACCCCGAGGACCGCGTCATCGGTCTCGGTTCTCGCCTCCTGCTGCGTCTTCCACCTGCCGAGGGCTTGCTCGTCGACGGGCGGGGCCGATGTGCAGCCGGCCAGCAGGGCCACGACGGCGAGCGCCGGCAGGACCAGGGCGGGGAGGTGTCGCACGCCGTGAGCCTAGCGAGGCCAGGGGCCAGTCGATGCAGGCGCAACGAACGACGTCCCACCCGTCGATCGACAGGTGGGACGTCGCAGAACGCGTGCGCGCTCGCTCGGGTCAGACGTCGCGTCGACGTGCGACCGTCAGCGCGAGTGCACCCACGACGAGCACCTCGGCCGCCAGGACACCGAAGCCGCCCCAGCCGTTCAGGACGATGTCGTCCTGGCTGGCTTCCTGTCCGTCGTAGGAGTACGCGAAGAGCTGACTGCCGGCCTGGTCGGGCAGGAACTTCATGATGTTGACCGGCCACTCGAGGTTCATCAGCCCCGCCATCAGCGACAGGACCACCGGCAGGACCAGCAGGATGCCGAGCGTGATCGCGATGCCGCCGGCGCTCGACCGGACCAGCAGCCCGATCCCGTAGGCGAGCAGGGCGAGCAACGTCAGGTAGACGGACGACCCGAGGATGGGCAGGAACACCGCCGGGTTGCCGATCTCCGGCTCCACACCGTTGCCGGCCAGCAGCGGCAGCGAGATGAGCACACCGATCCAGGTCGCGACGGCACTGACCACGAACGTCGTGACCGCCAGGACCACGGCCTTCGCGAGGATCACACCGGTGCGCCGGGGGTCGGCCGTGAACGTCGAGCGGACCTGACCGGTGCCGTACTCGCCGGTGATGATGAGCACGCCGAGCACGCCCACGACGAGCGACGAGAGCAGGACGCCCACGGTGTTGACGTTCACGAGGGTGCCGTTGGCGATGTCCGTCGGCATCTGGTCGCCACCGCTGTTGGTGTTCGCACCGACGAGTGCGGCCATGCCGATCGTCACGAGCACCAGGATCGCGTAGCACCAGAACGTGGACCGGATGCTGCGCAGCTTGATCCACTCGCTCCGCACCAGGTGCGGGAACGACAGGCGGGTCGCACCGTGCATGCGGGTCGACGGCGTGGTGGGCGAGGTGGTGGCGCTCATCGGGTGCCCTCCGATCGGTACTCGACGTCGTCGCGGGTGAGGGCCATGTAGGCCTCCTCCAGGCTCGCGCCGGTCGGGGTGAGTTCGTGCAGTGCGACGCCGGCCTGGGCGGCGATGTTGCCGACCGTCGGTGCGTCGGGACCGACGACCAGGAAGGTGCCGTCTTCGCGCGGGGTGACCGTCGCGTTCGGGCCGATGGCCTGGAACAGCTGGTCGGGCGACGGCGTCCGGACGATGACCCGGCTGCCACCGCCGGCGGCGCCCGGTGCGGTTCCCCCACCGGCGACGAACTCGGCGATCGGGGCGTCGGCCAGGACCTTACCGCGGCCGAGCACGACCACGCGGTCGGCGGTCTGCGCCATCTCGCTCATCAGGTGGCTGGACAGGAACACGGTGCGACCGTCGGCGGCCATCCGGCGGGCGAGCTGCCGGACCCACAGCACGCCGTCGGGGTCGAGACCGTTGACGGGCTCGTCGAGGATCAGGGTCTTCGGGTCGCCGAGCAGTGCGGCAGCGATTCCCAGACGCTGCCCCATGCCGAGCGAGAACCCGCCGACGCGCTTCTTCGCCACGGACTCGAGGCCGGTCATGTCGATGACCTCGTGCACGCGGGCCTTCGGGATGCCGTGGGTCGCCGCGAGCGAGAGCAGGTGGTTGTAGGCGCTGCGGCCCGAGTGGACCGCCTTCGCCTCGAGCAGGGCGCCGACCTGTCGGAGCGGGTCGCGGAACGTCGTGTACGGCTGGCCGTTCACCGTCGCGCTCCCCGCGGTGGGCCGGTCGAGGCCCATGATCATGCGCATCGTGGTGGACTTCCCGGCGCCGTTCGGCCCCAGGAAGCCGGTCACGCTGCCGGGTCGGACGACGAACGAGACGTCGTCCACGGCGGTCTTCGGACCGTACTGTTTGGTGAGGTGGCTGACTTCGATCACGGCGGCCACGCTATTGCAGGGGTGTCCGGCGGCGCGTCCGTCGGAAGGGGGATGTGTCAGGCGCGCGGGGGCCGAAGCCGTTCGGCCTAGCCTGACGCCGTGGAGCAGGCACAGGACGACGGACCGTTCTTCCACGGCACGAAGGCCGACCTCGTACCGGGCGACCTGCTCACCGCGGGCTTCCGGTCGAACCACCGCCCCGAGGTGGTCATGAACCACGTCTCCTTCACGGCGGTCTCCGACGGCGCCGGGCTCGCGGCCGAGCTCGCCGCCGGAGACGCCGAACCGCGGGTCTACGAGGTCGCGCCGACCGGCCCCTGGGAGGACGACCCCAACGTCACCGACGAGAAGTTCCCCGGCAACCCGACCCGGTCCTACCGCAGCACCGAACCGGTGCGGATCGTCCGCGAGGTCACCGACTGGCCCCGACTCACGCCCGACGCGCTGCGCCTCTGGCGCGAGCGCCTGGCCGCGCTGCGCGCGGACGAGCGCGGCGAGATCATCAACTGAGCCGGCTGGCGGGACGGGAGGCGCGGGGCGGGGCCGCCACGGGCCTCCCGTCCGCTTCGCCCTGGTCTCAGTGCCCCGAACGTGCCCTGCGGACGTCAGCGGCTGAGCGCGTCGCTCGTCGTGACGGTCGCGAAGCTGCCGTCGAGCGCCGCCATGAAGGCGGCGTGGACGCTCGCACCCGGGACGGTGACGCCCCCGAGCGTCAGGTCCGGCGCGGCACACGCGTCGGCGACCACGGTCGCGGTGAAGCCGAGCTCGTGCGCGGCCCGGGTGGTCGAGTCGATGCACATGCTGCTCATCATCCCGACGATCGTGACCTCGTCGACTCCGGCGTCGGTCAGCAGTTCCTGGAGCCCGGTGCCGATGAAGCTGTTCGGCTCGTGCTTCTCGAGGACCGGCTCGCCGTCGACGGGCGCGACCGCCGGGTGGAAGTCGAGGCCCGGCGTGCCCGGTACGAAGAACGTGGCGCCGGGGTCGGTGGACACGTGGAAGACGTGCACCACCAGGTCGCCGGCGGCGCGGAAGGAGTCGAGCACGGCGCGGGCGGCGGTGGCAGCGGCCTCGGGTCCGACGAGGGGGAACGCCCCACCCGGGAAGTAGTCCAGCTGGATGTCGACGAGGAGCAGCGCGCGGGTCATCGGTTCAGTATGGCGGGCGGCGGGCTCCAGGCCGGGCCGTGTCCGGGCTGTTCGTCGCCGGGATCGCGGGCGAAGGCGAGGCTCTCCGCGATGATCGAGAGCACGACGTCCACCTCGTGGTCGTCGCGCGGCCCGTAGACGAGGAACTCGGTGCCGTGGTCCTCGTACTGGTGCGGGGTCGCCCACCCGAGAGCGGTGAGCTCGACGCCGCGAGCCGCCGGCAGGCACAGGTGCACCGAGGTGTCGTCGACACCGTGCAGGTGCACGGGTTCGAGACGCCCATCGGGAGCGAGCGACGTCCACGGCACGACGTGGTCGGCACGGTCGCGGAGGAACAGTGCGCGCGACGACGCCGGCGAGACCTGACTGTGCCCCTCGACCACGTCCGGCAGTGCCAGTGCGTCCGCGACGAGTCGTCCCCACTGCTCCGGGGTCGCGCGGTCAGTGAGCTGACGCTGTGGCCCCTCTTCGGACACGGACGGGCGGACACCGGGGCGAGGTGTGGAGATCACCGTTCGACGCTACCGGCGCGCTCCGCCGCCGCGGGTCACGGTTTGGCGCCGTTGCCGAACGAGCCGTGCAGGGTCGTGTCCGCGAAGGCCGTCGCGTCGATCACGGCGCGGACGCGGTCGAGGACGCCCTGGTCCTCCGAGTCCACGCCGATGACGAGCGAGCCGTAGTCGACGCGCATCGTGTACGGGATCGAGGCCTCGAGCCCGGTCACGTGCGGGGTCGCGGCGAGGGTCGCCAGTCCCTGCGCCACCACAGTGGACGTCGACGTCGGGATCTGCTGGTCGAACGTGCCGTCGTAGTGGACGGTGCTGGCGATGTGCCCCTCGTCCGCCGGCACGGTCAGCGTCAGGGAGACGCCGGTCCACGCCAGCTCGGTGGCCATCGTCGTCGGGACGGCTCCGGCCTGAGCCGGGGTCGCGCCGGCGTCCATCGTGACCGTGAACCGCGATGCGAAGTGGTTCGACGTGACCCACCGGGTGGAGCAGGTCGGGTCCGGGGCGGAACTGGGGGTGTTGGTGGTCGTCTGCGTCGCCTCAGCGACGGCCGGGAGCGCACGGACCTGCCGGAGGGCGGTGCGCACCTGGCTCGCGACGGCGGGGTCGAGCGTCGGCGCCGGGGTCAGGTCCGGTGTCGGGTTCGGATTCGCCGCCTCCGGTGCCGGCGCTTCGTCGCTCGGACACACCGCTGTCTCGGAGCCGCTCGATCCACCGGACCGCAGCGCGTCGCGTGCCAGTCCTTCGGCGGCCGAGCACGCTGTGAGCGGCACGGTGCAGGCCAGGGCGACGAGGAGTCCGATGACGAGACGAGAGCGCACCGACCCAGTCTCCCTGCCGCGTGCTGCACGCCGGAGCCGGACGGGCGCGCTGTGTCCCGGGTGCTACCCGGCGCTCCTCCGACGACGAGAGAGCTGCCCGTCCGGTGCCTGACCCGAACAGGGCCGGACGGACAACTCCTGATCCCGTTACTGCGAGTTGTTCGGAACCGGGCGCCGGATCGATTGCCCGGACGTACGAACGCGCCCACGTCGAAGTTCGGGTCGACGACGAGGGCGCGTCCTGTAACGGGTCATGAACGACCGGACTCCTTCGGAGCCCCCGTTCGAGGGGTTTGGTCCGGACTGATCTCCGACTCAGCGCTGCTGGTCGTCCAGGTCGAGTGATGAGGTCAGTTCCGGGAACGCCCGCGCCTGTTCGACGAGCTGCTGCGCCTTCCGCACGACCCCCTCGACGCTGTCCGCACCGGCGACGAGGCGCACCGGTGGTGCGGACATCTCCGTCAGGGCAAGGAGCGTCCGGGCGAGCTTCGCCGGATCGCCGCTCTGCTTGCCCTCCATGCCGCGGAAGAACTCCTTGGTCTGGTCCGACGAGGACCGGTAGTCGTCGAGGTGGACGTCGCCCCAGAACGTGGAGCTGCCCTCCGCGAGCAGGTCGGTCCGGAAGAAGCCGGGCTCGACGACCGTGGTGTGGATGCCGAACGGCAGGACCTCGTCGTGCAGCGCTTCCATCCACCCCTCGAGCGCGAACTTCGACGCGGCGTACGCGCTCCCACCGGCACCGGCGACGATGCCGGCGGTCGAGCTGATGCTGATGACCCGACCGGAGCCCTGCGCCCGCATGACGGGGAGCACCGCGCGGGTGACGTTCATCGCACCGAAGAAGTTCGTCTCCATCTGCGCACGGAACTGCTCCGGGGAGACCTCTTCGAAGAACCCGCCCTGGAAACTCCCGGCGTTGTTCACCAGGACGTCGATGCGGCCGAACCGCTCGATCGCTGCGTCGACCGCGCTCCGGACGGTGCGCTCGTCCGTGACGTCCAGCGCGACGGCGAGCAGCTCATCGTGCGTGCCCACCGCTGCGACGACACGTTCCGGGTCCCGCCCGGTCGCGACGACGTGGTGTCCGGCGTCCAGGGCGGCGCGCGCGAACTCGGTGCCCATGCCGCGGCTGGTCCCGGTGATGAAGAAGGTCTGGGGTTCGGTCATGCCCCCAGCGAAGACCACTTTCGTGCAGAGAGTGAGGCTCTGCCGAAACGGGGTCGAGCAGAACCTCCCTTCCGACGCTCGAGCCGCCCTAGCGTCAGGGACATGGACCCCCTCGTGACCACGACCCCGTCGGCTCCGTCGGCTCCGCCGACCACTCCGGTTGCCGGCGACCGGCTGCCGTGGTTCCCGCTCGCACTGCTCGCGGCGATCGGGTTCGTGCTCGTCGCCATGGAGACCATGCCCGCGGGGCTCCTGCCGGTCATCGCGGACGGCATGGGGACGTCCGAGGGCACGGTCGGACTGTTCGTCAGCGCCTACGCGATCGGCACCGTCATCGCCACGGTGCCGGCGATCGCACTCACGCGGGGCCTACGCCGCAAGCCGTTGCTCACGACGGCCATCGCCGTGCTGATCATCGCGAACACCCTCACCGCGTTCGCCCCGAACGTGACCATCGCGCTCGTCACGCGGTTCGTCGCCGGCGCGGTGTCCGGGATCATCTGGGGCATGTTCGCCACCTACGCGCGGCGCATCAGTCCCGCGCGGTTCGCAGGCGTCTCGCTCGCCATCGTCTCCACGGGCGCCCCCGTCGGCTTCGCGCTCGGCACGCCGCTCGGGTCGTTCATCGGCACCGCCCTGGACTGGCGCTGGTCGTTCATCGGCCTCAGCCTCGTCGGGGTCGTCATCCTCGCGCTGATCGCGGCGTTCGTGCCGGACGCACCCGGCCAGACCGGCGCTGCGAAGCTCTCCGTGGTCAAGGTGTTCCGCATCCGTGGGATCGCGATCATCCTCGCCGTCATCGCCACGTGGATGGTCGCGCACAACACGATCTACACCTACATTTCCCCGTACCTGCGGGTGACCGGCACCGACCTCAGCGCCGGACTCGTCCTCCTCGTCTACGGCATCGCAGCGATCCTCGGCGTCGTGATCACGGGCGCGCTCCTCGACCGGCATCCCCGGCCCCTGCTGCACCTGAGCGTCGGACTGTTCGTCGTCACCGGCGTCGTCCTGCTCGTCGGTCACGCATCGCCGGTCGCCGTCCTGGTCGCCGCCGTCCTGTGGGGAGTCAGCTTCGGTGGTGCCTCGACGCAGCTGCAGGCGGCGCTCACCACGGCCGGTGGGGAGAACGCCGACGTCGCCAGCGCGTTCCTGCCCGTCGCGTTCAACATCGCGATCTTCGTCGCCGGGGTCTTCGGAGCCGCGCTGTTGACCGTGTTCGACGGACTGGTCCTGGCGGTGGTGATGATCGTCTTCGGGGCGATCGCGGCGGTGCTCACCCTGGTCGGTCGGCGATCGGCGTTCCCCGCGCGCCTCTAGTCGGAGACCTGTAGCAGCGGTCGAGGCCGCCGGCACCGCCACGTTTCACCCGTTGACGGGATCGCCGCCCCACGTCAGGTCGCTGTCCTCGTCGACCGGGAAGGCCTCGAACCGGTCGTCGGCCAGGACCGCGTCGACCATGGCACGTGACCCGGCGACGATCGTCGAGTCCCAGTCGATCTCCGACGCGAGCACCCAGGAGTGGTCTTCCGGCCAGAGCATCTGCGGGGTGTGGGCGAGGTCGACCACCGTCCCGATCCGAGCGCGGTCCGGCCACGTCGGGTCGGCGAGCTGCGGCAGGGTCATCGAGAGGAGGAAGCACTCGCGGTGCGGCCATGGGAAGAACTCGACGGCGAGGGCGGCACGGATCGCGGCCTGCGCATCGTCGTGCTGCGCCTGGATCTCGAGCGCGTAGCGGCGCATCGCCTCGATCTCCTCCGCGGTGGCCTGATCGGCGCCCTGCCACCCGACAGCAAGCGTCGACCCCCCGCTCAGTTCGCTCCACCCGCTCCAGATCGCCGCGACCAGGTCGTCCGGTGTCGAGGTCGATGCCGCGAGGTGCTCGGTGAGCGCAGCAAGCAGGATCGGCTCGAACCAGCCTTCCTCGGGCGGGTGGACGCGCCAGCCGTCCTCGAACACCAGATCGGACTCGTCGGTCCGGCCGGTCAGGCTCCGCCACTGGACGAGTGGGTGCACGATGCCGCCCGTTCGCGATGCGACGTCGGACCACCGCCACCGGCCGGACTCGAGGACGGGGTGGTCATCCCGTTCGTCGACGGTCGAACGGTCCTCGCGGTCCGCCGACACCGGGTGGAGGATGCGCGCGGAGGCCTCGAACCCGGTTCCGGCTGTCCCGCCCACGGTGCCGAACGTTCCCGCCCGGGCGAGCAGCCAGGCGCCGCGGGACACGTCGGTGATCAGTTCCACGTGCCGAGCCTAGGACGAGCCCCGACCGACACCGTCCGCGTGCACCAGCAGCGTCGGCAGAGCCGGGGCCGGATCCGTCGCGAGCCGAGCGTGGGTCTCCACGTCGAAGCGTTCGACGCCGTACCGCAGCTTCTGTCGCTCGGTGCCCTCCGCGGCGAACCCGGCGGCACTGGCGACCCGGCAGGACGCGGGGTTGTTCACCCGGTGCCCGAGCTCCAGGCGGAACAGCCCGACGCCGAACGCCCAGGACGAGACACTCGCCAGCGCCGCCGTCGCCAGTCCGCGTCCGCGTCCGCCACGCGCCAGCCAGTAGGACGCCCAAGCCGTCCCGTGCCGGAACTCGATCGCGGTGAGCCCGACGTTCCCGATCACGACACCGTCGTCCACGACCGCCCAGTTCTTTGCGCGGTCGCCGAATCCGAGGGAACGGCTGATGTGCTCGCGCGACTGCGCCTCGTCGCGCAGATCGGCGTCGGGGAACTGCGTTTCCAGGTCCGGCGTCGTCCGCCGGGCGAGGAGCAGCGCGGGTGCGTCGTCGACCGACCACGGGCGCAGAGCGACCACCATGTGATCAGCCGACGGCGGGCGGCCGCGGACGGGACGCGCGCAGTGCCGGGAACTGCTCGTCGCGCCACTCACCGTCGACGGGCACGCCGCTCACGGCCGCACGTTCTTCGCGCTCCCGCAGCTCCACGCGTCGGATCTTGCCCGAGATGGTCTTCGGCAGCTCCGCGAATTCGACCCGACGCACGCGTGCGTAGGCCGGGAGCGCGGTCCGCGCGTACGCGAGTACCTGTTCGGCGGTGTCCGCCGTCGCCTCGAACCCGGCGGCGAGCGTCACGTACGCCTTGACGACGTTGAGCCGGGCGTCGTCCGGGGCGGGAACGACGGCGCTCTCGGCCACGGCAGGGTGCTGCAGTAGGGCGCTCTCGACCTCGAACGGTGACACCTTGTAGTCGGACGACTTGAACACGTCGTCGGTCCGGCCGATGAACGTCAACTCCCCGTCGGCGTCCCGGACCGCGATGTCGCCGGTGTGGAAGAAGCCGTCGCGCATCGATGCCGCAGTCCGGTCGGGGTCACCGAGGTACTCGGCCATCAGGTTGACCGGCCGCTCGTCGAGGTCGAGGCAGACCTCGCCCTCGTCGCCGGGCTGCCCGGTGACCGGGTCCAACAGCGTCACGGTGACACCGGGCAACGCGCGGCCCATCGCACCGGGGGTGACGGTACTGCCCGGGGCATTGCCGATGATCGCCGTGGTCTCGGTCTGCCCGTAGCCGTCGCGGATGGTCAGACCCCACGCGCGTTCGACCCGGTCGATGACCTCGGGGTTCAGTGGTTCTCCGGCCGACACGACCTCGCGCAGTGCCCGTGGGCGCGCACCGAGGTCGAACTGGAGCATCATCCGCCAGGCGGTGGGCGGTGCGCAGAACGTGCTCACCTCGGCGGCGTCCAGCTGCGCGAGGAGCGCGGCCGGATCGAACCGCGGGGTGTCGTGGACGAAGACGGTCGCCTCGGCGATCCACGGCGCGAAGAAGCAGCTCCAGGCGTGCTTGCCCCAGCCGGGCGAGCTGATCGCCAGGTGCACGTCCCCAGGCCGCAGGCCGAGCCAGTGCATCGTGCTGAGGTGTCCGACGGGGTACGACGTCTGGGTGTGCACGACCATCTTCGGCTTCGAGGTCGTGCCCGACGTGAAGTAGACGAGGCAGGGGTCGGTGGTCTTGGTGACGACGACCGGTCGTGACTCCCCCGCGGGCGCTGGTTCGCCGAGGTCCGAGGGGTACTCCGTCCAGCCGTCCACAGCGCCGCCGATCACGATGCGGGAGAAGCCCCCGCGGACGTCGTCGTACTTCGCGGTCTCGCTGCGGTTCGTGACGACGTGCGCCACGGCTCCGCGGTCGACGCGGTCCTGCAGGTCGGCGGTGTCGAGCATCGTCGACGTCGGCAGGATCACCGCCCCGAGCTTGATCACCGCGAGCATCGTCTCCCACAGCTCGAGCTGGTTGCCGAGCATGACCAGCACGTGGTCGCTCTTCCGGACGCCGTGCTCGTGCAGGCGAACGGCCAAGCGGTCGGACCGGGCGGCCATCTCCGCGTAGCTGAGCCGCTGTTCCGAGCCGGCCGCGTCGACGATCCAGAGCGCGATGCGGTCGTTGCCGGCCGCGATGACGTCGAACCAGTCGTTCGCCCAGTTGAAGGTGTCGCCGAGGTCCGGCCACCGGAAGGCGGCGCGGGCGGCCTCGGCGGACTCTGCGGAGAGCAACTGGTCACGGGCAGCGCGGTACGCGGCGGTCACGTTCGGGTTGGGCACGGACCGATCATGCCGCATCCGTCTGGTCGCCGATCCCGAACAGCCGGCGTGCGTTCCCCGACGTGAACGCATCGCGGGCCGTGTCCGAGGGGAACTCCCGCAGGAACGTCTCGATCTCGTCCGCGGAGGGCCGCTGGAACGGGTGGTCGGTGGAGAACAGCAGCCGGTCGGGCGTCGTGACGTCGAGCGCGTGCCGGAGCAGCGTGGGGCTGAGCATCCCCGAGCTGGTGATGTGGAGGTTCGAGCGGACCGTGTCGGACACCGTCCGCTCGAGTCCGGCGACCCGCGACAGGCTGTCCGCACGGTCGAGCCAGAAGAGCAGGAGCTCGCCCCAGTGGCCGAGCACGACCTGCAGGTCCGGGTGTCGGTCGAAGGTGCCCCCGACGATGAGGCGAAGTGCCGCGCGTGCCGCCTCGAGGTGCCACCCCCACCCGAAGGTCGCCAAGCCGAGCTCGACCATCGGGTCGAACCCCTTGTACGCCGCCTGACGCAGGCGCTTCGACGGGACCTGCGGGTGGATGAAGACCGGCTGACCCAGCGACGCTGCGGCGGCGAAGAGGTCGTCGTACCGGCGATCGTCGAGCGGCACCTCGCCGGTCCGCCCGTAGACCATCGCCCCCACGCAGCCGAGGCCGGCGGTGCGCTCCAGTTCGGCGACGGCAGCGCCCGGGTCGGCCATCGGCAGGGTCGAGAACGCGCGGAACCGTTTCGGGTGGTCCGCGACCGCCGCGATCGCGATGTCGTTCGCCTGCCGACTGAGCGGGATCGCGTCCGCGGCATCGAGCGGCTGCGCTCCGGGCGGCGCGAGGGACAGCACCTGGACGTCGATCCCCTGTGCGTCCATCGCTGCGAGCCGGGCGTCACCGAGGTCACGGAGCAGCTCGCCGTTGTCGCCGAGTTCGTCCAGCGCCGTGCTCGGGTCGCGGCGGTCCTCGGGCAGGGCGTTGACGGCGTCCGTCAGGGCCGGGTGGTTCCAGTGCTCTTCGATCGCGATCAGGGTCATCGGGGTTCCTCCGTCAGGTCTCACACCGACGCGTTCACTCATCGGCGTTGAGTGAACCGTACACCTCGCTCAACGCCGTAGAGTCAGACGCATGGCCGAGACCTCACGCGACGCGAAACGCGCACAGACCGCCGAGCGCATCCGCGCAGCCGCTCGGCAGCAGTTCGGTGCGAACGGGTACGAGGGCACGACGATCCGGAGCATCGCCGCAGCTGCCGGCATCGATCCGTCGCTCGTCATGCAGCACTTCGGGTCGAAGGCAGCGCTGTTCGCGACCGCCGTGCAGCTGCCGACCACGTCGGACGGTGGGAGCGAGCGCGCGGCCGCCGACCACCTGCTCGACGTCCTGGGCATCCGGTTCGACGCGCTCCCCGCCGAGACGGCCGCGCTCGTCCGGTCGATGCTGACGGTGCCCGAGGCGGCGGACACCATGCGTGGCTACCTCGACGAGCGGGTCGAGAACCTGGCGCGCTCACTGGACGGCGACGACGCCCGGCTGCGGGCGTTGCTGACCGTGAGCGGCATCCTCGGCATCACGATCACGCAGCACTTCCTGCGCCTCAGCGCCTTCGACGGCGCGTCACGTGACGACCTGCTCCGCGCGGCGCAGGGCTGGGTGGAATCGCTCACGACGGAGGCCGGGTCACCCACTCGCTGAGCCGGGTCCGCCCAGACTGTTCAGCCACCCCTCGAGCCACGGCACGACGTCCGACAGGTCCGCCGTGTCGATCGCGGTCGATGCTGCCGCCCTGGCCGCTCCGGTCGCATTGAGAGCCAGCGCCGCGGGGACCACCTCGAAGAGTGGGATGTCCGACCGACTGTCCCCGATCGCACAGCCCCGCTCGATCGGCACGCCACGGGCCAGCGCGTACCGGAGCGCACGGTCTCGCTTGTCGAACTCGTCGAAGTGCTCCGCCACCGCCCCGTCGTAGGTGCCACCCGTGACCCCGACCCGCGGTCCGCCGTGCGCGACGAATCCGAACCGCCGCGCGAGCGACCGAGTGACCGGCTGCCACGCGAGCGACGCCAACACGGGGACGACCTGGTGCGTGCGGCACCACGCCACCACGAGCTCCACACCGGGGAGCACCGGTAGGTCGTCGAGCCAGCGGTCCACGGTCGTCGTCGATGCGCCGCGCCAGCCCGCGGCATCGATCTCGCTCACCTGTCGATTCGTGAGCGAGCCGTCGGCGTACCGACGCTCGGCCTCGTCCAGCGCGTCCCGGTGCCCGAATCGCTCCGCGAGATGACTGCTGCTCGAACCGGTCGACACGAGCGTCCCGTCGACGTCGAAGAAGACGATGCCGCGCACCGGCTCCGTCACTGCTCCCGATCCTCCGGCATCGCCGCGCGGATCGCTGCGATCGTGTCCGCAGTCTCGACGTGCAGGTGCGCCCGGATCCCCATCGCCCGTGCAGCCTCGATGTTCTCCGGCACGTCGTCGACGAAGAGGACGTCCTCGGGCGCGGTAGCGAGCTGGTCGAGTGCGATCCGGAAGGCCTCTGGCTCCGGCTTCGTGACCCCGATCTCGTGGCTGTAGCAGATCGGGTCGAACACGGCTGAGAACCCGAACCGTCGCTCCTCCTCCTGACGGGCGCCATCGCCCGAGTTGGACAGGATCGCGAGCCCGACCGTCCCGCGCAGACCGGCGACGAAGTCGAAGAGCGGCTCGTTCAAGGAGCCGCAGTACGCGTCCCAGAAGTCGGCTCGCATCGACGCGAGCACCTCGGCCGAGGCGCCGAGTGCGGCGCCGATCTTCCCCCAGTACTCGTCGTCGACCCCGGTCCGTCGCGCAGCGTCGGGCAGGTCAGCGTCCGACAACCGCGAGGAGAACTCCTCGTCCGTCAAGCCGAACGCAGCCGCCCACCTCGTGCGGAACTGCCCCGGCCATGCCGCGTCGTCGACCATCTCGAGCACGCCACCGACGTCGAGCAGCAGCCACCGCACCCCTCCGCCGGTCACGCGGAGACCTCGTCGAGTCGGCGGATCATCTCGAGCTCCCGCTCGTCGAGCGCGAGGACGTACGGCTCGCTCACCCCGGTCAGCTCGTACCCACGTCGCGAGTAGAAGGCCTGCGCCCGCAGGTTGCGCTCGTGCACGTGGAGACGGAGCGTGGTCCCGTGGCCCGAAGCCCACGCCTCGATCGCGTCGAGCAGCGCATCGGTCACGCCGGCCGCACGGCCGCGGTGCGACGGCGCGACGTACACCCCGACCAGCAACGGCCCGGCAGCGGCGTCCGGGATGAACGACCCCATCGCACCGACCCAGCGGCCGTCGGCGTCGATCGCCACGAGCGCGGTCCCGCCGGCGTCCTGACCCCGGCGACCCCGCGCACGCCACTCGGTCTCGTCGAGCTGCTCGGCATCCGCCAAGTGCTCCGCGTAAGCCATCGGGGTGTCCTGGAGCATCTCCAGGCGGAGCGCTCGGACGGCTTCCCAGTCAGCCTCGGTCGTCGGTCGGATCGTGATCCCCTGCATGGACCGAGCGTAGGACAGACAGCCGTCGGCGAAACTCGTCCGAACGGATTCCAATCGACTTGGGGCAGGGCG
>NZ_JANZKM010000003.1:0-181535 GCF_025642935.1 Curtobacterium sp. RIT-PI-V
ACGGCGTGTTGTGGAACCCCGGCACCGGCACCCCGGCACCGGACGCAGGTCGTGCCGCCGCTCCAGCCGGTCGCTCTGGGCGGGACCAACCGTCGGACGGGAGGCGCGTGGCGAGCCCGCCACGGGCCTCCCGTCAGTCTGTTGGTTGCATTTGCAACCATCACCGTCCAGACGGTACACTGACGGAGTCCTGACGGGGCGCGTGTCCATCCCGCGTCCCGTCTCGTCTGCCCCACGCACCGCCCGCCGTCGACCAGGTCCGGCTCGAAGTCCCAGGAGTCCGCCGTGTCCGCACTGCTCACCAGCCCCATCGCCACCCGCGTCACCGGCAGCCGCGCTCGACGGTTCCTCGCGCTCGCCGTGCTGATGCTGCCGGTCCTGCTCATCTCGGTGGACAACACCGTGCTGAGCTTCGCACTGCCGTCGATCAGTCGTGCGCTCAACCCGGACGCCACCACGCAGCTCTGGATCGTCGACGCGTACCCGCTCGTCCTGGCCGGGCTGCTCGTCGTGATGGGCAGCATCGGTGACCGCATCGGCCGGCGTCGGATCCTCGTGATCGGGGCCACCGGCTTCGCGCTGTTCTCCGTCGCCGCGGCCTTCGCGACCGACGCCTGGATGCTCGTCGCTGCCCGGATCGCGATGGGGGTCTTCGGGGCGATGCTCATGCCCGCGACGCTCTCGATCATCCGCAACGTCTTCGTCGACGCGGGGGAGCGGCGGATGGCGCTGGCCGTCTGGTCGACCATGTTCGCGGCCGGCAACGCCCTCGGTCCGCTCGTCGGTGGCACGTTGCTCGCGCACTTCCACTGGGGCAGCGTCTTCCTGGTCGCGGTGCCGATCCTCGTGCTCATGCTCGTCGGCGTCCCGTTCTGCGTGCCGGAGTCGCGCGACCCGATGCCCGGGCCCGTGGACGTGCCGAGCATGTTCCTGTCCCTCGGGGCGCTGGCGCCGATCGCCTGGGCGATCAAGTCGTTCGTGCACCCGGAGGAGCGCGGGTTCGCCGTCGCGATGCTCGCCGTCGGGGTCGTCTGCGGCATCGCGTTCGTCCGCCGGCAGCTGCGGTCGCGCACGCCGATGCTCGACCTGCGCCTGTTCCGCAGCACAGCGTTCACCGGCAGTGTGCTCATGAACCTGATGGCGATGTTCTCGCTGACCGGCTTCCTGTTCTTCATCGCGCAGCACCTGCAGCTCGTGGCGGGGCTCGACCCGTTCGCCTCGGGCGTCGTGCTCATCCCCGGCTCGGTGCTCACGATCGTCGCGGGCCTCGCGGTGGTGCCGGTCGTCGCCCGCGTCGCGCCGCGCTGGGTCGTGTCGGTCTCGCTGCTGTTCTCGGCGGCCGCGTACGCCCTGGTGGCGATCCTCGGACATCATGCGTCGATCGTGGCGCTGGCGTTCGCGTTCGTGCTGCTCGGCATCGGGATCGGCGCGTCCGAGACCGTCACGAACGACCTCATCATCTCGACCGCCCCGGCGGACAAGGCCGGTGCGGCGTCCGCGATGTCCGAGACGGCGTACGAGATCGGCGCGGTGCTCGGCACGGCTGTCCTCGGCACGATCCTGGCGAGCACCTACCGGGCGCACGTCGTGGTGCCGGGTGGACTGAGCTCGACCGCGCACACTGCTGCCCAGGAGACGCTCGGCGGTGCGGTGTCCGCCGCGTCGTCCCTCGGCGGCGGCACCGGTCAGGCCCTGCTCGAATCGGCGCGGGCGGCGTTCGACTCCGGCGTGACGATCACGGCTGGCGTCGCTGCGGTGCTCATGGTGATCGCCGCCGCGGGCGCCGTCGTCATGCTCAAGCGTCGCTGACGCGCGCCGCTGGCGCGCGCCGCATCGTGAGCAGAAATGGTCGGGTCGCGCCACGAGACCCGACCATTTCCGCTCACGAAGTCATCGCTGCGGCGCGCCCGGGAGCGGTCGAACCTGTGAATCGTTGACCTCAACCATGGTTCAGGTCATACGTTGGGACATGGCCGCCGAGTGACGGCACACCCCGCGCGAAGGAACGACGACGAACACCATGCCCGACGAAGCCCCGGCGAACATCGCCGAAGCGTACAAGTCCGCGTTCCGCGGGCACCCGGCCGGCGTCGCCGTCATCACCGCCGAGGGGCCCGACGGTCCGACCGGACTCACCGCCTCGAGCGTCGCGAGTGTGGCGGTCGACCCGCCGGTGCTCGTGTTCTCGCTCTCCACGAACTCCGGGTCCGCCGGGGTCGTGCTCGGCGCGCCGGTCTTCGTCGTCCACCTGGTCGACTCGCTGAGCGTCGCACTCGCGCGACGCTTCGCCTCGACCGGCAGCCCCACAGCCGACGACCCGATCTGGGGCACCCTGCCCTCGGGCGACCGCTACCTGCCCAGCGCCGCCAGCGCGCTCCGGTGCCGTCCGCTCTCCACGACCCCGATCGGCAGCTCGACCGTCGTCGTCGCCGAGGTCCTCGACATCGTCGTCGGCCTCGAGCACGGCGAGCCGCTGGTCTACCACAACCGGGAATTCCACTCCCTCACCGATCGTTCCCGGCTCTCGTGAGCCGCGGAATCCCATCCGCAACCCACTGATCGAAAGGACCTCACATGGCTGAGTACACCCTGCCGGAGCTGCCGTACGACTACGCCGCACTCGAGCCGCACATCAGCGGCAAGATCATGCAGCTGCACCACGACAAGCACCACCAGGCCTACGTGACCGGAGCGAACACCGCGCTGCAGCAGCTCGGTGAAGCGCGCGAGTCGGGCAACTTCGGTGCGATCAACAAGCTCGAGAAGGACCTGGCGTTCCACCTCGGTGGCCACGTCAACCACTCGATCTTCTGGACCAACCTCGGCCCGGACACCAAGGTCCCCGAGGGCGAGCTCGCCGCGGCGATCGACGAGTTCTTCGGCTCGTTCGACACCTTCAAGGCGCAGTTCGCCGCTGTCGCGAACGGCATCCAGGGCTCCGGCTGGGCCGTCCTGGCCTGGGACACCGTCGGCCAGAAGCTGACCACGTTCCAGCTGTTCGACCAGCAGGCCAACGTGCCGTTCGGTCTCGTGCCGATCTTCCTGCTCGACATGTGGGAGCACGCCTTCTACCTCGACTACCTCAACGTCAAGGCGGACTACGTCAAGGCCGTCTGGAACATCGTCGACTGGGAGAACGTCGCGGCGCGCTTCGCCAACGCGAAGTCGCAGTCGTTCGTGACGCTCTGACCCACCGACCGCGGGTCGCGTGACGCGACCGACGGACGAACGGGAGGCACGGTGCCAGCTGGCACCGTGCCTCCCGTTCGTGGATCAGGCCGCGGGGGCGGCCGCGCCCGCGGCGAGCCGGTCGGCGATCGCGCGGAGTACGGCGTCGGCGTCGGTGCGCTCCCGGTCGACGATCGCACTCCACTGCGCACCGCGCGCGGCCATGACGGCGTCGTGCGCGGCGCGGTCGGCTGCCGCGGCGTCGTAGCCGTGCGCGAGGCACCACGCGGCGACCGCGGCGACGCGGTCTCGGTGCAGACCGCGTTGTCGGGTGCGGCCGTCCAACGCCTCGACCGAACCGAGTTCGAAGGTGAGCCGCGCGGCGAGGGCTCGGTGCGGGTCGCCGAGCCCGCCGAAGGTGGTGACGAGGTAGTCACCGAGCGCGGCGCGGTCCGCGCCGGGATCGAGCACGGCGCGGCAGACCGTGTCGGCCAGGTGCTCGACGACCGAGTCGATGAGCGCGTCACGTGAGCCGAAGTGGTAGACGATCGGGTAGGCGCTCGTGCCCAGGACACGACCGAGGCTGCGCACCGAGACGTCCTCGAGCTTGGTGTCGAGCAGGTGCAGGGTGACCTTCTCGAGGATCGCCGGCTTGAGTGTCGGGTCGGGCTTCCGGGGCATGGCTTCTCCGTCGGATCGGCGGCGGCGGTCATGCGATCGACCGCCCGGTGTCATGGAGTATGTTACCGGTCGCTTGGTGGGGGAGTCACCTGCTGCGACCGCCTGTACCGGCCCGAAAACGGAGCAATACTCGGTTCCCCGTACACTGGGGCAGATGTCCATGCCGCAAGAGGGCTCCGTGCCCGTGTCGCAGCCCGAGGGGACCCGTGCCGGACGGGTGGTCGCGGGGCGCCGTCGGGGAGCCGGAAAACGCTTCCTGGTCGTCGGCGACGTCCTGGACGGCGTGCTCGTGCAGACGACCGCGCACACCATCGGCGTCCACGATCCCGCCGCCGTCATCCGTCACCGACCGACCGGTGCTGCCGGCAACACCGCCGCCTGGCTCGGCTGGCTCGGTGCCGATGTCGACCTGGTCGCGCGGGTCGGCGTCGACGACGTCTACCGCCACGAGCGGTCGCTGGAGGACGCCGGTGTCCGTCCGCACCTGCGGTACGACGCGATGACCTCGACCGGGGTCGTGGTGTCGGTGCGCAACGACAGCGGCCGCACGGCGATGTCCGACCCTGCCGCGAGCGGGAAGCTCACCGCCGCGGACGTCCCCGAGGCCGTGGCCCGACGCGCGGACATCGTGCACCTGACCGGGCACGCCATGCTCGGAGGCGGCGCCGACCGTATCGCGTCCCTGGTCGCCCGTGCTCGGCTCGGGTCGGCCCGGGTGTCGCTCGACCCGTCCTCGGCAGCGATCGTCCGGTCGGTCGGTGCCCCCGCCTTCCTCGAGGCCCTCGTCGGCGTCGACGTCCTCTTCCCCGGCGGGCAGGAGGCCCTCGAACTGACGGGCACGACCGACCTCGACGACGCAGTGCGGCGACTGACCGAGCACGTACCGCTCGTGGTGGTCACGGTGGGCGCCGACGGCGTGCTGGTGGGGCGACGCGGACGGAGCGTCCACCGCGTCCCCGCGACGCCGGCCACGGTCGTCGACACCGTCGGCGCCGGTGACGCGTTCGCCGCGGGCTTCGTGCGGGCGTGGGCGACGGATCCCGTGCGGGTCGGAGCGGCTGCACGTGAGGGCACCCGCGTCGCGGCCCGAGCACTCGGGTTCGTGGGTGGTCGCCCTCCGGTGTGACGAGGAAGGAGCGCGGCGCGGACCTGGCCGGCTTCTCGCGTGCGCTCCACCACGTCAGTGCTCGGCGGGCTCCGCCACGACGGTGAGGGTCTGGACGCGTCCGGCCGCGGCGGGGGCGAGCCGGATCTCGACGCGCAAGCGCCCGCAGGTGCCGGGCAGCCACCACCGGAGGTGCGACGGCGTCGACGACTCCTCGGCGACGGGAGTGGCGGTCAGGTCAGCGCCCACCTCGGCCACCGCCGCGGCGATCGCACGACGGCGACGGTCGTAGGGGACGTCCATCGCCACGTTCGGCGTGCAGACCGCGTCCGCCACGGCGTCCTGCCAGTCGGTCAGGAGGCCCGTCACGGCAGCCTGCGCCGCTCGCGTCGCGCGGATGGTCAGCTCGGCGCCGGGGCGGCGGACCGGTCCGGTCGTCGTGTCGGCGTGCCCGTCGGACGCCGCCGGAGGCGCTGCATCCAGCAGGAGGTCGTGCGCCTGCTGGGCTGCGGCGGAGACCTTCGCCTGCGTGGCGTTCTCGAACGCGACGACGCCGAGCCCGGTCTGGGCGGACCAGCGCATGTGCGCCGAGAACCCCGGGTAGCCGCCGGAGTGCGAGACGAGTTCGCCGAACCGGGCGTCCTGCTCGACGAACAGCCCGAAGCCGTACGCCGTGGCGCGTGTCGAGCCGGGGATGACGGACGACGGCACGACCCGCATCGCCTGCTGCATGAGACGGCGGTCCGCGGGGGAGACCGGGCCGGGTTCCGGAGCATCGGAGGACGCCGACCGGAGGTGCGTCGCCCACCGTGCGAGGTCGCGGACGGTGGAGAACAGGCCACCGATCGACGAGAACGCCCCCGGGCCGGTCATCGGCAGGGGCTCCCAGTCGCCTTCGTGCGGGCGGAACCCGGTGACGACCGGTCCCAGCGCCTCTGCCGCGCTGAACACCGTGTGGTCGAGACCGAGCGGACGGAGCACGGTGTCGCGTGCCGCCTCGGTGAACGGACGGCCGGTGACGACGGCGACGACCCGCCCGAGCAGGGCGTAGCCGAGGTTCGAGTACGCGAACCGGGTGCCGGGCACGGAGTCGAACAACAGCCCGCGGCGCAGGACGTCGTCGAGCTCGGTGTCGCCGATCGACTCCTGCCGGTCCGCCCAGGGGTCGTCGGTGGGGAAGCCGGCCGACATGGTCAGCAGCATCCGCACGGTCGGCACGGGGGAGTCCGGCGTGGGCAGGGGCACGGCGCCGAACGCCGGGATGAACGCGGTGATCGGCGCGTCGAGGTCGAGCCGACCGTCGGACACCAGCGTCAGCAGCGTCGCCGCGGTGACGCTCTTGGTGCACGACGCGATCCGGTAGACGGTGTCGGCGTCCGGCCGCTGCCCGTCGCCGCGATCGCCGTGGCCCCCGGAGGCGACGAGGCCCGTCCGGTCGAAGACGCCCCACGCACTGCTCGGTGCGACGCCCCGGTCGACACGGTCACGGAAGAGCGCGTCGACCTGCGTGACGGCGGTGTCCCACGGGCTCATGACCGGCGCATCTCGGCGTAGGCGTCGAGGGCGCGCTGCCGGGTCACCTTGAGGTCGACCATCGGCTCGGGCCGGAGTTCCTCCGACGGCACCCACCGGTGCACGTACTCGCGGTGCGGGTCGAAGCGCTCGAGCTGCCGGTCGGGGTTGAACACCCGGAAGTACGGCGCCGCGTCGAAGCCCGACCCGGCGACCCACTGCCAGTTCGCGGCGTTGTTGGCGGAGTCGGCGTCGACGAGGGTGTCCCAGAACCACTGCTCGCCCACGCGCCAGTCGACGAGCAGGTTCTTGACGAGGAAGCTCGCGGTCGCCAACCGGACGCGGTTGTGCATGGCGCCGGAGTGCCACAACTCGCGCATGCCGGCGTCGACGAGGTCGAACCCGGTCGTCCCGGTGCGCCACCGGTCGACCTCGGCCGCCGGGGCGTCCCGCCACGGGAACGCGTCGAACTCGCGACGCACGTTCACCGTCGTGATGTCCTCGCAGTGGAAGTACTCGTTCCAGTTGAACTCGCGCCACGCCAGCTGTCGCAGGAAGGCGGAGGCGTTCTGGCGTTGCTCGGGCTCGAGCGCTCCGTGCAGCCGGTGCCACACCTGGTACGGGCTGACCTCGCCCCAGCGCAGGTGCGGGGACAGGTCGCTCGTGGCGGCCATGGCGGGTTCGTCGCGCTGGTCGTAGTCCTCGAGCGCGTGGGTGACGAAGTGCTCGAGCCGCTTGTGTGCGCTGTGCTCGCCGGGCTCCCAGGCGCCGCGGAGTCCGCCGGCCCAGTCGGGACGGGTCGGCAGGAGGTCCCACTGGCTCAGGTCGTCGCTCGCGACCCGCGCCGGAGCGGGCAGGTCGCGGGGCTTCGGGAGCGGGTGCCGTGGTTCCGGCATTGCCTGGGCAGCACGCCAGAACGGGGTGAACACCTTGTACGGCTCGCCCTGTCCGGTGCGGACGGTCCACGGCTCCCAGAGCAGGCTCGCCGCGAAGCTGTGGGCCTCGATGCCGCGGTCGTGCAGGGCGCTCTTGATGCCGGCGTCGACCTCGCGCTCGGCCGGACCGTACCGACGGTTCCAGAACACGGCGTCGGCACCGGTGTCGGCGACGAGGGCGTCGATCACCGCGGCGGCCGCACCCCGTCGCAGCACCAGCCGCGAGTCGCGGTCACGGAGTTCGCCGTCCAGGGCGGTGAGCGAGTGGTGGAGCCACCAGCGGCTCGCCGCGCCCGCGGGACGGATGCCGGGGGATTCGTCGTCGAGGACGTAGGCCACCGTGACGTCGCCACCGTGGTCGATCGCGGCACGCAGCGCGGGGTTGTCGGCCAGCCGCAGGTCGTCGCGGAGCCAGACCAGTGCGCCGCTCACACCGGTGCCGGGTCCGACTCGGAGACCGACCGCGTGACGGATCGTCGGCCCGGTGCGGTGCCGACCGCGAGGCGAAGCTTCGTGCAGAGCTCGGTGAGGGTGCGGAGTTCGGCGTCGGACAGTCCGGCGCCGACCTGCTGCGCGATGCTCGCCGCGTGCTGCACGGCCACCTGGCGGTAGACGTCGAACCCGTGCGGGGTGAGTGCCACGATCACTCCGCGGGCATCGGACGGATCCGGCTGCTTCTCGACAATCCCGCGGGCGAGCAGGCGATCGACCAGACGGCTCACGCTCGGCTGGGTGAGGAGCAGGTGGCCGGTGAGGTCACGCATGCGGCAGCGTCGGCCGGGTTGCGTCGACAGGTTGAAGCAGACGTCGTACTCGTTGAAGGAGATCTCGCCGCCGGGGAAGTCCGCGTTGAGGCTCCGCATCACGGTGACCTGGGCGCGGAACAGTGATTCCCAGGCAGCGACGGCGGTCGCCTTCTCGCTGCGGCGTGACTCGCTCACGATGGCGCTCCCTCTGGTCGGACGGTCCGTCCACACTACCGACGGCCCCCGACAGGCGCGGGTTCGACATGCATGCGCTCGGACATGCACGAGGGCCGGCCGCTCTTCCGAGCGACCGGCCCTCTCCCTTGCACCAAGAGTTTCCTGCAATCACATTCCGCAGGCGGTGCCACAGCAAACACCGTCTGCACGACCGACTGTATAACGAAGCGGTAACGGCGCGCTAGCCTCCCCGTGCGTCGTTCGCTGCGAGTTCACCAAGAGCGACCGATCAGGATCAGAAGAGGTCGGGCGACGGCGTCGAGGCGTACCGCACGGCCACGTCGGCGTGCCGGTCGAACCGGTACCCGACGCCGCGGACGGTGCGGACGATCTCCTCGAACGCGCCGAGCTTGGAGCGGAGACGACGCACGTGCACGTCGATGGTGCGCTCGTTCGGGGTCTCGTCCTCGCCGTCCGACCACAGGCCGTCGATGATGGCCGAGCGGTCCACCGTCTCGCCCTCGCGCAGCACCAGGAACTGCAGGAGTTCGAACTCCTTGTAGGTCAGGGGAGCTGCTTCGCCGTCGAGTGTGACGCGCTTGCGGGAGATGTCGATGACGACCCCGGTCTCCTCCGGCTCGGGCTTCTCGGCCTGCTTGCGGGCGGCGACCGCGGACCGGTCCTGCAGGGCCAGTCGGACGACGTCGACGTCACGGCCGCCGGACTGCTCCGCGGCGACGGCGACGGCCGCGTAGGTCTCCGAGCTCGGCACCAGCTGCGCGGTCAGTGCCTTCAGCTGCTCGACGACGGCTGCGAGCGTCGTGCCGGCCGCTGCCGCCTTCGCCTCGTCGATCCCGACGTAGAGCGCGAAGCCACGGGCCTCGGTGCCCTCGGGCAGGGAGCGGTTGCGCGGCGGTGCGACGACCGGGCTGGTCGGCACGCTGGTCTGCCCGGTCGTGGCCGGTGTCGCGGGACGCGGACGGATCGGGGTGACCGTCCCGAGGTCGGTCGGCGCCGGAGCGGCGGTGCGGAGCGCGGTGCGGGGCTGGGCGATGGTGAGCGACATGGTGGTTCTCCGGGCGATGTGGCCGGTGCGCGTGTGGCGCTGGCGGCGGTGTCGAATGCGTCGACCCGGGTACGGCTGGATGCCGATGTGCCCTGCGGTCCTGCTGCGGACCGGGGCGGACCCGGGGGAACGGGAGACAGACCTCGTGACGTGGTGCGCGTCGCCGACGGTGTCCGTCACCCGGGGATCACACGCTCGCGACCGGGGTGGTGTCGCGGGGGATCCGGCTGGAACGGGTGCCGATCAGGCACACATTCGACAACGCATGACGGCGACCGGCATCATCATGCCGGCAGTCCCCTGGACCTCGGAGAGGACGCGGGTGGACACGGTTGCAGTCATGGGACGAGTATCGGCGGTATACCAAGGCGGTGTCAACCGTCCGGGCAGACGGTGCGTTCCGCGCACCGGTGGCGGTGGACCGGGCTCACGGACGACGGGAGGCCCGTGGCGGTGTCGCCACGGGCCTCCCGTCGATCGTCGGTGACGTCGACTGCCTACTCGGCCAGACCGTAGAGGCGGTCGCCGGCGTCGCCGAGACCGGGCACGATGTACCCGTTCTCGTCGAGCTTCTCGTCGAGGGCACCGAGGACGATCGAGACGTTGCGGTCGCCGACGGCCTCTTCGACCATGGCGAGCCCCTCCGGCGCACCGAGGATGCACACGCAGGTGATCTCCTCGGCGCCGCGGGCGAACAGGAAGTCGATGGCGGCGGCGAGGGTGCCGCCGGTGGCCAGCATCGGGTCGAGCACGAAGCACTGTCGGCCGGACAGGTCGTCGGGCAGGCGCTCGGCGTAGGTCTGCGGCTCGAGCGTCTCCTCGTTGCGGGCCATGCCGAGGAACCCGACCTCGGCCGTCGGTACGAGCTTGACCATCCCCTCGAGCATGCCGAGGCCGGCACGCAGGATCGGGACGACGAGCGGACGCGGCTTGGCGATCGAGACGCCCATGGTGTGCGCCACGGGGGTGTCGATGGGCGTCGCGGTGACCCGGACGTTCCGCGTGGCCTCGTACGCGAGGAGCGTGACGAGCTCTTCGGTCAGGGCGCGGAACGTGGGGGAGGGTGTGGTCCGGTCGCGGAGCACCGAGAGCTTGTGGGTGATGAGCGGGTGGTCGGCGACGTGGACTCGCATAGGGTCGAGCCTACCGTGCTGCCGACCACCTGGAGGTCCCGTGGAAGCGCCCGCTGCCCGCCCGTTCGTCCCGGCGATGGAGCGCGCGCTCGACGAGGCCCGGGCCTGCCTGGCGACCGGCGACGTGCCCGTGGGGGCGGTGGTGCTCGACCGCGACGGCGTGGTCGTCGCCGTCGGCCGGAACGAGCGCGAGGCGCTGCAGGACCCGACCGCCCACGCCGAGGTGCTCGCGCTCCGCGCGGCCGCCGCGGTCACGGGGGACTGGCACCTCGACGAGCACACGCTCGTCGTGACGCTCGAGCCGTGCCCGATGTGCGCCGGGGCGATCCTGGCCGCGCGCGTGCCGCGGGTCGTGTTCGGCGCGTGGGACCCGAAGGCGGGCGCGACCGGCAGCGTCTACGACATCGCCAGGGACCGCCGGCTGCCGCACCGCTCCGAGGTCGTCGGCGGCGTGCTCGAACGCGAGTGCGCCGCGCTGCTCGACGCGTTCTTCAGTCAGCGGCGAGGATGACGATCGCCTCGGTCGGCGGGCGCGGACCGGTGCGGAGCACGTCGGGCTCGACGTAGATGACCCGGGCGATCGGCACCGCGGAGCGCACCCGCTGCTCGACCGTGTCGATGCCCGCGGCGACGTCCCCCAGGCGGCGGTCGCCGTCGACGGCGACCTTCACGCCGACCATCAGCTCGTCCGGGCCCAGGTACAGGGTCTTGATGTGGATGATCGAGTCGACCTCCGGGCCGTCGAGCACCGCGTGCTTGATCCGCTCGACGTCGGCGGCGGTCGCACCCTCGCCGACGAGCAGGCTCTTCGTCTCGATGCCCAGGACGACCGCGACGGCGATGAGCAGGGCGGCGATGAAGATCGTGCCGATCGCGTCGAACACCCCGTTGCCGGTGATCGCGGTCAGTCCGACGCCGAAGAGTGCGAACACCAGGCCGAGCAGTGCCGCGGTGTCCTCGAGCATGACGACGGGGAGTTCCGGCGCCTTGGCGCGGCGGACGAACTGGACCCAGCTCTGGGAGCCCTTCTGCGGCCGGGCCTCCTTCAGGGCGGTGCGGAGCGAGAAGCCCTCGAGCCCGATCGCGATGACGAGCACGAGGAGCGGCAGCCACCAGTTCTCGAGCGGATGTGGGTGGGTGAGCTTCTCGATGCCCTCGTAGAGCGAGAAGACGCCGCCGACGGAGAACAGGATGATCGAGACGACGAAGGCGTACACGTAGCGCTCGCGGCCGTAGCCGAACGGGTGTTCCTCGTCGGCGGCACGGCGTGCCCGGCGTCCGCCGAGCAGCAGGAGGAGCTGGTTCGCGGAGTCGGCCAGGGAGTGCACGCCCTCGGCCAGCATCGACGCGGACCCGCTGATCGCCGCCGCGACGAACTTCACGATCGCGATGCCGACGTTCGCACCGAGTGCGGCGAGGATCGCCTTCGTGCCTCCTGAAGCGCTCACAGCTGTCCCCTTCTCCGGATCTGGAAGACGATCCTAGGCGAGGCCGGTCGGTAGGGTCGGGAGCATGACGATCGACCTGCCCCGTACCGCCCTGCTCGGCGTCGGCTCCATGTCCGGCTCGGTCCTCGACGGCCTGCTCGCCGCCGGACTCGACCCGGCAACCGTGACCCTCACGACGAAGTCCGAGGCGTCGGCGGCCGCCCACCGCGAGCGCGGGCTCGACGCCACCGCGAGCGACACCGACCCCGGCGCGAACCGCGCGGCCGTCCGTGGTGCGGCACTCGTCGTCGTCGGCGTGAAGCCGTACATGATCGCGGACCTGCTCGACGAGGTCGCCGCCGAGCTGGAGCCCGGCGCGGTGCTGGTCAGCGTCGCGGTCGGCACCACCACCGCGAGCATGGAGTCGCGGGTGCCGGACGGGGTCCGCGTCGTCCGTGCGCTGCCGAACACGCCGATCGGCGTCGGCCACGGCGTCACGGGGATCAGCGCCGGGGCCTCGGCGGACGCCGATGCCGTCGCGCTCGCGTCGTCGGTGTTCACGGCGTCGGGACGGGTGATCGAGGTGCCCGAGGCGCAGCTCGACGCCCTGTCGGCGGTGTCCGGCTCCGGCCCCGCCTACGTCTTCCTGCTCGTCGAGGAGTGGCAGCGCGCCGCCGAGGCGATCGGCTTCACCCCGGACCAGGCAGCCACGATGGTGCAGGGCACGCTCCGGGGCGCCGTCGAGCTGCTCGACCGGTCGGATCGCGGACCCGCCGACCTGCGGCGCGCCGTCACGAGCCCGAAGGGCACCACCGAGCGGGCCGTCGCGGTGCTGCAGGACGCCGACCTGGCCGACACGTTCCTGCGCGCGTCGCGCGCGGCGATCGCGCGTGCGGAGGAGATCGCGGCGTCGTAGGCACGGCCGGCGCGGCAGGCTCGACCGACGCCGAGCGCGCTACTCGTAGGCGGCGAATCGCTCCAGGTCCGTCTCGGACCCCGAGACGATGATCACGTCGTTCTCGCCGATGATGCTCTCCGGGGTCGCCGGCACGAACGGGCTGCCCGGCGGCTTGATGCCGAGCACCGTCAGACCGAACCGCGTGCGGATCACCGTGGTCGCGAGGTCCTTGCCGCGCACCGCCCGCGGCGGGAACATCTTCACCACCGCGAAGTCGTCGTCGAACTCGATGAAGTCGAGCATGCGCCCGGACACCAGGTGCGCCGTGCGCTCGCCGGCCTCGCGCTCCGGGTAGACGACGTGGTTCGCGCCGATGCGGGACAGGATCGTGCCGTGCGACCGGCTGATGGCCTTCGCCCAGATCTGCGGGATGCCGAGGTCGACCAGGTTCGCGGTGATCAGCACGCTCGACTCCAGGTCACTGCCCGTGCCGACGACCGCGATCGCGAAGTCCTGCGCACCGATCTGGCGCAGCGCGTCGATGTCGGTCGCGTCGGCCTGCACGGCGTGCGTGACCCGGTCGGACCACTTCTGCACGAGGCCCGGGTCGGTGTCGACGACCAGCACCTCGCGGTCCTGGCGCTCGAGCTGACCGGCGGTGGCGGCGCCGAACCGGCCGAGGCCGATGACGAGCACGGGTGCGTCGTGACTGATCGCACCCATCGGGTGCGGGGGACGGGTTCGGTCAGCCAACGATCGGCCTCTCCTCGGGACGGCGGAACAGTTGCCGGCTCTGACTCGCGGCCAGGGCTGCGGCGATGGTCACTGTACCGACCCGGCCGAGGAACATGGTGGCGGCCAGGACGTACTTGCCGGACTCGGGCAGGTTCGCGGACACGCCGGAGGACAGCCCACTGGTCGAGAACGCCGAGATCACCTCGAACAGCACCCGGTCGAGCGAGTCGTCGGTGATCTGCAGGAGCACCACGGTTGCGACCGCCACGATCGTCGCGCCCCAGAGCACGATGGCGACCGCGACCCGCAGCACGTCGCTCGGGATCCGGCGGCCGAACGCCTCCATGCTCTGGCGGCCGCGCGCCTCGGCGACCGCGGCGAGGAACAGCACGGCGAGGGTCGTGACCTTGATGCCGCCGGCGGTCGAGGCCGACCCACCGCCGATGAACATGAGCATGTCGGTGACGAGCAGGCTCGACCCGTTCAGCTGGTCGAAGTCGACGAGCGAGAAGCCGCCGGACCGGGTCATCGTCGACAGGAAGAGCGCCTGGAACGCGGTCCGGCCGGCTCCTTCTTCGCCGAAGGTCGTCGGGTTCGACGCCTCGAGCGCGGTGTAGACGATCGCACCGCCGACGAGCAGGACGGCGCTCGTGGCCAGCGTGAGCTTGACGTGGATGGGCCACCGGCGCGGGGTGCGCAGCTGCTTCGTCAGGGTGCGGATGACCGGGAAGCCGATCGACCCCGCGACGACACCGATCATCAGGAGCGTCAGGAACCAGTAGTCGTGGGCGAACGGGTCGAGGCCGTCCGCGTTCGGCGAGAAGCCGGTGTTCGTGAACGCCATGGCGGCGTAGTAGAAGGAGTCGCCGACCGCGGTCCAGAACGGGATGCCGGCGATCAGCACGGACGGCAGCAGCAGCAGGCCGAGGACGATCTCGATCGACAGGGTGCTCACCGCGACCGTGGCGAGCAGGGTGCCGACCTCGCCGAGGCGGACGGCCTGCCCCTCGGGGACGGCCCCGTGGTGGGTGCGGAGCGGGTTCGAGTCGCCGGCGGCCATCAGCTTCGCGCGGAGCCCGAGCTTGCGGGTCACGAAGAGCCCGAGGATCGACGCGAAGGTCAGGACGCCCACCGCGCCGATCTGCGTCCCGATCACCACGAGGACCTTGCCGAACACCGACCAGTGCGTGGCCATGTCGACGGTCGCGAGGCCCGTGACGCAGACCACCGAGGCCGCCGTGAACAGCGCGTCGGAGAAGTGCGTGCCGGTGCCGTCGGCCGCCGCCCACGGGGTCATGAACAGCGCCGTGAACACGAAGATGAGGGCGACGAACACCAGGATCGCCAGACGTGACGGCGACGAGCGCAGGACCGTCGCGATCCGTCCGCCCCGTCGTCGGGTGACGGTCACGTGCCGCGGGAGCGGCTCGGTACGGTCGAGCATCGTATGCCTCCGAGGACATGGGCCGGGACGGTTCGTCATGGTACATCCGTGGTGCCCCGGCTAGCCTTGCCCGCATGGCCGACATCTTCTCCGTCGTGGCGGACCCCACGAGGCGCGAGCTGCTCGGGACCCTCCTCGCCGCGTACGGATCGGACGTCACCGGCGGGGAACTCAGCGTCGGGCAGCTGGTGGAACGGCTGGGCGTCAGCCAGCCGACGGTGTCGAAGCACCTCCGGGTCCTGCGCGACATCGGACTCGTCACCAGCCGTGAAGAGGGGCAGCACCGCTTCTACCGGCTCGACCCGGAACCGCTCGTGTCGCTGGAGGACTGGGTCCTGCCGTTCACCGGGGCGGTCGACGCCGACGGCATGCCCGCGACCACGGCGTGGACCCCCGACGGTCAGCCCGTGTCCGTCCGCCGGAGCGGTGCGGCCGGCAAGACCACCGTCGAGGTCGGGACCGAGCTCGGGCGCGTCATGGCCGAGGCGTCCTACCGGGCCACCGCGGCGATCTCGGGCGCGCAGCAGGGCTGGGAGCGTGTCGTCGACCGCAGCCGCAAGCGCTTCACCCGCCGCGGCGACGAAGACTGAGCCTGGACACTGGGTCGCACGCGCCTCTACAGTTGCCAGTGACCACACAGGTCACACCAAACCCGTGCGCGGATCGCGTGCGAGCCACCGAAGGCGGATCATGACCGGCAGTTTCGACGACGTGCGCTTCCTCACCGTCGCTGAGGTCGCCGAGATGATGCGTGTCTCGAAGATGACCGTGTACCGCATGGTCCACGCCGGTGAGCTCCCCGCCATCCGTTTCGGCCGGTCCTTCCGTGTCCCCGAGTCAGCCGTCGCCGACGTGCTGCGCGGTGGCATCGCAGACGTCGGCTGAACGCACGCACGTCCGTTCCGGGCGCGTTCGACATCGCGTCAGCCCTCCGGTAGACTCGGCCGGGTTGATTTTCCGCGGTCTCGACGGCCCGGTGTCCGATACATCAGCACAGTCCGAGCGAGGTCCACATGGGTTCTGTCATCAAGAAGCGTCGCAAGCGCATGGCGAAGAAGAAGCACCGCAAGCTCCTTCGCAAGACGCGTCACCAGCGTCGCAACAAGAAGTAGATCGAGAGAGGTCTGCACGTGAAGCCCCGGTTCGCCGGGGCTTTTGCGTTCCCGGGCTACGCTGGAGCCATGCCCGCAGTGACGTTCCTGACGAAGCCCGGATGCCACCTCTGCGACGACGCACGGCCCGTGGTCGAACGCGTCGTCGCCGAACACCCTGGCGTGACCCTGCAGGAACGCTCGATCCTCGACGACGACGCCCTCCGCCAGGAGTACGCGGAGGACATCCCCGTCGTGCTGGTCGACGGGCGCGTCCACAGCAACTGGCACGTCGACGCCGACCGGCTCGCACGTGCCCTCGAGAAGGCCGGTTCCCCCGCATGATCTCCCACGTCGTCGCCTGGACCCTGCGCGAAGACCTCGACCGCGCCGCGACCATCGGCCGGATCCGCGAACTCCTCACCGGCCTGAGCGGCACCATCGGGTCGATCCGTTCGCTCGAGGTCGTCGAGAACGTCGCCTACCCGGAGAAGAACAGCGACGTCGCCGTCGTCGCGTCGTTCGACGACCTCGCCGGACTCGACGAGTACCAGGTGCACCCGGACCACCAGGCCGCCGCAGCCGAGATCCGTGGACTGGTCACGGGGCGGGCTGCCATCGACTGGCAGAGCTGAGCCGGGCCTCCCGTCCCGCCCCCGGCGCTGCGTGCGCTGCGGCGCTTCGTGAGCAGGAATGGTCGCCTCCCACATCGGGAGGCGACCATTCCTGTTCACCAAGTGCGCTCGCGCGGGGAGACGCGTGACGCGACTACGGGGTCAGGCGCGTCGGTCCACGGAAGAGGTACGTGACCTCGCGGATGGACGGCTCACCCAGCATGAGCATGAGCACGCGCGCGAGGCCCATGCCGAACCCACCGTGCGGCGGTACGCCGTAGCGGAAGAAGTCGAGGTACCAGCCGAGCTCCTCGGGGTCGAGGCCCTTCTCGACGGCCTGCGCCTCGAGCACGTCGACGCGGTGCTCGCGCTGCGCGCCCGTGGAGATCTCCGCGCCGTTGAAGATGAGGTCGTAGCTGTTCGTGAGCGACGGGTCACCCGGCTTGCGCATGTGGTAGTACGGCCGGATCGAGGCGTCGTACTCGGTGACGAACACGAACTCGGAACCGTGGTGCTCCTTCGCCCAGGCGGCGACGCGGCGCTCGCCCTCGGGGTCCAGGTCACCGTCGGCGCGGACGACGTCGTGTCCGCTGTCGGCCACGATCTTCCGGGCCTCGGCCAGGGTCACGCGGGGGAACGGCGTCGCGGGGACCTGCAGCTCGAAGCCGAAGACCTCCTCGATGTCCTTGCCGTACTTCTCCTTGACGGCGGTGATGCCGGCGACCAGGACCTCTTCGTGCATCGCCATGACGTCTTCGTGGGACTCGATCCACGAGAACTCGGCGTCGACGCTCGTGAACTCGGTCGCGTGGCGGCTCGTGAACGAGGGGTCCGCGCGGAACGCGTCGGCGATCTCGAACACGGCGCCGAAGCCGGCCGGCTGCGCCATCTGCTTGAAGTTCTGCGGCGACTGCGCCAGGTAGGCGGTCGTCTCGAAGTACTCGAGCTGGAAGAGTTCGGCGCGCGACTCGGACGCCGACGCCATCAGCTTCGGCGTGTGGATCTCGATGTAGTCGCGGTCCACCCAGTAGGTGCGGAACGCGTGCTCCAGCGTCGTCTGGATGCGGAAGATGAGGTTCTGCTTGCGGTTGCGCAGGTCGAGGAAGCGCCAGTCGAGCCGCTTGTCGAGCGACGAGTCGTCGGCGATCGGGGTCTCCGGGATCGCGGCGCTCACCACCTCGAGCGTGCCGACCTTGACCTCGAGCCCGCCGAGCTTGACGCGCTCGTCGTGCTTCAGGGTGCCGGTGGCGTGGATGAAGGTGCCGTGGGCGAGGGCCGAGATCTCGGTGGTGGTGGCGAGCGCGGCCTGGGCGGCGTCGTCACCGTCCTCGGCCTCGCGCGTGGCGGGGTTCACGAGCTGGACGGCGCCGGATTCGTCGCGGAGGACGACGAACTGCACCTTCTTCTGGTCTCGGACGGTCTCGACCCATCCGGCCACGGAGACGGGGCCGTCGGGGAGGGCAGCGAGGTCGGCGATGCGGGTGCGTTCGATCACGGTGGTCGAGTCTAACCGTCTGCGTCCGGCGGCGTCGGTCCGCAGGGTGTTCCCCTCCACAGGGCGGCCTGCGCTCGGCGTCGTCCACAGGTCCGACCGGGAGGCCCGTGGCGGCGCCACGCGGGGCCGTAACGTTCTCGACGTGGCCGGGTCGCGGGACGTCGCGCGCGAGCAGCGGGACCGAGCTTGGTCGCGCTTCGTCTGGACGGTGGACCAGACGTGTGCCGACGACATCGGTCGCGCCGAGCTCGGTCGCGCCAGCGCGAAAGCGATGTACGAAATGCAGATTCTTCGGGACGACGACGAGGCGATGGGCAACATCGTGTTGGAACTCATCACGGGAAGAGAGGCAACGTGGACGAACACGGAGTGACGGAGCGTGATCCGGTGGTCGAGCTCTTGGAGCGTCGAGAGGCCGAGTGGCGAGAACGCATCAGGCGGAAGTACCGGTTCAGACCGAGGAAGGCGCGCCGTGTCATCTGGGAGCACGACGAGATCCGGCGTCGCTTGCGCGAATGGGACGCAGCCCATCACGAGCGCGCGCGGCTCCGCGCCGAGCGCGCGCGCCTGGGGGCCACCGCGGCGATGGGCGCCGCACGGTCAGGGGAGCGAAGCGCGGAGTGACCCCAGGGTGCCGATGAACTCCTCGGCCATGCCGGCGCGCTCGACGAGCTTGGCGTGCCGGGCCCGGGCGTCGTCGAGGTACTCGTCGAGGCGTGCAGCCAGCGCGGGCTCGTCGTCGGGGTCCTTCGCCGCCAGCGCATCGACGACCCGCAGCAGGTCCGCCATCTCGTCGAGCGTGAACCCGAGCGGCTTCATGCGGCGGATCACGAGCAGCCGGTCCAGGTCCTGCGCGGTGTAGACCCGGAACCCGCCCGTGGTGCGGCCGCTCGGCACGAGCAGCCCGACCTCGTCGTAGTGGCGGATCGTCCGCAGGGACATGCCGGCACGGTCCGCCAGCTCGCCGATGTGCATCGTGTCCGGGGTGTCGGTGGTGCTCACGGTGTACAACTCTACCCTCACGTGAGGGTAGAGTTCCCATCGATGTCCGTGATCACACACGCGCCGGCGGCCCCGAGCGTCCTCACCGCCCTCCGCTCACCCCGCATGCTGACCCGCGAACTCCTCGCCGGGGTCGTCACCGCGCTCGCGCTCATCCCCGAGGCGATCTCGTTCTCGGTCGTCGCCGGGGTCGACCCCGCGGTGGGCCTGTTCTCGAGCGTCATCATCGCCGTCGTCATCTCGATCGTCGGCGGCCGTCCGGCGATGGTCTCCGCCGCGGCCGGTTCGGTGGCCCTGGTCATCGCGCCGCTCGTCCGCGAACACGGCATCGAGTACCTCGTGCCCGCGATCGTGCTCGGTGGCGTGTTCCAGCTCGTGCTCGGGTTCCTCGGGGTCGCGCGCCTGATGCGCTTCATCCCGCGCAGCGTCAACGTGGCGTTCGTCAACGCGCTGGCGATCCTCATCTTCACCGCGCAGCTGCCCAACCTGCTCGGCCCCGACGTCCCGTTCGTCGTCTGGCCGCTCACAGCCCTGGGCATCGCGATCATCGTCGGCTTCCCGTTCCTCACCAAGGCGGTCCCGGCGCCGCTCATCGCGGTCGTCGTGATCACCGGCATCACCATGCTCTTCAGCGTCGTCGTCCCCACGGTCGGCGACGAGGGCGAACTGCCCACCGCACTGCCCGGGTTCACCGGCATCGTCACCCCGTTCTCCTTCGAGACGCTGCAGATCGTCGCGCCGTACGCGTTCGGCGTCGCGATCGTCGGCCTCATCGAGACCCTGCTGACCGCGCAGCTCGTCGACTCCATCACGGAGACCGGCTCGAGCAAGTGGCGGGAGTCCTGGGGGCAGGGCGTCGCGAACATCGCGTCGGCGTTCTTCGGCGGTACGGGTGGCTGCGCGATGATCGGCCAGACGGTCATCAACGTGAAGACCGCGGGCGCACGGACCCGGATATCGACCTTCGTCGCCGGTGCGTCGGTGCTCGTCCTGACGATCGTGCTGCACGACCTCGTCGCCCAGATCCCGATGGCCGCGCTGACCGCCGTGATGCTCATGGTGTGCGTGGCGACCTTCGACTGGCACAGCATCCGCCCGCGCACCCTGCGGCGGATGCCGCTCGGCGAGACCGCGGTCATGCTGATCACCGTCGTGGTGGTCGTCGTGACCGAGAACCTCGCGACCGGGGTGCTCGTCGGGGTCGTCGTCGCGGCGCTGGTCTTCGCGCGCCGGGCGGCGCACGTCGTCACCGTCGTGCGCGAGCCGGTCGACGAGCACACCGTGCAGTACCGGGTGCGCGGCGCCCTCTTCTTCGCGTCGTCGAACGACCTCGTCACGCGGTTCTCCTACGCCGAGGACCCGGAGCACGTGGTCATCGACCTGTCCGACGCGCACGTCTTCGACGCCTCGACGGTCGCGGCGCTGGACGGCGTCGAGCAGCGGTTCGCCAAGCACGGGTCCACGGTCGAGGTGGTGGGCCTCAACACCGGGTCGGTGGCCATCCACGGGCGGTTGTCGGGCGAGCTCGGCTGAGCGCTTCCGCATCCGGTGAATCGGCTGTGGGGCCGGTGAGCACCGGTGGGCGACCTACACTGGAACCCATGCCCGCCACCCGACTCCACCTCGTCCGGCACGGCGAGGTGCACAACCCCGACCGCGTCCTGTACGGGCGGCTCCCGGGCTTCGGACTGAGTGACCTCGGCAAGCAGATGGCCCTCGCCTCGGCGACCGCGTGGAAGGACGCCGGTGTCGACGTGCGCCGGATCGTCGCCTCGCCGCTGCAGCGCACGCAGGAGTCCGCGGCACCGTGGTCGGCCGCGTACGGGCTCGACGTCACGCTGGACGAGCGCCTCATCGAGCCGACGAACCGGTACGAGGGGCAGCCCCCGGGCTTCACGAAGCGTTCGCTCGGCCGTCCGGCGGAGTGGCCCTGGATCGCGAACCCGTTCCGACCGAGCTGGGGCGAGGCGTACGAGTCGATCGCGAACCGCATGCTCGCCGCGATGACCACGGCGTGGGAGAGCGTGGACGGCGGCGACGTCGTCCTGGTCAGTCACCAGCTGCCGATCTGGACGGTCCACCGGAAACTCGCGGGGGAGTCGCTCTGGCACGACCCACGCAAGCGTCGCTGCGACCTGTCGAGCATCACGACCGTCGAACGGGTACCCGCCACGTCGACCGGTCGGTTCACCGAGGTCGGGTACACGGATCCCGCGCAGGAGCTGCGCGCGACCGCCATCGACGAAGGAGCAGTGTGAGCGTCAACAGCAAGCGGTTCGCGGTCCTCGCAGCGACGGCGGTCACGGCGGCGCTCGTCCTGTCCGGGTGCTCGTCGGACAACGGTGGCCTCGCGAAGCAGTACGGCAACGGCACCACCCAGAACTACATCTCCGGCGACGGCGCGGTGACCGAGGTCACCGCCGACAAGCGGTCCGACGCGGTCGACTTCGAAGCGAAGGACTCCGACGGCGACACCGTCTCGTCGAAGGACCTCAAGGGCAAGGTCGTCGTCCTGAACTTCTGGTATGCGAGCTGCCCGCCGTGCCGCGCCGAGGCGAAGTACCTCAACGAGGTGCACGAGTCCTACGCCGATGCCGACGACGTCGCGTTCATCGGCGTCAACGTCCGCGACGCGGCAGCGACCGCAGCAGCCTTCGAGCGCACCTTCGGCGTCGACTACCCGACCGTCCTCGACCAGAAGACCGGCACGATGCAGCTCGCCCTGTCCGGTCAGATCGCCCCGAACGCCGTGCCGGCCACGATCGTCCTCGACACCAAGGGCCGCGTGGCTGCCCGGGTGCTCGGTGCCGTCGACGGCACGAGCATCCTGAAGACCCTGATCAGCGACGAAGTCGACGCCGGCAAGGCCTCCTGACCCGTGGCCTCCAACCCCTTCGCCGAGGCGATCCTCAGCGGCCAGATGGCCGTCGCGCTGCCCGTGGCGGCGCTCGCGGGGCTCGTCTCGTTCCTGTCGCCCTGCGTGCTCCCGCTCGTGCCCGGGTACCTCGGGTACGTCGGTGGGATCGCCGAGGGTGGGCAGCGCCGTGGGCGGGTCGTGCTCGGTGTGCTCCTGTTCATCCTCGGCTTCACGGCGGTCTTCGTCGCGTACACGACGGTGTTCGGCGCGCTCGGGTTCTGGCTCGTGCGGTGGCGCGACCTCATCACGCAGATCCTGGGCGTCGTCGTCATCGCGATGGGGCTGGTGTTCGTCGGCCGGTTCACGTTCATGCAGCGCACCATCAAGCCGAGTTGGACGCCCGCGACCGGACTCGTCGGCGCCCCGCTGCTCGGCATCGTGTTCGGCCTCGGCTGGACCCCGTGCCTCGGCCCGACCCTCGCCGCCATCAACCTGCTCAGCGTGCAGTCGGGCAGTGCCTGGCAGGGCATGTGGCTCGGCGTCGCGTACTGCCTGGGCCTCGGCATCCCGTTCGTCCTCGTCGCCCTCGGTGCCGGCTGGGCGACCGGTGCGATCCGCGCCGTGAAGCGCCACATGCGCACCGTCAACATCATCGGAGGAGCGATCCTGATCGTCATCGGTCTGCTCATGGTCACCGGAATCTGGTCGGCCGTCATGTCGAGCGTCGGGGCGGTGATCCAGAGCTTTGTCCCCGCGGTCTGATCCCGAAACCGAAGCGACGGGCGCCGACACCGCGTCGGACCCGCAGCGACCGTCCGACCACGTCGACGGCTCCGGCCCCGGCGACACCGGCATCAACCAGCCGAAGCTCGGTTTCGTCGGTACCCTCCGGTTCTTCTGGCGCCAGCTCACGAGCATGCGCACCGCGCTGTTCCTGCTCATGCTGCTCGCCCTCGCGGCGATCCCGGGCTCGCTCGTGCCGCAGCGCACCGCCGACCCGAACGGCGTCGTCCAGTACAAGGCCGACCACGCCACGCTCTACCCGATCCTCGACAAGCTGCAGGTCTTCGACACCTACACCTCGGTGTGGTTCTCGGCGATCTACCTGCTGTTGTTCGTCTCCCTGATCGGCTGCATCGTGCCGCGCACGAAGCACCACTGGCAGGCGCTGCGGACCCGTCCGCCCCGGACCCCCGTCCGCCTGACGCGACTGGCGGGCTTCCGCACCGTGGCGGTGCAACCCGACGCGATGATCGACGGCACCACCGGGATCGACGCGGCCACGGGCCTCCCGTCCAGCGAGCACGCGGTGACGCGCGCGATGGCGATCCTGAAGCGCTCCGGGTACCGCGTCGAGCGCTTCGGCGACTCGGTGAGCGCGGAGCGCGGCTACCTGCGCGAGACCGGCAACCTGGTGTTCCACGCGGCGCTCGTGGGCGTCCTGCTGGCCGTCGGTGTCGGCGGTGGGTTCGGGTTCACCGGCCAGCGGCTGCTGGTCGAGGGGCAGACGTTCTCGAACGTCCTCGGCTCCTACGACTCGTTCAACCCGGGTCGCTGGTTCCAGCAGACCGACCTCAAGGGCTACAACCTGACGCTCGACAAGTTCGTCACGAAGTACGAGGAGCGCAACCTCGACGCGCTCGGCCAGGCGCTCGACTACTCGGCGACCGTGACGAGCAAGGAGAAGGGCGGCGAGTCGACGACCAGCCGCCTGGGCGTGAACGACCCGCTGCACGTGGGCGGCACCAACGTCTACCTGCTCGGCAACGGCTACGCGATGAACGTCACGGTGCGCGACGGCGAGGGCAACGTGGCGTTCCAGGACGTCGTGCCGTTCCTGCCCGAGGACGCCAACTACACGTCCACGGGCGTCATCAAGGTGCCGGACGCGCTGCCGGACCAGCTCGGCATGGTCGGGTTCTTCTACCCGACGGCGTCGAAGCTCGCTTCCGGCGCGTACACGAGCGCCTACCCGGACACGCAGAACCCGCTGCTGACGCTGCAGGTCTACACCGGTGACCTCGGGCTCGACAGCGGCGTGCCGCAGAGCGTCTACACGCTCGACACCAAGGGGCTCACGCAGATCGCCGGCCGCCAGTCCGACACGGCGAGCATCGCGCTCGAGCCCGGGCAGACCAAGAAGCTGCCGAACGGTGCGGGGTCGATCACCTTCGACGGCGTCAAGCGCTACGTGTCGCTCGACGTGCACCACGACCCGTCGCAGGCGTGGGTCGCCGGCTTCGCGCTGCTCTCCACCCTCGGGCTGCTCACGTCGCTCTTCGTCCCGCGCCGACGCGTGTGGGTGAAGGTCGTGCCCCGGAAGGGCGCAGCGAACGGCGAGTACGACCTGGAGTACGCGGGTCTCGCCCGTGGCGAGGACCCCAACCTCGAGCGGGCCGTCGGGGACATCGCACAACGCCACACGTCGGACCTCGGAGTTAGGATGCCCCAGTGAACGACATGACCACGAACCTCGCGACCTACTCGGTCGTGCTGACGTACTCCGCGATGGCGGTCTACGTCATCGCGTTCATCTCGTTCGCGCTGGACATGGCGAAACGCTCCGGCGAGGTGACAGCGGCGGCGAAGAACACGGGTGCGGACTCGGACGACGCAGCGGCGACGGCCTCGGTGGGCGCGGCCCGCTCGGCGAAGACCGTCGCCACCGTCCGGGGCGGCACCGTCGTGCTCGAGCCGGTCGCGGCACCTCCGGCGAACGCCGGCGGCTCGGCCGGGCGGGGCACGAAGTTCGAGCGCGTCGGCATGGCCATGACGGTCCTCGCCCTGGTGCTGCACATCGGCTCCGTGGTCCTGCGCGGCATCGCGGCCGACCGGGTGCCGTGGGGCAACATGTTCGAGTTCTCGCTCACCGGCACGGCGCTCATCACGCTCATCTTCCTGCTCGTGCAGTTCTGGCAGAACCTGAAGTTCCTCGGTGTCTTCATCACCGGGCTGACGATCATCCTGCTCGGCATCGCGACGGTGAACTACTGGGTCCCCGTCGTCCCGCTGCAGCCGGCGCTGCAGTCGTACTGGCTCGTCATCCACGTCTTCGTGGCGATCGCCGGCACCGGGTTCTTCGCACTCGGTGCAGGGCTCGCGGTGGCGCAGCTCGTGCAGACGTACCGCCAGGGCCGGACCACGTCGGGCAAGCTCCGCTTCATGGCGACCCTGCCGGACGCCGACCGCCTCGAGGTCCTGACCTACCGCGTCCTGCTCGTCGGCTTCGTCCTCTGGACCTTCACCCTGATCGCCGGTGCGGTCTGGGCGGAGCGTGCCTGGGGTCGGTACTGGGGCTGGGACACCAAGGAGGTCTGGACCTTCATCATCTGGGTCGTCTACGCCGGGTACATCCACGCCCGTGCGACGCGCGGCTGGCGCGGTGCGCGGTCGTCGTGGCTGGCGCTCATCGGCTTCGCTGCCGTGATGTTCAACTTCTCGGTCGTGAACGTCTTCTTCAAGGGCCTGCACAGCTACTCGGGTCTGTGAGCGACGCGCGTCACTGACGCGACCCTGGTCGCGACCAGGACCGGACGGGAGGCACGGTGCCAGCTGGCACCGTGCCTCCCGTCCGTCGTCCAGTCGCGTGCAGGGCCAGGAAGACGGGTCTACGCGGCGGACAGTACGGCGTGTACCCGCTCGAGGCGCGCGAGCCACCACGCCGTGCGCGCCGGCGACGCCGCGTTCCGGTCCAGCAGGCCCGCCGACACCGTGGCACGGCGCACCGGGACGCGACCCCCGACCGGCAGCAGTGGGTCCGCGGTGACGTCGGACGCGAACATCGCGGCCGTCCCGAGTCCGGCGGCGTAGCCCGGGGACATCGCGGCCGCGGCGAGGAACGCCCCCATGCCGAGTCCCACCGAGGTGTCGAGCGCGCTGGAGACCACGCACGGCAACCCGGCCTCGGCGATGACGGCGCATGCCGCGGTGACGCCGCCGAGGGGTTGTGCCTTGACGACGAGGACGTCGGCCGCTCCGGCCCGCGCGACGGCGAGCGGGTCCGCGGCCTTGCGGACGCTCTCGTCCGCGGCGATGCGTACGCCGAGGCCGTCGATCCGAGACCGCAGCGCGGCGAGCTCCGGCACGGTCCGGCAGGGCTGCTCGGCGTACTGCAGGTGGAAGGGGGCGAGGCGTTCGAGTGCCTCGGCGGCCTGGTCGACGGTCCAGAGCCCGTTGGCGTCCACCCGGACGGCGGCCGCGGGCCCCATCACCCGTCGGACCTCGGCGACCCGGGCGACGTCGTCGTCGATGGTCGTGCCGGGTTCGGCGACCTTGACCTTGGCCGTGGTGCACCCGGGGTAGCGCGCGAGCAGTGCGGCGACCTGGTCCGGGGCGATCGCCGGCACGGTGGCGTTCACGGGCACCGAGTCCGCGGCGGCCTCGTGCGCGGTCCAGCCGAAGTCGATCGCACCACGGAGCCACGCGGCGGCCTCGGCGTCGTCGTACTCGACGAACGGCGAGAACTCGGTCCACCCGGAGGGCCCGCGGAGGACGACGGCCTCGCGCGTCGTGATGCCGCGGAACCGCACCCGCATGGGCAGGGCGACCACGTGCGCGTCGGCGGTGAGTTCGGCGAGGTCGGGGAGCACGTCGGCCATCCTCCCACCGCACCCAGGGCACCTGCCGGTTCCTCGGAGGGGACCGCCAGGGCAGGGCATTAGCATGCATCGGTCGGCCCAGGTCGGCACTGGTCACGACCCGGATCGAACCGTCCGGAACGAGGGAGGCGCGGTGGCGCGGGAACCGCAGCAGCGTGCGCAGCGCCCCGGTCGCGACACCGACGAGTTCGCGCGGCTCATGCAGCAGAACACCGTCGACGTCCGCCAGACGGCTGTTCGTCAGCGCCGCAGCCCGATCGTCGGCAAGATCGCCCTCGGCCTCGCCGTGGTGTCCGCCGCGGTGGACGCCAGCGCCTTCGCGGTGTTCATGGGCGGCGACACCGAGTTCGCGTTCGGGATCTGCTTCGTCGTGGTCTTCCTGACCCTCATCGCGGCGGTGCTCGGCTTCGTCGCGGCCGTCGGTGGCCTCGGCCGGTGGTACGGGGCGATCGGAGTCGTGGTGGCCTTCTTCGCCAACCCGGTGATCCTCATCGTGATCCTGGTGTTCGTCGCACCCGAGGTCCTGACCGGCATGGGCGCCTGACCGGCGGCGGTACGTTGGGGGCATGGCTGCTCCCGTCTCCGACCTGTTCGACCCCGACGTCTGGACCGCGGCTCCGATCGCGGAGCAGTTCACGGACATCACGTACCACAAGCACGTCTCGAAGGGGATCGTCCGGGTCGCGTTCGACCGGCCCGAGGTGCGGAACGCCTTCCGTCCGCGCACCGTCGACGAGCTCTACCGGGCGCTCGACGACGCCCGCCAGGACCCCCGCGTCGGCGTCGTCCTGCTGACCGGCAACGGCCCGAGTCCGAAGGACGGCGGCTGGGCGTTCTGCTCCGGCGGCGACCAGCGCATCCGGGGGCGCAGCGGCTACCAGTACGTCGGTGACGAGGGTGCGCCGCCCGAGGGCGTCGACCCGGCGGCCGCGCAGGCCTCGATGGGACGTCTGCACATCCTCGAGGTGCAGCGCCTGATCCGCATGATGCCCAAGGTCGTCATCGCCGTGGTCCCCGGTTGGGCAGCCGGCGGCGGGCACTCGCTGCATGCGATCTGCGACCTGACCATCGCGAGCGCCGAGCACGGCAGGTTCAAGCAGACCGACGCCGACGTCGGGTCGTTCGACGGCGGCTACGGCAGCGCCTACTACGCCAAGCAGATCGGCCAGAAGTTCGCCCGCGAGGTCTTCTTCCTGGCACAGGAGTACTCGGCGCAGCGCGCGTACGAGATGGGGGCCGTGAACGCGGTCGTCCCGCACGAGGACCTGGAGCGCGAGGCGATCCGCTGGGGCGAGATCGTCCTGGGCAAGTCCCCGACGGCGATCCGGATGCTCAAGTACGCGTTCAACGCCGTCGACGACGGGATGGTCGGCCAGCAGGTCTTCGCGGGCGAGGCGACGCGGCTCGCCTACGGCACCGACGAGGCCGTCGAGGGCCGCGACTCGTTCCTCGAGAAGCGCGCTCCCGAGTGGACGTCGTTCCCGTGGCACTACTGAGCCCGGCGGTGCCGGCATGACCCGTCCACTGGTCGCGCTGGGCACGTCGGATCCGCTGGCCGTGCTCCGCGGCCTGGAGGCAGCACTCGCCGGCGGCCCCGCGCTGCTCCCCGTCGCCGAGGGGGCACCGGCGCTGCCGACCCCGCCGCCGGCCGACGTCCGGCAGCGGGTCGCCCTGGTGGTCGAGACGAGCGGGTCCACCGGTACCGGCAAGCGCGTGGCACTCTCGTCCGAGGCGCTGCTCGCCGGTGCCGCCGCGGCGGACGCAGCGCTCGGCGGACCGGGCGGCTGGGTACTGGCGCTGCCCACGCACTACATCGCGGGCCTCAACGTCCTGACCCGCTCGATCGCCGCGGGGACGACGCCGGTCGTCGTGGCACCGGGCCACTTCTACGCAGCGGCGTTCGCGGACGCCGCGGACCAGCTCGTCACCGGTCCTGCCTCCCCGCGTCGCTACACGTCGCTCGTCCCCGTGCAGCTCGCCCGTGTGCTCGACGACGACCGCGCGACGGCTGTCTTGGCAGGGTTCGACGCGGTCCTCGTCGGCGGGCAGGCGACCCCGGCGGCGCTCCGCGAGCGGGCGGTCGCCGCTGGCGTGCACATCGTGACGACCTACGGCGCCAGCGAGACGAGCGGCGGATGCGTGTACGACGGCGTGCCGTTCGGGACCGTCCGCACCGCGGTGGTGGACGACGAGCTCCAGTTGTCGGGCCCGATGCTCGCCGAGGGGTACCTCGGCGACGACGACCGCACGGCCGCGACGTTCGTCGAGCGCGACGGTCTGCGCTGGTACCGCACGGGTGACGCCGCCACGGTGTCCGACGAAGTGGTCCGGGTGCTCGGGCGCCTCGACGACGTGGTGATCTCCGGCGGCGAGAAGGTCCGGCTCGGCGCGGTGGAGCGGCTCGTGCGCGACCTGCCCGATCAGCACGGTGCAGTCGTCACCCGACGGGCCTCGGGGGAGTGGGGCGAGGTGCCGGTCGTCGTCACCGAGCAGCCGCTCGACCTCGACACCGTCCGGTCCCACGTGGGCGACGCCCTCGGCCGCGCCGCACGTCCGGCCGCGGTGGTCGTCGTCGACCGACTGCCGATGCTCGCGTCCGGCAAGCCCGACCGGCGGGCGATCCAGGACCTCGCGGCACGGTAGGTGCGCTCGACGGCACCGCGGTGCAGTGCGACGCGGCGCGGATAGGATCGGTGGTCGTGGCACGAACGAAGAACACGACGCACAAGCAGGGCCGCTCGGGCAACCCGGCCAAGGCTGCGGCCCCGGTCCGCTCGAAGCGCCGGGCGACCGCGCGGGACTGGATCGGCGGGGCACGACTCCGCACCCTGACGCTCGGCGTCGTCCCGGTGGTGCTCGGCACCACCGTGGGCTTCGTCGACAGCGGCACCACGGGCGACTTCGGTGCGTTCCTGGCGCAGGACGGACACCTCGCCATCGCGCTGCTCGCCCTCGCGGTGGCACTGTTCCTGCAGATCGGCGTGAACTACAGCAACGACTACTCCGACGGTGTCCGCGGCACCGACGAGTACCGCGTCGGCCCGGCTCGCCTGACGGGAGCCGGCCTCGCGAAGCCCCGGACGGTGCTGACCGTCGCGCTGACGTTCTTCGGGCTGGCCGCGGTCGCCGGGATCGTCATCGTGGTGCTCACGCAGCTGTGGTGGCTGCTGCTCGTCGGCGCCGCCGCCATCGTCGCCGCGTGGTTCTACACCGGCGGTAAGAAGCCCTACGGCTACAACGCGCTCGGCGAGGTCTTCGTCTTCGTGTTCTTCGGCCTCGTCGCCGTGCTCGGCACCCAGTACGTGCTCATCGGCCAGGCCACCACGAGCGGGTGGGCCGCCGCGGTCGCCGCCGGGTTCTTCGCCTGCGCGGTCCTGATGGTGAACAACATCCGCGACATCGACGAGGACCGTCTCGCCGGCAAGCGCACCCTCGCGGTCGTCGTCGGCCGACCGGTGGCACGGGTGCTGTACGGCCTGTTCCTGCTGCTGCCGTACGTCGTGCTGCTCTGGTTCGTCCTGCTCTACTTCCGCACGGGCTTCACGTACTTCTCGCTGCTGCTGGCCCTGCCGGCGCTCGCGATCGGGGTGTCGTCGCGCAAGCCCCGTGAACTCATCACGGCACTGCAGCTGTCGTCGTTCGCGTCGCTGGTGTTCGGCGTGGTGCTCGGCATCACGCTCGCCGTCCAGCCGTAGGACTCCGCCGGACTACTCCGCGTCGGCGTCCCGGCGCGCGGCGTGCCGGTCGGCGTCCGAGACCGGGCGCACGGTCGGGGCGTCCGCGGCGTCGGTGTCCGCCGCGTCGACGAAGTCGTCCTCGAAGTCGGTGTCCGCATCGCGCTCCGGGCCACCGCGACGGTTCGCCAGGCTCAGGGCGACCGTGGCACGGAGCTTCGCGAGCGCGATGTAGGAGATCAACAGCCCGATGAGGGCGGCGATGATCGTCGCCCAGTACCAGGGCATCGGGGTCAGGAGCAGGAGCAGCACGAGCGCCGCCGCGAAGATGCCGAGCCGGGCCAGGGTGTACAGGAGCCACGCTTTCACCCTGCGAGTCTACGGACGGCCGACCGGCAGGGTCGTCACAGGCTCGCGACCTAGACTCCCGAGCATGGTCCGCTTGTGGTTGATCGTCGTCGTCGCCGCTGTCGCCTTCACGGTGTACGCGGCCATCGACTGCGCGACGATGCCCCGCGAACGTGTCCGATCCCTCAGACGCGGTGTCTGGATCCTCCTCGTGATCGTCCTCCCCGTCCTCGGCGGAGTGCTGTGGTTCCTGCTCGGCCGCTCGCCGGCGTCCCCGGGCACCACCGCCCGGTACCGTGGACCAGAAGACGACCCGGACTTCCTCGGCACCACGCCCGTTCCGGGGGACACCCTCACGGACAAGGACCAGGACGACGCGACCCTCCGAGACCTCGAAGACCAGTTCCACGACCGAGACGACGACGGCCGCACCGATCGCTGACGGTCCCGTCGGATCGGGCAGTCCGGCGACGGACGCCGCCCTGACGCTGCTGCAGGAACTCGTGCGCGCCGGCGTCACCGACGTCGTCGTCAGCCCGGGCTCGCGCTCCCAGGCCCTGGCGCTGGCGGCTGTCGCGCTCGAGCGAGCCGGCGGCCTGACCGTCCACGTCCGGCTCGACGAGCGCACCGCCGGATTCTTCGCCCTCGGTCTCGCGGTGGAGTCCGGTCGACCGGCGGCGGTCGTGACGACCTCGGGCACCGCCGTCGCGAACCTCCACCCCGCGGTCCTCGAAGCGCACCACTCCGGCGTCCCGATGCTCGTGCTGAGCGCCGACCGGCCGGACGAACTCCGCGGCATCGGCAGCAACCAGACCACCGTCCAGCCGGGGATGTTCGGCGACGCGGTCGCCTTCGTCCGCGACGTCGAGGCGCCCTCCGCGCACGGAGCCGACGCGTCGGTGCGTGCAGCGCTCCGCGACCTCGCCCGCCAGGCCGTGGCCGCGGCCGCCGGACACACCGGACAGCCGGGGCCGGCGCAGCTCAACGTCGCGTTCCGTGAACCCCTGTCCGCCGGCCTCGACGCCGAGCACGTGGAGGGCGTCCCCGACGACGAGGTCGACACCGCGTTCGCCACCCGTCGGGCACACGGAGCACTCCCGGTGGCCGAGCTGTCGCCGGACGACGAGCCGGGCACGGTCGTCATCGCCGGTCACGACGCCGGCGAGGACGCCGAGCGCATCGCGTGGGAGCTCGGGGCGCCCCTGCTCGCCGAGGTCTCCAGCGGCGCACGGTTCGGCCGGAACCTCGTGGTCGCCTACCGCGAACTCCTGCGCGACGAGGGCTTCGGCGGGGCGGTCCGTCGTGCCGTCGTGCTCGGCCACCCCACCCTCAGCCGTGAGGTCCCGGCGCTCCTGCAGCGGCAGGGGGTCGAGACGATCGTGGTCCGCGGACACACGGCCGACCCCTTCGACCCGGCCCGCGCCTCTCCCCACCGGCACGGCCCGGACGCCGCTGGCGCGTCGCCCGGGAACCGGCGGCGTGGGCCCAGCGAATCGTTGACCACCTTCGTGTCCGACGTCCGCGTGACGGGCCGGACCCGGCCGGAGCACCGCGCGTGGGTCGGTCGCTGGGTCGGCGCGAGCCGTTCACTGCTCGGCGACGGTGACGCCGGACCCGACCTCGGCGCCAAGCGGTCCCCGGACCGCGCCGAACGCAACAAGTTCCTGCGCGACGAGGTCGCCCTCCGCCGCCGACCCGTCGACCGTGCGATGCTCGCCGACGCCGTGTGGGGCGTGACGTGGCCGCACGACCGGCTCGTGTTCGGTGCATCGCAGATCATCCGCGTCGCCGACGGGCGGGTGCTCGGCAAGAAGATCCGGGTGCACGCGAACCGCGGGCTCGCCGGCATCGACGGCACCGTGTCGACGGCCCTCGGGATCGCCGCAGCGCTCGAGCAGTCGTCGGCGTCGGTCGGCACCACGCGCGTGCTGCTGGGCGACCTGACCCTGCTGCACGACCTCGGGGCGTTCGTCACCGGCACCGAGGAACGCACGCACCGGGTGCAGGTCGTCGTCGGCAACGACCACGGTGGCGCGATCTTCCGCGGGCTCGAGGTGGCACGCACCACCCCGCCGGAGGACATGCGGCGGATGATGTCGACGCCGCAGCACGTCGACGTCGAACGGGTCGTGACCGGCCTCGGCTGGGAGTACCGCCGCGCGGAGACGTGGGGCGACCTCGAGCGGGTGCTCACCGACCCGGCCGAGCGCGTCGTGATCGAGGTGCCGCTGGCCGACTGACGCGGCGGGGGACCGACGCAACGTGACCGCGTGGCCGCAGCGCCGCGACCGCGGGACCGACGCAACGCGTCCGCGTGGCCGCCGCGCCGCTCAGGCCAGCGCGTCCGTGACCGGTCGGAACTTCAGGGCGGTCTCGGCGACCTCGCGCGCCGGTTCCGACCCCGCGACGACGCCCGCACCCGCCCAGGCCCGGACGGTGCCGTCGTCGTCGATGCGGGCGCTGCGGAGCGCCAGCATCCACTCGCCGTCGCCGGTGGCGCTCATCCAGCCCACCGGGCCGGCGTAGCGGCCGCGGTCGACACCCTCGAGCTCGGCGACGAGCCGGACGGCCACGTCGGTGGGGGTGCCCGCGACGGCGGCCGTCGGGTGCAGGGCGTCGGCGACGTCGAGCGAGGTGGTGTCCGGCGGCAGCGTCGCCTGCACGTCGGTCGCCAGGTGCCACAGGTTCGGCAGCTGCAGCCGGAACGGCTCGGGGTCGGCGCGCAACTCGGTCACGAGCGGGCGGAGCGAGGCGAGCAGACTGTCGATCGCGAACGCGTGCTCCTCGACGTCCTTCGCGCTGGCGGCGAGGGCCTCGGCAGCGGCACGGTCCGACACCTCGTCGGCACCGCGTGCAGCGCTTCCGGCCAGCACCCGCGCCGTCAACCGGGTGCCGTCGGTGCGGGCGAGCGTCTCGGGGGTCGCACCGACCAGGCCGTCGACCGCGAACGTGACGCACTGCGGGTAGGCGGCGGCGAGGTCGAGCAGCACGGCACGACGGTCGGCGCCCGCTGGCAGCATGCCGACGAGGTCGCGGGCGAGGACGACCTTCTGCGCGCTCCCGGCGGCGATGCGCCGGACGGCCTCGGCGACGTTCGCGGCGTAGGCGGCCTCGTCGATCCGGCCGGGGCGCAGTGCGACGGAGACGTGTGGTCCGACGTGGGGGACCGGCACCGAGGTCCGCGTGAACGCGAGCGGCTCGGCGCCGACCGTCGTGTCGATCGCGGTGAGCCAGGCCTTGCCGCGCCGACGGCCGATGACCACGCGCGGGACGATCAGGACGCTCTCGTCGGCGGAGTCGTCGGCGAAGGCGAAGGAGCCGAACGCGACCAGACCCGAGCCGCGCAGCTGCACCGGGTCGTCGACGACGGCCGACTCCACGACGGTGCGCCACACCGCGGCTGCGTCGCGCATCCGGTCGGCGCCGGTGAACGTGAACCGCAGCGCCTCCCCGATGCCGATGATGCCGTCACCGTTCCGGACGAATGCCAGGGGACGGTCGCGCAGGGTGTGGCGGAGGACGGTGCCCGGGTCGTCGAGGATCCGGGTGGAGACCGTCAGCGGGGGCGCCGCCGTGGTGGTTCGGGTCACGGCTCTGATGCTACGCGCGGTTGGTGGACCACCCGGCCGGGCGCTCGTCGCGCGGCCGTTGCTGCGAGTCCGGCGCGGGCCGTTGCTGCGAGTCCGGTGAACGTACGGTCGGGACCTCTAGGATTGGTCGGGTGAGCAGAGCGGACCTGAACAAGCGGCCGGACGAGGTGGCGGCGATGTTCGACGACGTCGCGGCCAAGTACGACCTCACGAACGACATCCTGTCGGCGGGCAACGCACCGCTGTGGCGTGTCGCCACGGTGCGGGCCGTCGATCCCCAGCCCGGCGAGAAGGTCCTCGACATCGCCGCGGGCACCGGGACGAGTGCCGCGGCCTTCGCGAAGAAGGGGGCAGAGGTCAGCGCGCTCGACCTCTCCGCAGGCATGATCGCGGTCGGTCGCGAGCGACACCCCGAGATCACCTTCGTCGAGGGCGATGCCGAGCACCTGCCCTTCGACGACGACACGTTCGACGCCGTCACGATCTCGTTCGGGCTGCGCAACGTGAACGACCCGAAGCAGGCGCTCGCCGAGATGCTGCGGGTCCTCAAGCCCGGCGGCCGTGTGGTCATCTGCGAGTTCTCGACCCCGCCGCGTGCGCTGCTGCGCCTCGGCTACGGCACCTACCTGAAGCGCGTGCTCCCGGGCATCGCGAAGCTGTCGAGCAGCAACCCCGCCGCCTACCGCTACCTCGCCGAGTCGATCGACGCGTGGCCGGACCAGCAGGTCCTCACCCAGTGGCTGCGCGGCGTCGGGTTCTCCGTGGTCGCCTACCGCAACCTCACGGCCGGTATCGTCGCACTGCACCGTGGCCGCAAGCCCGTCGCCGACACGGTGCGCGAGTCCGCGGCCCGCCGTGCGAAGGCACGCCGCAACCACCAGACCACCGGCGAGCAGCCGCGCGTCGACCCGGCCGACGACTGACCGGTCACCATCCCCCGAAGACGGAGCAGCACTTGAATCCGAGCGTCCCGGTCGCACGTCGCGCGCCGAGCCTCCGCGCCTCGCTGGGCATCGGCGAGCGGTTGTTCGCCACGCCCGCCGACCGCCGCTTCATCGCCGCAGTCGACGACGGTCTCGAGCTCGTCGAGCAGGGGCTCGAGGACGCCATGCGTTCCACGGACACCCTCGCCGACACCACGAGTCGCTACCTGCTGTCCGCGGGCGGCAAGCGGATCCGCCCGACGCTGACGCTGCTCATCGCGCAGCTCGGCGACGGGGTCACCGACGCCGTGGTCAAGGCCGCCGTGAGCATCGAGACGACCCACCTGGCGTCGCTCTACCACGACGACGTCATGGACGAGGCGCCCGTCCGCCGCGGGGTCCCCGCCGCGCAGATCACGTACGGCAACAACGTCGCGATCCTGACCGGCGACCTGCTCTTCGCGCGCGCCAGCCTCATCACGGCCGACCTCGGCACCGAGGGCATCCGGATGCAGGCCGAGACCTTCCAGCGCCTCTGCATGGGGCAGCTGCACGAGACCACCGGCCCACAGCCCGACGACGACCCGGTCGAGCACTACATCCAGGTGCTCAGCGACAAGACCGGCTCGCTCATCGCGACCGCCGCCCGCGCCGGTGTCATGTTCTCCGGCGCCGACCGTGCCTACCTCGACGCCGTCGGGACCTTCGGCGAGAAGGTCGGCGTCGCCTTCCAGCTCGTCGACGACGTCATCGACCTGGCACCGGCGACGGACAAGACCGGCAAGATCGCCGGCAACGACCTCCGTGCCGGCGTCGACACGTTGCCGATGCTGCACCTGCGTCGGCACGCGGCGACCGACCCGGAGGCGCAGGACCTCGTCCTGCGCATCGAGCGCGACGTGAACGGCGCTCCGGACGACGCGGTCGGCTCCGTCCCGTACCAGTCGGCCGTCGCCGCACTGCGCGACCACGAGGCGACCGCGTCGACGCGCACGGTCGCGGTCCGCTGGGCCCGCGAAGCCGTGGACGCCCTCGCCCCGCTGCCCGACGGCACCGTGAAGCGAGCACTCACTCGCTTCGCCGACTCCGTCGTCGACCGCAGCCGCTGAACACAACCCGCGACCGGACGACCCCACGGTCGCCGCGCGGGACGCACCACCGGGAGCACCCCACCCGAACGAACTGGAGACGATCAGTGCCCACCCTCCGAATCGCCATCGTCGGCGCCGGACCCGCCGGCATCTACGCCGCGGACATCCTGCTGCGCGAGGCCCACGGACACGACGTGTCGATCGACCTGTTCGAGCAGCTCCCCGCGCCGTACGGACTCGTCCGGTACGGCGTCGCCCCCGACCACCCGCGCATCAAGGGCATCGTCAACGCCCTGCGTGACGTGCTCGACCGCGGTGTCGTCCGGCTGTTCGGCAACGTCCGCTTCGGCGCGGACATCACCCTCGAGGACCTGAAGAAGCACTACAACGCGGTCGTCTTCTCGACCGGGGCGATCAAGGACGCCGACCTCGACATCCCCGGCGTCGACCTGCGGGGCTCCTACGGTGCCGCCGACTTCGTCAGCTGGTTCGACGGCCACCCCGACGTCCCGCGCACCTGGCCGCTGACCGCGGAGAGCGTCGCGGTGATCGGGGTCGGCAACGTCGCCCTCGACGTCTCCCGCATCCTGGCGAAGCACGCCGATGACCTGCTGCCGACCGAGATCCCGGCGAACGTGTACGAGGGCCTCAAGGCGTCGCCCGTCACGGACGTCCACGTCTTCGGCCGCCGTGGTCCTGCCCAGGTCAAGTTCACGCCGCTCGAGCTCCGCGAGCTCGGCGAGGTCCGTGACGTCGACATGGTCGTCTACGACGAGGACTTCGACCACGACGAGGCGTCGAAGACCGCGATCGCCACGAACAAGCAGGTCATGGTCATCAACCGCGTGCTCGAGCAGTGGCGCACTCGCGAGACGGGCCAGGCGAGCCGGCGGCTGCACCTGCACTTCTACGCGAAGCCGACCGAGTTCGTCGGCGACGAGCAGGGCAACCTCACCGCGATCCGGTACGAGCGCACCCGGCCGAACGGCGAGGGCGGTGTCGAGGGCACGGGCGAGATCCGCGAGATCCCGATCCAGGCGGCCTACCGTGCCGTCGGCTACTTCGGCTCCCCGCTGCCCGGGCTGCCGTTCGACGAGCGCCACGGCGTCATCCCGAACCACGAGGGCCAGGTCCTCGACGACGACAACCAGCAGATCCCGGGCGTCTACGCCACCGGCTGGATCAAGCGCGGTCCGGTCGGTCTCATCGGCCACACGAAGTCCGACGCCATGGAGACCGTGCAGCACATCGTCAACGACCAGGCGAGCTGGTGGACTCCGGAGGACCCCTCCGAGGGTGCGATCCCGGCGCTGCTCCGCGAGCGTGGCGTCGAGTACACCGACCTCGAGGGCTGGCACCACCTGGACACCCACGAGCTCGCGCTCGGCGCTGCCGAGGGCCGTGAGCGCATCAAGGTCGTGCCCCGCGACGAGATGATCGACGTGTCGCTCGGCCGCGTCGACGCGCCCACCAACTGACAGCGATGGCCGACACGCGCCCCGTCCCGCCCGCGGCGGTGCGGGGCGCGTCCGCGTCCGCTGCGCGACTGCAGGGCGTCGACGTCGCGCGCGCCGTCGCGCTACTCGGCATGATGGCCGCGCACATCGGCGGCATCGCGGAGCAGCTCGACTGGGTCGACCCGACGACGTGGTCCGCGGTCGCGAACGGGCGGCCGTCCGCGCTCTTCGCGGTCCTCGCCGGGGTCTCGATCGGCCTGACGAGCGGTCGGACGACTCCGCCGGGTCCGCCGACGATCGGCCGAGTGCGGGCTCGCCTGGTGATCCGTGCCGCAGCCGTCGTCGCCGTCGGCTTCGTGCTCATCGCGTTGGACACCCCGGTCTACGTCATCCTGCCGACCTACGGAGTGCTGTTCCTGCTGGTGATCCCGGTGCTCCGGATCCGCCCTGCGTGGCTCCTCGCCATCGCGGGCGCCTGCGCCGTGCTGTCGCCGATCGTCGCCGTCTCGACCGCACCGGCCTACGCCGACGCCGGCATGGTCGGCGTGCAGCTCGGTCTGGTCTACCCCGTGGTCACCTTCCTGGCGTACGTCCTGGTCGGTCTCGCCGTCGCCCGGGGCGGTCTGGGCCCACGCCGCCGGTTCCCGGACGACGCGCCAGCGGCGTCCGGGCCATGCCGGTGGGGAGAGGCGCGGGGCACGCAGGTCGTGCTCCTCGCGTCCGGCGCACTGGTCGCCGCCACCGCGTACGTCGTCGGCACGGTCATCGCGCCGCTTCCGTCCGGGGCCGCGTTCGCGTTCCCGGGCGTCCCGTACGCGGCCGACGGCAGCACGCCGGCCGAGGCCCTCGCCCAGCTCTTCCTGTCACCGCGCGACCACTCGTCGACGACGGTGGACGTGGTCGGTACCGCGGGCGTGGCGGTGGCGGTCATCGCGCTCTGCACCCTGCTGTTCGACGGCCGCGGGCGGGTCGCCGAGCGGATCGCGTTCCCGCTCGCCGCGGTCGGGTCGATGCCCCTGACGATCTACTCGGGACACCTCGTGGTGATCGCGATGCTGCCCGAGTACCCGGAGTCGGCGTCCGCGTGGTGTTGGTTCGCGCTCGGTTCGATCCTGTTCGCGATGGTCTGGCGCCGGTTCCTCGGCCGGGGCCCGCTCGAGCGGGCCGTCGCGGCCCTGGCATCCCTCGTTCCGATGCGCTGAGCGACCTGCCGGGCTCGACCCGGCCCGGAGCGCTGCCGCACGGTGCCGGGTTGTTCGTCCGGTGCGGGCGTGCTCGCTGGGTGCCCCGCTGTGGCGACGCACCGAGCGGCCAACGTCGCACCAGGTGGAGGACGGCGCACGGTGCGTGGCGGAGGCGAGTCGCGCCTCCCGTCCGCACGGTGCGGGGCGGAGGCGAGCCGGAGCGCTGCCGCACGGTGCCGGGTTGTTCGTCCGGTGCGGGCTTGCTCGCTGGGTGCCCCGCTGTGGCGACGCACCGAGCGGCCAAGGTCGCACCAGGAGGCGGACCGCGCACCGTGCGGGGCGGGCGCGCACCGCGCCTCCCGGTCGTGGGCTACTGCAGCGCTGCCGTGAGCCGCGCGACGTTGTCGAGCACCTTGGACCGGCGCGGACGGTCGTCCCACTCGTCGAGCGTCAGCTCGAAGCTGTGCTCCTTGTAGGCGTCCTGCACCTCGCGCAGGGCATCGACGAAGCGGTGGCCCCGGACCATCACGGAGACCTCGAGGTTCAGGCTGAACGAGCGCATGTCCATGTTGCTCGACCCGATCACCGACACCTCGTCGTCGATGGTGAAGTGCTTGGCGTGCAGGATCGTCGGTGCCCGGTACAGCCAGATCTTCACACCGGCGCGGAGCAGTCCCTCGTAGTACGAGCGCTGCGCGTGCCAGGTCATGGCGTGGTCGCCCATCTCGCCGACGAAGAGCTCGACCTCGACGCCGCGTTGGGCGGTCGTCGTGATCGCGTAGAGCATCGAGTCGTCCGGCACGAAGTACGGCGACGTGATCGACACCTTCTTCTGCGCCGAGTAGAGCAGCGCGTTGAACAGGCGCAGGTTGTTCTCGCCGTCGAACCCGGGCCCGGACGGCACGACCTGGCAGTCGAGGGCGTCGCCGCGGTCGGCCCGCTGGACGGGGTCGCTCTCGCGCAGCAGCAGTTCGTCGGTCTCGCTGTACCAGTCGGTGACGAACAGGGCGTTCAACCCCGCGACGACCGGACCCTCGAACCGGGCGAACAGGTCCTTGTAGACCATGCCCTTCTCGATGTGCGACTTGATGTCGTACGAGGCGTCGATCAGGTTCTGCGACCCGGTGAAGGCGACCGAGCCGTCGATGACCATGATCTTCCGGTGGTTGCGGAGGTCGGGGCGCTGGAACTTCCCCTGCAGCGGCAGCAGCGGGAGCATGAGGTGCCACTCGATGCCCGCGCGGTCCATGAACGCCAGCGTGTCCTTGTACCCGGGGTAGCCGCGGCTCGCCCAGTGGTCGAGCAGGAACCGGACGGTGACGCCGCGGGCCTGTGCACGGGCGAGCGCGTCGAAGAACGGCCGCGTGGTGTCGTCGAGCGTCGCGATGTAGAACTCGACGTGCACGAACCGACGCGACTGGTCGATCGCCCGGGTCATCTCCGCGATCGACTCCTCGGAGTCGGGGTAGAGCTCCGCCGAGTTGCCACCGACCAGCGGCATGGCACCGAGTTCGCGGTTCAGCGTGGTGATGCTCTCGAGCCACAGCGGCCACGGGTGGTCACGCCGCACGCGTTCGATGCCCTCGGTCTGTTCGAGGATGTACGCGTTGATCTCGGTCTGCTTCTCACGCCGGGCACGCGGCAGCTTCGTCGACCCGATGACCAGGAAGACGATGAAGCCGATGTAGGGGATGAGGAAGATCGCCAGCAACCAGGCGGTCGCCGTCTGCGGCTTCCGGTTGATCGGGACGTAGATGATCGAGAAGGCGCGGATCGCCAGGTCCAGCAGGACGGCCAGGACGGTGATCGCGACGGTGAGCCAGTGCTCCACGGACGTCAGCGGAAGTTGATGTACTGCAACGGGACGTCGAACTCTTCACCCTTGAGCAGCTGGATGGTGTTCTGCAGGTCGTCGCGGCTCTTCGAGGACACCCGCAGTTCGTCGCCCTGGATCTGGCTCTTCACGGTCTTCGGGGCGTTGGCCCGCAGGAACGCGCCGATCTTCTTCGCGACGTCCTGCTCGATGCCGTTCTTGAACTTCACCTCGATGCGGTACTCCTTGCCCGAGGGGTAGGGGTCGCCGGCGTCGAGGCTCTTCAGGCTGATGTTGCGCTTGATCGCCTTGCTCTGCAGGACGTCGAGGACGGCCTTCGCGCGCTCTTCCGAGTTCGCCTTGATGAGGACGTCCTCGCCGCTGAAGGCGACCGACGCGTCCGCGCCCTTGAAGTCGTACCGCTGCTCGATCTCCTTGGCCGCTTGGTTGAGGGCGTTCTCCGCCTCCATCTTGTCGACCTTGCTCACCACGTCGAAGGAACTGTCTGCCATGCCGCACAGCCTAACGGCGGACAGGAGGCCCGGTTCGGCTCCGGCGGTCGGCCGGCGGTGGTCACGACCACCGTTCTGGATCCGCTATGCTTTTGTGCGCGCCTTCGGTTGGTGATCACACCGGCTGGGTGCGCATGGCAAGTTACCCAAGCGGCCAAAGGGATCTGACTGTAAATCAGCCGGCGTAGCCTTCGGGGGTTCGAATCCCTCACTTGCCACCAGCGAGGAGCCCCGTCCGACCCGGACGGGGCTTTCGTCGTCCCTGGCAGGATCGGTGCATGGCATCCGACCGCACACCGTCCCAGTTCGCCGACCTCGCCGAGACGATCGCGCGCGAAGCGGCCACGCTCGCCGCACGACGACGGGCCGAGGGGGTCGAGATCGCCGACCGGAAGTCGAGCATCGTCGACGTGGTCACGGCTGCGGACCGCGAGGTCGAGGCGCTCATCCGGGCCCGTATCGCCGAGGCCCGGCCGGACGACGCGTTCCACGGTGAGGAGTCGGGGTCGGCGTCGGGCGAGTCGGGCATCACCTGGGTCGTCGACCCGATCGACGGCACGGTGAACTACCTGTACGGCAGTGCCGAGTACGGCGTGAGCATCGGCGTCGTGCGGGGCTCCGCCGACCCCACGACGTGGGAGCCGATCGCCGGCGTCGTCGTCGCCCCCGCGACCGGGGTGGTGTTCCGTGCCGCCGCCGGACAGGGCGCCACCCGTGACGGCGTGCCCCTGTCCGTCAGTGCTCCGGCCTCGCTCGCCGAGACGCTCGTGGCGACGGGCTTCGGGTACACGGCGGACCGGCGCCGCGAGCAGGTGTCCGTGCTCGCCGGGTTGATCGGCGAGGTGCGGGACATCCGGCGCGGGGGAGCGGCGTCGCTCGACTGCTGCGCGGTCGGGACCGGGGTCGTCGACGCCTACTACGAGCGCGGGATCAACCCGTGGGACATGGCCGGCGGCTCCGTCGTCGCGCGCGAGGCCGGGGCGTCGATCCGCATCTGGGAGGCCGGCGGGACCCGTTCCTTCCTGTTCGCGAGCCCCGCGGTGGCCGACGACCTCGAAGCGCTGCTGCGCGGGCTGGAAGCCGAGGCGCTCGGCGTCTGAGGTCCGCCGGTCCCTCGCTCTGGGGGTGCGCGGTGGACGCGACCACGACTGGCGACGTGCGACGACGTTTGCTACCGTGCTCAGGTCCCGTTATCTGCTCGTTACCAACGAGCGCGCCCCTTCCCCGATCAGGATCGCCACCGCACGCATGCCCCACTCCCCACTGACGTCCGTCCCCACCGGTCCCGTCGACGCCGCCACCCCGGTCGTCCACCTGACCCGACGAGCACGGATCGAGGCGGAGCGAGCGGCTGCGAAGGGCGCCCCCGTCACGCAGGACCACACGCAGGACGTCGCACCTGACCGTGCCGCGGGCCCGTCGTTCGACGAGGTCGTCGGGCTCACCACGCCGTCGTCGGCCGCCGCTCCCGCGTCGCCGATCGACCTCGCGCCGGTCTCGCCCGCGCTGCCCGGGTCGGCGGTCCGTCCGGCGCAGCGCATCACGACGCCACCGGCTCCCACGTCGCCGGACGTCCGCGCCTCGGCACCGCGCACCGCGCCGGCCGCTGCGGAGCCCGTCGCACCGCAGCCCCGCCGTGTCATCGGCCAGGTCCCGGCGTCCCGTCGGCGGACCGGCCGTGCCGCATCGGCCGTGCAGGTCGACCGCGCCACCCGGCACATCGCGGCCGGCCGCACCGCTGCCGCGCCCGCCCCGGCTCCTGCCGCCCGGACGCAGGGCGCCTCGTTCCGCCGTGCGGCCTCGCGCGTCACGGCCGTCGGTGCGCTCCTCTTCGTCGCTGGTCTGGTCGTCTCGACGTCGCTGCCCGCCCAGGCGCTCTACGTGCCGGAGACCGGCTCGACCGCGGTCCGGTCGACGGCGAGTGGTGCGACCCAGTCGATGAGCGTCGGCGCCGCAACCGACGGGTCGACGACCCGCGACCAGTACACGGTGTCGGACGCCACGCAGTACAAGAACGTCGACGCCTCGAGCTTCACCAACGACCCGACCGGCACGATCCAGTGGCCGTTCCTCACCGGCGTCCCGATCACCTCCGGCTTCGGCGGTCGTCAGGTCGCGGGCTGCTCGTTCTGCTCGACGAACCACATGGGCGTCGACTTCGCTCCCGGCGAGGGCACCCCGATCCGGGTCATCGCCGCCGGCACCGTCATCAAGGTCCAGGCGAACGACGGCGGCTTCGGCAACGACGTCTGGGTGGAGCACGACGTCGACGGCAAGCAGTTCGTCAGCGTGTACGGCCACATGGAGGACAACTCCTTCAAGGTGGTCACCGGTCAGCAGATCGAGGTCGGCGACGAGCTCGGTCTCGTGGGCAGCACGGGCAACTCCACGGGCCCGCACCTGCACCTCGAAGTGCACGTCGACGGGGTCCCCGTGGACCCGCTGGCCTGGCTCCAGACCAACGCGAACTAGCGGTCGCCGACGCGGCACGCCCGGGCGTCTCGCCCGGTTCCGGAGCAGCGTCGGAGGTCTGCTATCCTCGTGTGGTGCCGTTCGCGGCACATCGCCCCGATAGCTCAGTGGTAGAGCACCTCCATGGTAAGGAGGGGGTCGTCAGTTCAATCCTGACTCGGGGCTCCGACCCGGTGCGCGTGTCGCTCCGGATCTCTGGCGGGGTAGCTCAGTTGGTTAGAGCACACGACTCATAATCGTGGGGTCGCGGGTTCAAGTCCCGCCCTCGCTACAGCAAGCCCGGCGATCTGTTCGCCGGGCTTTCGTCGTTCCCGGGCGCAACGGCGTTCCGGTCGGGAGGCGCGTGGCGGACGTGCTCCGTGCCTCCTGTCCGGTGCGTGGCCTGGTCCAGTGCGGCTGTCGCGCCGTACACTCGATCAAAGTGCGTCCGCGCCGTGTGTTCGCGTGGTGCAGATGCACTTGCGTTGTGCGCCGGTCACGTCGCGACCGCGCGCCGACCGCGCGCGACCCGCGCGCGCCTACAGCGCGGAGTGCGACCCGGTGTCGGTGCGCGCCTGCAGCACGCCGGCCGCGCGCAGGGCGCGCTCGATCGCAGCGTTCACCTCGTGCCACGCGGCTCGTCGCCGGCTCGCGCCGATGCTGCCGCCGGAGACGGCCGTGCCGTGTCCGCTGTGCCGCAGCGTGATCGTGGTGGACGCCCCGGTGACGGTCGTCGACAGTTCGTAGCGGCGGAACTCGCGGGAGGGGTGCACGAGCGCGCCGAGCAGGATCGTCAGCAGTCGGTTGCCGGTCGTCGCGGTGAGGGTCCCACCGGTCGACTCGACGTGGTGTCCCGCCGTGCGGAGCGCCGCGCCGGCGACCTCCATCGCGGTGCACCGGTCGCCCGTGTGCACGGCGAACTCGGTCCTGGTGTCCATCGTTGCTCCCCCCGTCCCCTGATCCGGTGTCGTGACCGGACCGCCGATTCCCCCGAACCGGCGCGGCCAGCCTAGCCGATGCATCCTCAGTATCGACAGGCCCCAGGACGGGCGTCGGTAGACTGCCGACGTGTCAGTGAACCCCGAGCTCGTCGGCAGGACGTTCCCGCCGGCCGAGCCCTACCTGGTCGGTCGCGAGAAGGTGCGCGAGTTCTCGCGCGCGGTGTTCGCGACCAACCCCGTCCACCACGAACCCGACGCCGCCCGCGCCGCCGGGTACGCCGACGTCGTCGCCCCGCCGACCTTCGCGGTCGTCGTGCAGGAAGCCACGCTCGCGCAGCTCCTGGCCGAGCCGGACGCCGGCATCGACTTCTCGCGTGTCGTGCACGGCGAGCAGTCCTTCACCTACGACCGGCCCATCGTTGCCGGCGACGAGCTCACCGCGACCCTGACCGTGACGAGCGTCAAGACGCTCGGCGGCAATGCGATGGTCACGGCCCAGAGCACCATGAACGACGCCTCGGGGGAGCACGTCGTCACGGCGACGTCGACCCTCGTGGTCCGAGGAGACGACGCATGACCGCCGCACCCGCCACCGCGATCGAGGTCGGCACGGTCGTCGCCGAGCGCGAGGTGCACGTCACCCGCGACTCGCTCGTCCGCTACGCCGGCGCTTCCGGTGACTTCAACCCGATCCACTACCGCGACGACGTCGCCGCCTCGGTCGGCCTGCCCGGCGTCCTCGCGCACGGCATGCTCACGATGGGCCTCGCCGTGCAGCCGGTCTCCGAGTGGCTCGGCGACAGCGGCTGGGTCGCGGGCTACGGTGTCCGCTTCACCCGCCCCGTCGTCGTGGACCCGGAGCAGGGCGCGACCATCGGCATCGTCGCGAAGGTCGGTACCGTCGACGACGACGGCCGACCGAAGCGCATCGACCTCACCGTGACCGCCGGCGGGCAGACCGTGCTCGGCAAGGCGCAGGTCACGGTGGCGTTCCGCTGACCGTGCACGAGCCGGTGCTCGCCGACCTCACGACGCTCGGCGTCGGCGGGCCGGCCGCGCGGCTGCTCACGGCCACGACGACCGACGAGCTCGTCGACCACACGCGCTCCGCGTGGGACGACCACGAGTGGCTGGTCCTCGGCGGCGGCAGCAACGTGCTGGTCGCCGACTCCGGCTTCGACGGCACCGTCGTCCTGGTCCGCACCGCGGGGGTGGACGCCGACACGGACGCCGACGGCGTCACCGTCCGCGTCGCGGCCGGCGAACCCTGGGACGCGTTCGTCGCCACCACCGTCGCGAACGGCTGGACCGGCCTGGAGGCCCTCAGCGGCATCCCGGGCACCGTCGGCGCCGCCCCCGTGCAGAACATCGGCGCCTACGGGGTCGAGCTCTCCGACGTGCTCACCCGGGTCGAGTTCCTCGATGCGGCCACGGGGGAGCGCACGTGGGTGCCCGCGGCCGAGCTGGCGCTCGGCTACCGCACGTCGACCCTCAAGCACGGACGCCGTGGTGTCGTGCTGACGGTCGAGTTCCGACTCGGTGCAGCGGGTGAACACGGTGTCCCGGTGCGGTACGCCCAGCTCGCCGGTTCGCTCGGAGTGTCCCTCGGTGCCCTCGTGGAACCCACGACGGTCCGCGACGAGGTCCTGCGCCTCCGCGCCTCGAAGGGCATGGTGCTCGACGCCGACGACCGGGACACCTGGAGCGCCGGATCGTTCTTCACGAACCCGATCGTCTCCGCTGCCTTCGCCGAGACCCTCCCCGCCGACGCGCCACGGTGGCCGGCGGGCGACGACGTCAAGCTCAGCGCGGCCTGGCTCATCGAGCACGCGGGGGTGCACCGTGGCTACGCCGTACCGGGGTCGCGTGCGGCGATCTCGTCGAAGCACACCCTGGCCCTGACCAACCGTGGCGGCGCGACGGCGGCCCAGGTGGCCGAGCTCGCACGGTACGTGCAGGTCACGGTCCTGAACCGCTTCGGGGTGTCGCTCGTGCCGGAGCCCGTCGTGGTCGGGGACCTGCTCGACTGAACCCACTGGCACGACCCGGCCACGGGCCTCCCGGAACGCAGAACGGGCCACCTCGACGAGGCGGCCCGTTCTGCGTGGGGCGGGGTTACGCGAAGAACTCCGCCAGGCGGGCCACGCCCTCGGCGATGTCGTCGTCGCCGAGGGCGTACGACAGGCGCAGGTACCCGGAGGGGCCGAAGGCCTCGCCCGGGACGACTGCGACCTCGGCGTGCTCGAGGATCAGGTCGGCCAGCTCGAGGGTCGTCGTCGGGGTTGAGCCCGCCCACTCACGACCGAGCAGTGCGGTGACGTCCGGGTAGACGTAGAAGGCGCCCTGCGGGGTCGGCGTGACGAAGCCCGGGATCGCGTTGAGCCCGGCGACGATGGCCTGCCGACGGCGGTCGAAGGCGTCGCGCATGGCCGCCACCGGCTCCTGCGGCCCGGTCAGGGCGGCGATCGCGGCGCGCTGGGACACGTTGGAGACGTTCGACGACAGGTGCGACTGCAGGTTCGACGCGGCCTTGACCGCGTCGACCGGACCGATGAACCAGCCGACGCGCCAGCCGGTCATCGCGTAGGTCTTCGCGACGCCGTTGACCAGGATCGTGGTGTCGGCGAGGGCCGGCACGGCGTCGAGGATGCCGGTGAACCGCAGTCCGTCGTACACGAGGTCCTGGTAGATCTCGTCGCTGATCACCCAGATGCCGTGCTCGAGTGCCCACTCGCCGATGGCCTTGGTCTGCTCGGCGGTGTACACGGCGCCGGTCGGGTTCGACGGCGAGCAGAACAGCAGCGCCTTCGTCTTCGGGGTGCGCGCGGCCTCGAGCTGCTCGACCGTGACAAGGTAGCCCTGGTCGCTGCCGGCGAAGACCTCGACCGGCTCGCCACCGGCCAGGCGGATGGCCTCGGGGTAGGTGGTCCAGTACGGGGCGGGGAGCAGGACCTCGTCGCCGGCGTCGACGATCGTCTGGAACGCCTGGTAGACGGCCTGCTTGCCGCCGTTGGTGACGATCACCCGCGACGGCTCGACGGTGATGCCGGACTCGCGTGCGGTCTTCTCGGCGATGGCCTGCTTCAGCTCCGGCAGGCCGGTCGCCGGCGTGTACCGGTGGTTCTTCGGGTCCTGTGCGGCCTCGACCGCGGCGGCGACCACGTGGTCGGGCGTGGCGAAGTCGGGCTCGCCGGCGGCGAAGGAGATGACGGGTCGGCCCGCGGCCTTCAGGGCCTTGGCCTTCGCGTCGACCTTGAGCGTCGCGGACTCGGCGATCGCCGCGATGCGGGACGCGATGCGCGGCCGATCGGTCGGCGCGGCGGCGGGGGTTGCGGTGGACTCGGGGCCGGGGGCTGCGGTGCTCACGGGTGCCAGCCTATCGGCGCGGCACGCCGTGGAGGGGGCCAAGTGGACACCGTGTGACGGACTCCCGTACACTCGACCACCGGAACACGATCGGTGACGGACGTGCTCTGAAGGGCGGTGGCTCAATTGGTAGAGCAGCGGTCTCCAAAACCGCAGGTTGCAGGTTCGAGTCCTGTCCGCCCTGCAACTCTGGAAGGGTAGAAGTTGGCGAGCAAAGACATGGAGACGACGGCGGACGACGTCGTCGCCAAGGCGAAGCAGGACCGGGCCGAGCGCCGGGGTCCGATCGCTGCCATCGTGCTCTTCATCCGTCAGGTGATCGGCGAACTGCGCAAGGTCGTGACCCCGACCCGCAAGGAGCTCTTCAGCTACACGCTGGTCGTGCTCGTCTTCGTCGTCGTGATGATGATCCTGGTGTCGATCCTCGACTTCGTGTTCGGTCTCGGCGTCGGGTACGTCTTCGGCAACGGGCCCACGGCCTGACCCGGACGTCGACTGCCGAGTGCGGCAGTCCACTGGAGTACGGTCGCCCGAGACGGTGCCGTTCGTGACCAGGACCGTCCGCCATCCCGACCCGCACCACCGAACGGAAAGAATCGACTGTGTCTGACTACTCCCGCGACGACATCGACCTCGCGACGGCTGCCGAGCAGTCCTCCGAGGTCGAGGAGAACCAGGAAGGCGACGTCGAGACCGGCGAGGAGCGCTCCGCCGAGTCCGCCGAGGAGCGCGCGATCTCCGTCGAGTCCGAGGACGACGAGTCCCTCGGCATCGACGAGGAGCTGACGGCACTGCAGGAGTCCAAGGACCCCGAGGCCGACGCCGTCGTCGAGGACGCCCTCGAGATCGACTCCGCTGACGAGGCCGATGCCGCCGTCGAGGCCGTCGAGGACGAGGAGGAGATCGAACTCGAGTCCGAGACCGCCGAAGCGGCGAACGAGACCCTCGCCGCCGACGAAGCGATCGACGCCGAGGACGACGACGCCGAAGAGGCCGAGGTCGACCCGTACGAGGCCTTCAAGGTCGAGCTGCGGATGAAGCCGGGCAAGTGGTACGTCATCCACTCCTACGCGGGCTTCGAGCGCCGCGTGAAGTCGAACATCGAGAACCGCATGGTGTCGATGTCGATGGAGGAGTCGATCTACCAGGTCGAGGTCCCGATGGAGGACGTCGTCGAGATCAAGAACGGGCAGCGCAAGCTGGTCACCCGTGTCCGGATCCCCTCGTACGTGCTCGTCCGCATGGACCTCAACGAGGACTCGTGGTCCGTCGTCCGGCACACCCCCGGTGTCACCGGCTTCGTCGGCAACGCCCACAACCCGACGCCGCTCCGTTTCGACGAGGCGTTCGGCATGCTCAAGTCCCTCGTGCAGGTCGCCGAGGCCGCCCCGACCAAGGGTGGCTCGAAGTCCGGCGGTTCCCTGCAGGCGCAGCCCGCTGCCGAGGTCGACTTCGAGGTCGGCGAGACGATCACCATCAAGGAAGGCTCGTTCGCGGGCCTGCCGGGTTCGATCTCCGAGATCAAGCCGGAGAGCGGCAAGCTCACCGTCCTCGTCTCGCTGTTCGAGCGCGAGACCCCGGTCGAGCTCAGCTTCGACCAGGTCACGAAGCTCTAGTCCAGGTCTGCCCGTTCGGGTAGACTCATCGAGTTTGGGCCCGCACGCTTCGTGCGTGTGGGCCTTCACCGCGGTCCGGAACGGCCGGACCAGCGGGAGAGTGCACGGATCCCCGTGCGTTCGATTCCAGGAGGAAGACAAGTCATGGCACCGAAGAAGAAGGTCACGGGCCTGATCAAGCTGCAGATCAACGCGGGAGCCGCCAACCCGGCCCCGCCGATCGGTCCGGCACTCGGTCAGCACGGCGTCAACATCATGGAGTTCTGCAAGGCGTACAACGCGGCGACCGAGTCGCAGCGTGGCAACGTCGTGCCGGTCGAGATCACCGTCTACGAGGACCGTTCGTTCACGTTCGTCCTCAAGACGCCGCCGGCCGCTGAGCTCATCAAGAAGGCTGCTGGTGTGCAGAAGGGGTCCGCGACCCCGCACACGGTCAAGGTCGCGAAGATCTCGATGGACCAGGTCCGTCAGATCGCCGAGACCAAGCAGGCCGACCTGAACGCCAACGACGTCGAGCAGGCCGCGAAGATCATCGCCGGCACCGCACGCTCGATGGGCATCACGGTCGAGGCCTAAGCACCGATCGGGCTCCGGCCCACACCCAGACACCTTTCCGTGGGAGAGCCGCGCCGGCTCGTCAACCACGTATCTCGCAAGGAGACCACCATGGCGAAGAAGTCCAAGGCCTACGAAGCCGCGGCCGCGAAGATCGAGGCCGACAAGTTCTACACCCCGACCGAGGCAGTCGCCCTGGCCAAGGAGACCGGCTCTTCGAAGACCGACTCCACGGTCGAGGTCGCGCTGAAGCTCGGCGTCGACCCGCGCAAGGCGGACCAGATGGTCCGCGGCACGGTCATCCTGCCGCACGGCACGGGCAAGACCGCCCGCGTCATCGTGTTCGCGACGGGTGCAGCGGCCGAGGCCGCGATCGCAGCCGGCGCCGACGAGGTCGGTGGCGACGAGCTCATCGCGAAGGTCGCCGAGGGCTACACCGCCTTCGACTCCGCCGTCGCGACGCCCGAGCTCATGGGCAAGGTCGGTCGTCTCGGCAAGGTGCTCGGCCCGCGTGGCCTCATGCCGAACCCGAAGACCGGCACCGTGACCCCGAACGTGGCGCAGGCCGTCAACGACATCAAGGGCGGCAAGATCGAGTTCCGCGTCGACAAGCACGCCAACGTGCACTTCGTCGTCGGCAAGGCCTCGTTCACGCCGGAGCAGCTCGACGAGAACATCTCGACCGCGCTCGAGGAGATCAACCGCCTCAAGCCGAGTTCCTCGAAGGGCCGTTACGTCATGAAGGGCGCCGTCTCGACGACCTTCGGTCCCGGCATCCCGCTGGACGTCAACAGCATCTGAGTCCACTGACTCCGAGTCACTGACTCACGGAGGGGCCCGCACCGGTAACGGTGCGGGCCTTTCTCGCATGCAGGCGCGCGCGTCCCGGTAGCGTGGTGTCGTGCGCACCTTCGTCAACTCGCTCCGGTTGATCGCCGTCATCGCCGTCGTCGTCGCGATCGTTGCCCAGTGGCTCGTCAGCTCGAAGACCGACGTGTACAACCCGTGGAACTTCTTCGGCTACTTCACGATCCAGTCGAACGTCATCATCGCCGTGGCCCTGGCGGTGACCCTCGTCGCCTCGGCCCGCCGCAAGCGTGGGGACCTGCGGGTGAGCCTGCTCCGGGGCGCCGGCACGGTCTACATCGCCACGACCGGGATCGTCTACAACACCCTGCTGACGAACGTCGACGTGTCGGCGAACGTCCAGTGGTCGAACGACGTGCTGCACAAGGTCATCCCCGCGTACGCGGTCCTCGACTGGCTGCTGTTCTCGGACCGGTCGAAGCTGCTCCTCCGCCACGTCTGGTGGTTCTTGGTCTACCCCGCGGTGTGGACGATCGTCATCCTGATCCGTGGCGCGACCGACGGCTGGGTGCCGTACCCGTTCCTCGACCCCGCGCAGGGCTACGGCGTCGTGGCGATCTACTGCGTCGGCGTGGGCGTCTCGATCGGGTTGCTCGGCGTCCTGGTCGTGGGGATGAGTCGGCTGCGGCTCGTCAAGGTCTAGGAACGGAAGTCGCGCAGCTTGTCGAGCACCAGGTCGGCGAGCTGCACGAGCCCTCGGATCTGGTCGTCGTCGCGGTCGACCCAGCGGCACTCGGGCTCGTCGGCGACGGGGACGAAGCCGTCGTGGCGCTCCCAGACGAACAGGGTGCGATCGGCACCGAGGACGTACTGCTGCCACCAGATCTGCCGCAGGTAGTGCCGGGGGATGCTCCGCCAGCCCTTCGCGGTGGTCTTGATCTCGGCGAGCACCACCCGCGACCCCTGGACCCCGACGCCGTCCGGGGTGGCGAGGTGCGCCCGGTTCGCAGCGGCGTGGAACAGGTGCGCCGAGGGCTGGATGCCGTGCGTGGCCGCGACCCAGGCGGCGATGTGGGGCTCGCGGTCCTTGCCGTGCTCGGTGAACGCGTTGCCGGAGAACCGTGAGCCGTAGCGCTTCTCGGTGACGACGGCCTCGACCGCGTGCAGCGAGGCGAGCCGCGCGACGTCGGTCGCGGTGATGCCCGCGGCGCGCGCGCGGAGCCAGGCGAAGCGGTCCGAGGAGTGCGCGACGATCCGCTCGGTGTGGCCGCGCAGGGCGGTGAACGCGTCGCGCCCGGGGACCGCAGCCGGCGTGGCGGAGGCAGACAGCTCCTCCAGTCCGGGGTCCAGGTCGCCCCACAGGGTGGGCTGCACGATCGTCACCCGACGATTCTCCCCCCGACCACCGGCAGGACCGAATCCGACGCGCTCACGAGTGCGGCGTGTGCGTCAGGAGACCAGCTCGCGACCCTCGGCGTACGCGACCAGCTCGTCGACCCCGGCGGGGGAGAGTGCGTAGCCGATCGCGAGTGCCGCTGCGCCCTGCAGCGCGGCGAGCGACCCCGCTCGCGACTGGGCGATGACGAGGTGTTCGGTGGCGAGCGGCATCGACCGCGAGTAGACGACCTCGCGGACGCCGGCGAGCAGGTGCTCCCCGGCCTGCGTGATCGAGCCGCCCAGGACGATGACCGACGGGTTCATGAGCGAGACGCAGGTGGCGAGGACCTCACCGATGTCGCGGCCCGCCTGTCGGACGGCGTAGATCGCGTCGAGGTCGGACCGGTTCACCAGGTCCAGCACGTCGGCGCCGGTGTGGGCGTCGTGCCCCTTCGCACGCAGGGCACGGGCGATCGCCGGACCGGACGCGACCGCCTCGAGGCACCCGGTGTTGCCGCAGTGGCAGGGGACGTCGCCGGCGCGGGACACCCGCACGTGGCCGATGTCACCGGCGGTGCCCTGGGCGCCGCGTTGCAGCGCGCCGTCCGACACGATGCCGGACCCGATGCCGGTGGCGACCTTGACGAACAACAGGTGGTCGACGTCGGGCCAGCCGTGCTCCCGTTCGCCGAGGGCCGCGATGTTCACGTCGTTGTCGAGCAGGACGTGCGCTGCGATGTGCTGGCGGAGCCACGACGGCACGTCGAAGCCGTCCCACCCGGGCATGATCGGCGGGTTCGCCGGGCGTCCGGTCGAGAACTCGACCGGACCGGGCACGCCGATGCCGATGGCGATGACGTCTTGTCGGGCGCGGCCGACCTCGTCGAGCAGCTCGTCGATGGTGGCGACCAGCCACGACAGGGTCTCCACCGGGCCGGCGGCGATGTCGATGCGTGCTTCGCGGGTGGCGAGCGGGGCGGCGACCAGGTCGGTGACGGCGACACGGCCGTGCGAGGCGCCGAGGTCGGCGGCGATCACGAGTCGGGCGCGGGGCTTCAGCGCGACCTGGGCCGGCGGCCGTCCTCCGGTGGAGACGGCGGTGTCGACGGGGCCGACGAGACCGACCTCGATGAGGGCGTCCAGGCGCACGCCGATGGTGGAGCGTGCGAGTCCTGTCAGTGCGGCGAGCTCGGCCCGGGTCCGCGGCACGCTGTCGCGGAGGATCTGGAAGAGCTCGCTCGTCCCGACCGGAGGCGACGCTGCCGTCCGAGTCAAGTCGACCATGGGGGGAGTGAAGCACACATCGAACGCGCCACGCAACGAAGTTCGTCGACCTTCCACGAACTTCTGCTTGACCGCCGACAGAAGTGGTCATAGTGTGACGCTCGGTCAGTGACGACCGCACCATCTCGACGAGGAGAACCCCTGGTGACCCAACCGATCTCGGTTCAGCTCTACACCGTCCGCGACGCCCTCTCGGCCGACCTGCCCGGCACGCTCCAGCGCATCGCCGACATCGGCTACACGAACGTCGAGGCCTTCGGCTTCGTCGACAACGCCGACGAACTCGCCGCCGCGCTGCGCGACGCCGGCCTCGCCGCCCCGAGCGGACACGCACGACTGCTGGACGCCGGCGAGCAGGACCTCGAGCGGATCTTCCACGCGAGCGTCACCGTCGGACTCGGCACCCTGATCGACCCGCACATCGACGAGGCCCGCTGGACCACCCGCGAGGACGTCGAGGCCATCGCCCGCGAACTGAGCGCCCTCGCCCCCCGCGCCGCCGACCACGGCCTGGTCCTCGGCTACCACAACCACGCGTTCGAGTTCTCAAACCGCATCGACGGCGTCAGCGCCTACGAGGTCTTCGCCGACGCCCTGTCCGACGACGTCGTGCTCGAGCTCGACACCTACTGGGTCACGGTCGGCGGTGACGACCCGGTGGCGATCATCGGCAAGTACGGCGACAAGATCGAGTTCCTGCACGTCAAGGACGGCGACGGCTCGCACGACGACGACAAGCAGGTCGCCGTGGGCAACGGCATCATGCCGATCCGCGAGATCCTCGCCGCCGCACCCGACGCACTCCACGTCGTCGAGCTCGACGGCCACGAGGGCGACGTCTTCCAGGCGGTCGCCGACTCCTACACGTTCCTCGAGGGGGTCCGCGCATGACCGACACCACGGCGTCCACCGCCCTCGACAGCAGCACCCGGACCGGCCGCGTCGGCGTCGGCGTCATCGGCGCCGGGGTCATCTCCGACCAGTACCTGTCGAACCTCACCGTCTTCCCCGACGTCGAGGTCCGCTTCATCGCCGACATCGACCTGCCGCGCGCAGCCGCCCAGGCCGAGAAGTGGGGCGTCGCCGGGTCGGGCACCGTCGAGGAGCTCCTGGCCGACGACGACATCGAGATCGTCGTCAACCTCACGATCCCGGCCGCCCACGTCGAGGTCGCCCTGCAGGTCCTCGCCGCCGGCAAGCACGTGTGGGGCGAGAAGCCCTACGCCCTCGACCGCGAGAGCGCGACCGAACTCCGTGACGCCGCACGCGCCGCGGGCAAGACCGTCAGCGTCGCACCCGACACCTTCCTCGGTGCCGGCCTGCAGACCGCGCTCCGCACCATCCGCGACGGCCGCATCGGCAAGCCGCTCAACGGCCTGACGCTCTTCCAGAGCCCCGGCCCGGAGTCCTGGCACCCGAGCCCCGAGTTCCTCTTCGCGTACGGTGCCGGCCCGCTGTTCGACATCGGCCCGTACTACATCACCACCCTGGTGCAGACGTTCGGCCCGGTGAAGAAGGTCACGGCGACGGCGTCGAAGTCCCGCGCCACGCGCACGATCGGCTCCGGCCCGAAGGCGGGCACCGAGTTCCCCGTCGACGTCCCGACGAACCACTCCGCGCTGATCGAGTTCGAGGACGGCGGGAGCGCGCAGAGCGTCTTCTCGTTCGAGTCGGACCGCGGCCGCACGGGCGTCGTCGAGATCGCGGGCGAGACCGGCACCGTCGTCTTCCCGGACCCGAACAACTTCGACGGCGACACCGAGCTGTACGCGCTCGGCGCCGAGGAGCCCGAGACGATCCCCGCGGTCGGCTCCACCTACTCGCGCGGCACCGGCGTGGTCGACCTCGCCCGCTCGCTCCGCGCAGGCGACGAGAACCGTGTCCCCGGTGCCCTCGCCTTCCACGTCCTCGACGTGATGGTCTCCATCGCCGAGGCGGCAGAACGTGGCGAGGCGGTGCTCGTCGAGAGCACCGTGTCGCCCTCCCAGACCCTCCCCGAGGGTTGGGACCCCGCGGAGCAGACCCTGGCCTGACCGGCTCGGATCCGCCCCGCACACCACAGCAGCACCCGACGTTCCACCCCGCACCACCCCTGCACCATCCCTGCACCATCTCAACGACGAGAAAGTAGAGAGTCATGCGCACTGCCATCCGCGCACTGGCCATCACCGCGGCCGCCGCACTCACCGTGACCGGCCTCGCAGCCTGCTCCTCCGGATCGTCCGGTTCCTCCGGCGACTCCAAGACGCTCACCTACTGGGCGTCCAACCAGGGCACGTCGCTCCAGAACGACAAGGAGGTGCTGACCCCCGTCCTCAAGGAGTTCACGAAGGAGACCGGGATCAAGGTCGACCTCCAGGTCATCGGCTGGAACGACCTGCAGACGAAGATCCAGACCGCCGTCACCTCGGGCCAGGGCCCGGACGTCGTCAACATCGGCAACACCTGGGCCACCTCGCTCCAGGCGACCGGTGCGTTCCAGGAGTACGGCGACTCCGAGATGAAGGCGATCGGCGGTGCCGACAAGTTCGGCAAGGTCGCGCTCTCCACCGGTGGCGCCCCCGGCAAGACCGTCACGAGCGTCCCGCTCTACGGCCTCGCGTACGGCCTGTACTACAACAAGTCCATGTTCAAGGACGCCGGCCTCGAGGCACCGACCACGTGGGAAGACCTCACGGCGGACGCCAAGAAGCTCACCACCGGCGGCAAGTACGGCTTCACCATCGCCGGTGGTTCGTACACCGAGAACTCGCACTTCGCGTTCATCACCTCGGCGCAGAACGGTGGCGAGTGGTTCGACAAGGACGGCAAGCCGACCTTCACCGACAAGGCGAACGTCGACGGCATCAAGCGCTACCTCGACCTGATGCAGTCCGACAAGGTCGTCAACACCTCGAACGCGCAGTACGACAACGGCACGCAGGCCGTCTCGGACTTCGCGAACGGCAAGGCCGCGATGATGCTGACGCAGAACAACGCGAACGCGACGATCACCTCGCAGGGCATGAAGACGGACGAGTTCGGCGTGGTGCCGTTCCCGACCACCGCTGACGGCGAGGACATCGCGTCGTTCCCGGCCGGCATCAACCTGTCGATCTTCAAGAACACGAAGAACAAGGACGGCGCGCTCAAGTTCGTCAAGTACATGACGAGCGCGGACACGCAGACCACGCTCGACAAGCCGTACTCGGCCCTCCCGGTGCTCGCCGCCGCGGCTGACTCGGTCACCGACGAGCAGACGAAGACGTTCCTCGACATCTACAACAACAAGGCCAAGCCCCTCCCGCTGGTCCCCGCCGAGGACCAGTTCGAGTCCACCGTCGGCAAGGCGATGAACGACATGTTCGCCAAGATCGCCACCGGCGGCACCGTGTCCGACAGCGACATCAAGACCGCGCTGCAGACCGCCCAGGACCAGGTGTCCCAGGCGAACGGCTGATCCAGCCAGGAGGACCGGGGCGCGTCCGCAAGGACGCCCCCGGGCCTCCACCCCTCGCGTCCACAGCCGGACGCGCCGGGGCAGGTCGTCACCGGCCCCACAGCCCCAGAGCCGGCCATCCGCCGGCAGTGAGCGTCCCGCCTCACGCACGCCGTGCCTCCCGTCCGCTGCCACGGACCGGGGTGCGAAGCACCCGAACCCCCTCCTGCCGAAAGGCCCCCGCCCATGTCCACGACGGTCCTGCCCGATGCGGAGCGCATCGACCTGACGCACACGAAGGGCTCGACGCTGTCGGGCCGTCCGCCAGGTCGCAAGCGCAAGACCAACTGGCTGCCCTACGCGCTCGTCGCGCCGGCCATCCTGTTCGAGCTGCTCATCCACATCGTCCCGATGCTCACCGGCATCTGGATCTCGTTCATCCAGCTCACCAAGTACTTCATCGCCAACTGGGGCGCTGCACCCTTCGCGGGACTGCGCAACTACTCGGTCGTCGTCGACTTCGACCAGGCGATCGGCAAGGGCGTCCTGCACTCCTTCCTAATCACCTGCGGGTTCACGGTGCTGGTCGTCGGCCTCTCCTGGACCTTCGGCATGGCGGCCGCGGTCGCGCTGCAGAAGCCGTTCAGGGGTCGCGGTCTGTTCCGCACCCTGTTCCTCGTGCCGTACGCGCTGCCGATGTACGCCGGCATCATCACCTGGAAGTTCATGTTCCAGCGTGACTCGGGCGCGGTGAACCACGTCCTGGTCGACCAGCTGCACCTGTTCAACGGCACCGGCCCGTTCTGGCTGATCGGCTCGAACGCCTTCGTCTCCGTCGTCGTCGTGGCGATCTGGAAGACCTGGCCCTTCGCGTTCCTGATGCTGATGGCCGGACTGCAGTCCGTGCCGAACGACGTGTACGAAGCCGCCTCGGTCGACGGTGCGAAGCCGTTCCGGCAGTGGCGCTCGATCACGCTGCCGATGGTCCGCCCGGTCAACGTGACGCTCGTGCTCGTGATGTTCCTCTGGACGTTCAACGACTTCAACACGCCGTTCGTGCTGTTCGGCTCGACCGCACAGCCCCCGGCCGCGGACCTGCTCAGCTTCCACATCTACAACGCGTCCTTCATCACCTGGAACTTCGGCTCCGGTGCCGCGATGAGCGTCCTGCTCCTCATCTTCCTGCTCATCGTCACCGGCATCTACCTCGCCGTGACCAACCGGAGGTCCGTCCGTGCGTGAGACATTCGGCGCCAAGTCCTTCAAGGTCGTGACCCTGGTCATCCTGACCCTGTTCACGGTCGTGCCCCTCTACGTGATGATCACCACGGCCATCAAGCCGCTCGGTGACGTGCAGAACGACTTCACGTGGATCCCGACCAACATCACCATCCAGCCGTTCATCGACATGTGGTCGACGGTGCCGCTCGGCAAGTACTTCGTGAACTCGCTCGTCGTCTGCACGGTCGCCACGGTGTTCTCGCTGATCATCGCGACGTTCGCCGCCTACGGTGTCTCGCGCTGGAACTTCAAGGGCAAGAGCACCTTCACCACCGCGGTGCTCTCCACCCAGATGTTCCCCGGCGTGCTGTTCCTGCTCCCGCTGTTCCTCATCTTCACGAACCTCGGGAACTCGCTCGGCATCCAGCTCGTCGGCAGCTGGACCGGCCTGATCATCACGTACCTGACGTTCACGCTCCCGTTCTCGATCTGGATGCTCGCCGGCTACTTCGAGACCATCCCGCGTGAGCTCGACGAGGCTGCGATGGTCGACGGTTCCGGCCCGATGGGGGCCCTGTTCCGGGTCATCCTGCCCTCGGCCCGCCCGGGGCTGGTCGCGGTCGGCATCTACTCGTTCATGACGGCCTGGGGCGAGGTGCTCTTCGCCTCGGTCATGACCAACGGCGACGGGCAGACCCTGGCGGTCGGTCTGCAGCAGTACTCGACGCAGACGAACGTGTACTGGAACCAGATCATGGCCGCGTCCCTGGTCGTGTCCATCCCCGTGGTGATCGCGTTCCTCATCGTGCAGCGCCAGTTCGTCGCCGGTCTGACCGCCGGTGCGGTGAAGTAGCCGGTCGCACCCCGGCCCCGAGACTCGGGCTGGGCGACAGTCCTCGTGCCATCGAGCACGAGCGACGTCGCTCAGCCCGAGTCTCGTCGTTCCGGGCAGGATGGGGCGCATGAGTGGAGCGCGTGGGCGGCAGCTGCTGCCAGGACAGACCAGCCGGGTGCACGTCCACGACCTCGAGTCGCGGACTTCGCGGCTGGTGTTCGAGTCGAGCACGGTGCTCGTCGAGGCGCCGAACGTGCTCGACGACGGCACGATCCTGCTGAACGGCGACGGCGACCTCTGGCTCCTCGAGCACGGCGGGCAGGTGCTCGACGAGACCGCGCTCGTGCCGGTGCCGATGCCCGGCGTCCCCGAGATCAACAACGACCACGTGCTCGACCCCTCGGGCAACTCCGTCGTGGTGAGCGGCCGCGACGGGGACCTGTACCGGGTGCCCGTGCCGGCCGGCGGAGCGGCGGCGACCCTCACCGACGTGACCACCGCGCTGCCGGTCGTCCGGAAGTTCTACCTGCACGGCATCTCCCCGGACGGGGAGACCCTCGCGGCGATCGTCGGTGAGCGCACCGAGGAGGGCGTCTGGACCACCGACGTCGCACTCGTCGACCCGGCCACCGGGGACCCGACGTTCCTGACCCGCGACGAGCACCCCGACGACGGCGTCTCGTTCGCGGGCGAGGTGCTCGTGTGGAACTCGGAGCGGTTCACACCGGGCACCGCGCAGCTCGTCGCGCTGTGGCCAGGGGCGACCGACCCGGTCCGGATCACGAACGACGACCGGGTGAACTGGTTCCCGCACCTCTCGCCGGACGGGGAGCACCTGCTCTACCTGTCGTACGAGCCGGGGGTGCAGGGCCACCCGGCCGACCAGCGCGTGGAGCTGCGGCGGCTGCCCGGGGTGCTCGTCCGCGGCGCCCGGATCATGCCGGTGCCGGAGACCCTCGTCGTGCTCGACGGCGGCCAGGGCACGGTCAACGTGCCGCCGTGGTCGCCGGACTCGCGGTGGTTCGCCTACTGCGACTACCCCGTGGGTCGAGACTCGGACTGAGCGACAGTCCTCGGGCTCGTGGCCACGAGGACTGTCGCCCACCGCGAGACTCGGGTCACCTCAGACCTCGCGTACCTGCCCCTGCTTGAGGTGCAGGCGACGCTCGGCCCGCTTCGCCACCCACGAGTCGTGCGTGACGATGACGACCGTCAGCCCGCGTTCCTTCCACTGCTTCTCGATGAGCCCCATGATCTCGTCGCGGGTGCCCTCGTCGAGCGCACCGGTCGGTTCGTCCGCCAGCAGCACGCTGGGGTTCTTCACCAGGGCACGGGCGATCGCGACGCGCTGCTGCTGCCCGCCGGAGAGCTCGGCCGGCAGGTGCTCCATCCGCTCGCCGAGCCCGACCTCGCGGAGCGCAGCCGTGGCCCGCTCGCGGATCTCCGAACGTGCTCGGTTCGCGAGTGACCCCGCGAACGCCGTCTCGACGTTCTCGAGCGCCGTCAGCGTCGGGATGAGGTTGAAGCTCTGGAACACGAAGCCGATCTCCGTCGCCCGCAGGTCGGTCAGCGCACGGTCGCCGAGCTTCGCCACGTCGCGGTCGCCGCCGAGGTGGATCGAGCCGGCCGTCGGCCGGTCGAGTGCCCCGAGCATCTGCAGCAGCGTCGACTTGCCGCCGCCGGTCGGCCCCTGGATCGCCACGAGCTGTCCCTGCGGGATCGTCAGGTCCACGTTCGTCAGGGCGGTGACGGTGCGGTTCTTCTGCTTGTACGTCTTGCTGACGTTGGTCAGCCGGTACATCGGACTGGAGGCGCGGCTCGCCTCCGCCTGGCCGGGTGCGGTGTCGGTGCTGGTCACGGTCACTCCTTCTGGTCGCGTGCTCGGGGTCGGTGCGGGTCCGGCGGTCGGCACCGCGCCGGTGGCGGGGCCGGGCATCAGGCCACGCTCCGCAGTGCCTCGGCCGGACGGAGCTTGCTCGCGCGCCAGCCGCCGAGTGCGCCGGCGATGAGGCCACCGAGGATCGCGAGGCCGATCGCCAGCAGGATGACCTCGACGGTCACCGGGGCGTGCAGGACCACGTCGGTCGTCGACGCGGTGCTCGCGCCGCCGCCGAAGCCGCCGGCCGGGGCGCCGCCCGTCGTGCCGCTACCCGCGGCCGCGGTCGCCGCGCCACCGGGCATGCCGCCGCCGCCACCCGCGCCGCCGCCACCGGTCGTGCTCGAGGCGCTCGCCGAGATGGTCGGGCTGATGATGTTCACCACGAGGATGCCGATCAGGCCGGCCGCTGCGCCGAGGACGCCGCCGATCAGGCCCTGCACGAGCGACTCGCCCGCGACCTGCCGGGTGATGCGGCCGTTCGACCAGCCGATGGCCTTGAGGGTGCCGAACTCGCGGGTGCGCCTCGTGACGCCGGAGATCGTGAAGAGGATCGCGATGAGGAACGCCGCCGCCAGCACCACGATCGACAGCCAGGTGCCGAGGTTCGAGACCAGGCTCGACGCGGTGCTCAGCGAACCGGAGACGCTCGACGCCAGGTCGGACTCGGTCGAGACCGTGGCGGTGGTGAGCTGCTTCTGCAGGGCGGTCTTGATCGTGCTGACGTCCGACGAGGACTCGGCGGAGACGTAGATCGAGGTGACCTTGCCGTCGAGGTCCGCCAGGGCCTGCGCGGTGTCGAGGGGGATGTAGGTGTTCGAGCCGGTCGTGGACGACGAACCCGTCGAGGTGACGATGCCGATGACCTCGAAGTCGGTGCCGCCGATGTCGACGGTGTCACCGACCGCCTTCGACTCGCTCTTCGCGTAGGACGCATCCAGCACGACGACGTCCTTGCCGGCGTCCTTCGCGGTGAACGTGCGGCCCTTGGTGAGCTCGGTGCTGGTCAGGGGCCCGACGGCGTCGCCCGAGACGGGGATGCCGGTCACGGTGAACGAGTCGACGTTGAACGAGCCGCCGCCGAAGCCGCCGCCCTGGCCGGAGTCGCCACTCGGCGGACCCTGCTGGGTGGAGCTGTCCGTGCCGCTGCTGTCGGAGCTGCTGCTGTCCGTGCTGCTGCCGTCGGTCGACTGCTGGACCTGACCCGAGAACGTGCTGTTCTCGAGGGTCAGGACACCGGTCGCCGCCTTGACGCCGTCGGTGCCGGTGACGGTGGTCAGGTTGGCGGCGCTCAGCGTGCTCGTACCGCGGGCGACGGCGAGCCGTGACTGCGACAGGTCGGTCGAACCGCTGCTGTCGCTGTCGTCACCGCTCTGGCTGCCGAAGTCGAAGCTCGGCCGACCGGAGCCCGACGCGCTCGGGGTCGTCGTCTTCGTGACGGTGATGTCGGTGCCGACGCCGTACACGGACTGCAGGACGCTGGACTGGGCCGCCTTCACGCCGCCCGCGATCGAGGACACGATGACCACGAGGGCGATGGCCAACGCCATGCCGATCGCGATGATGACGGTCTGCTTCTTGCGGTTCGTGAGTTCGCGCCTGAGGTACGTCAGGAACATGGTTCTCCTCGGTGGTGGCCGGCTGGGGTCACCGGCCGTGCAGAGCGCACGGCGGGGCCGACGGAGGAGAACGTAGGCAGCCGGTCAGTGGCCGCCCCATCGGCAGCCTATGAGCTGTCTAAGGGGCGCTCAGCTCGCGTCGCCGTACTCCCGGCGCAGGTGCTCCGCGTAGCCGCCGGGTGTGCGGCCCGCGAACCGACCGCTCGTCACCACCGGCAGGTCGACCGTCGCGTCCACGCGGAAGCCCATCGCCCGCGCCCGCTCGACGAGCCGGACGTCCTCGTGCTCGGGGACGGGGTCGAACCCGCCGAGCGCCAGGTACGCGGATGCCAGCACGCCGAGGTTCGCGCCGTGCACGTGCCCGAGCGCGGCTCCGGGCGGGTGCGCCTGCGTCCACCGAGCGAGCACGACCGGGTCCAGGTCGTCCGGGTCGGGGACGACGGCGCCGACGAGCACGTGCGCGCCGGACCTGAGGGCGCCGGCCTGCTGGACCAGCCAGCCCTCCGGCACCCGCGAGTCCGCGTCGGTGTGGGCGAGCCAGCGGGACACCGGGTCGGCGGGGTACTGCCGGAGGGCGTGCGTGGCACCGATGGTGCGCGCCCGACCGACCCCGACGTGGGCGGTCGCGACGACGTCGACGGGGAAGCGCTCGACGACCGTCGCCGTGTCGTCGGTGCAGCCGTCGAGCACGACGGTCACCGAGACCGCCACGTCCGGGTGTCCCGCGGAGAGTCGGGCGCGAGCAGCGAGCAACGCGTCGAGGCAGGCGGCGATGCGGTCCTCCTCGTCGTGGGCGGGCAGCACGACGTCGATGCGCGTGACGCCGGAGGACTCGGTCACCGGACCAGCCCCTCGGCCCGTGCGACCGACACGACGCCGGGGCCGGGCAGCACGCTCAGCACGAAGTCCGGTTCGACGTGCCGGACGAGCGCTGGCCGTGGCCACCGTTCCGCGAGCCGCGCGTCCACCGCGTCGCCGCTCGACACCGCCTCGTCGTCGGGGTGGCGCCAGTGGCACGCGACCAGCACGCCGTCGTCGTCGAGCGACGCCAGCACCCGGTCGATCGTCTCGTCGAGGTCGGCGGGGGACAGGTAGTAGCCCACCTCGGACATCACGACGAGGTCCCACCGACCCGTCGGCCACTCGGCGGGCAGCGAGGCCTGCACGAACCGGGCACCCGGCGCGCGGACGGCAGCCTGGGCCAACGGCGCGGCCGAGATGTCGGTGCCGAGCACGGCGTCGGCCCGCTCGGCGAGCGCTGCGGTGAGGACGCCCGTGGCGCACCCGAGTTCGAGCGCCGACCGGTACCGCTCACGGGGGAGCGCGGCGAGCGTCACCGCACGCTTGCGGCGTTCGTACCAGGACCCCTCGAAGTCCCATCCCTCCGGCTTCCGCTCGTAGTGCGCGTCGAACGACTCCCGCGAGCGCGACGCCGTCGGCTCGGGCGCGAAGAACCACTCGGTCGACCGCAGGTGGTGCGCGGCGTGCCGGTCGTCCACGATCGCCTCGTCCCCGGCGGCCGGGGACAGCGGGCGGATCTGCGAGGCGTAGGCGTCGAGCGCGGCGCGCTTCCGTGCCCGCACGGCGTCGGGGAGTCGCAGGACCCGGGCTCGGTCCCACGGCTGTGCGGATGCGGACGGGTCGTCCCAGTGCCATGCCCAGATCGGGTAGGTCAGCAGCGACACCCCGGCCGCTCCGGCGGTGACCGCTTCGGCGACCTCGCCCGCGATGCGGTGGTCCCGGTGACCGTCCCCGCGCCACGGTGCCACCACGAGCGTCGGCCGCACGGCGTCGTCGAGCGCTCGCCGCAGGGCGTCGGTGACCTCGTCCCGGTGCTCCCGGGTGCCGCCATCGGGGATGCCGACCGACGACGCCGTCGCACCGGGGTGCAGGGTGGCCAGGGCGCGGGTGAACTCGGCGTCGCGCACGGCTGCGAGCTCCGGGACGGTCGTGGTGGGGGAGTCCGGGTGGGAGCGCTCGCCGCGGGTGAGGAGCAGGACGTGCACGGGGATCCCGGCGTCCGAGGCGCGCGCGATCAGGCCACCGGCGCCCAGGGTCTCGTCGTCGGGGTGCGGCGCGACGACCATCACCGAGCGGATGCCGTCCAGGTCCACCGGTGTGGTCGGCACCGAGTCGAGGAACGGGGTCCACGCCGCGGGGTCGGTGCCCGGCTCGCGGTGGTCGAAGCTCACCACGCGACACCGCCGCGCTCCGTGACCATCCGGCCGATCCGGGCGAGGTCGCGTGCGCCGTGGTCCTGCAGCACGTAGAGCTCGAGGTCGGCGACCCGTGCCGCGACGGCGGGGTCCGAGGTCAGGGGCGCCGGGCCGACGGTGGCGACGACCCGCTCGCGCACGGAGTCCACACTCCGGCGGACCCGGGAGCGCACCGTCTGGGCGAGCAGCGGCCAGTCGACGTCGGGAGCGTCGGGGTCCTCGGAGCGGTCGATGCGGGCGGCGGCGTCGGCGAGGGCGTCCTCGGCGTCCGCGAGGTCGAGCACGGTCGCACCGAGGGCGGCCTGCAGCAGCTCGGACCCCGGATGGGACTCGGCCAGCGTGCGCAGCACCCGGCCGAGTCCCAGCGCACCGCCCCACCAGCACGCCGCGACACCGATGCCGCCCCACGCGAAGCCCGGCCGCTGCAGGTACCAACCGGGTGCGCCGACGCGCCGTGCCGGAACCCCGTCGAAGTCCATCGGGCCGCTCGGTACGTCGGGCATGCCACGGGCGACCCAGGCCTCGTCGTGCGCGGTGACGCCGTCCTGCCGCAGGTCCACCGCGACGAGGACGCGGTCGTCGCCGGCGTGCGCGGTCACCAGCGCGTGCGACAGCGTCGACGCGAGGGAGCACCACGGCTTCGTGCCGGTGAGGAGCGCCGTGCCGTCGTCCTGCAGCGCGGCCTGGAGGCGGAGTCCCGGGCCCTCGGCGGCGAAGACGCCCCAGGTCGAGTCGGCGGGGACCGGCACGTCGGCCTGCTGCAGGATGCCGAGCGCGTCGAGGTGGGGTTCGACGGTGCGGGCGGTCGCGACGTCGCCCGCGGCGACGGCGGCGAGCGTGGCGAGGAAACCGCCGGCGGTCCCCACGGACAGGAGCGGGGCGGTGGCGGCGAGCGTGCGCGCGGCCGTCAGACGGTCTGCCGGGCTCGAGCCGGGCCTCCCGGCCGTCTCCTCGATCCCCGCGGTGTCGACGTGCCTGGCGGACGGTGGCCAAGCGGAGGATCGCAACATCCCCCCAACCTACGAAGGAGCAGCCGAGTGCACTCGGAGCGATCCACAGAGCGCGGAGGGGCGGTCCACAGACAGCTCATAGGAATTCCTCGATACTCGAAGACGTGACCATCTCCCAGCCTGCAGCAGCCCCGCGCCTCACGCGTGCCGACGGAACCCCGTTGCGCATCCTGGTCGTCGACGACGAAGCCAGCCTCACCGACCTGTTGTCCATGGCGCTCCGCTACGAGGGCTGGGACGTCAAGAGCGCGAACGGTGGGCAGGACGCCCTGACGACGGCGCGGGAGTTCAAGCCCGACGCGATGGTGCTCGACGTGATGATGCCGGACCTCGACGGGCTGCAGGTGCTCAGCCGGTTGCGGCAGAACAACGACGACACCCCGGTGCTGTTCCTCACCGCGAAGGACTCGGTCGAGGACCGCGTGACCGGGCTGACGGCCGGTGGCGACGACTACGTCACGAAGCCGTTCTCGCTCGAGGAAGTGGTGGCGCGACTGCGGGGCCTCATCCGCCGCTCGCAGATCTCGATCTCCGAGGCCGGCGACTCCCGCATCGTCGTCGGGGACCTGGTGCTCGACGAGGAGTCGTACGAGGTGCACCGTGCTGGCCGTCCGATCGAGCTGACCGCCACCGAGTTCGAGCTCCTCCGCTTCCTGATGCGCAATCCCCGTCGCGTGCTGTCGAAGGCGCAGATCCTGGACCGCGTGTGGTCGTACGACTTCGGCGGCAAGTCCTCGGTCGTCGAGATCTACATCTCCTACCTGCGCAAGAAGATCGACGCCGGCGAGACCCCGATGATCCACACGGTGCGCGGCGTCGGGTACGTCATCAAGCCCACCTCGTGACCCTCCGGCGCCGGCTCGTCCTGAGCATCGTCGCCCTCGTCGTCGCCGTCAGCGCGGTGATCGGGGCGGTGAGCATCATCGCGCTCTCCTCGATCCAGACGGGCGCCATCGACAAGCAGATCACGAGTGCCACCCACCGGGCGCAGCGCTACCTCGAGCAGAACCAGAACGGACAGCCGAGCATCGACCTGTCCCGTCCGTCCGGGCAGGCCGCCGGCACCCTGACGGCGTACTTCGTCGACGGGCAGGTCGTCATCGCGAACGTGCTCGACGACTACGGGCGCCCCAGTGCCATCACGCAGTCGAGCGCTACTGCCCTCGGTCAGGTCCGCGTGGGCGGCGACCCCGAGACCGTCGACCTCGGCTCGGACATCGGTCGCTACCGGCTCACCGCCGTGACGGTCGGTCCCGCCGTGCTGGTCGTCGGGTTGCCGATGGCCCCGGTCTACGCCAGTGTCTGGTCGCTGCTCTGGGTGGTCGTCATCGTCGTCGCCGCCGCGCTGCTCGCCGCGTCGATCGTCGCCGCCGTCGTGGTCCGGCGTTCGCTGCGCCCGCTCGAGCGCGTCGCCGAGACCGCCTCGACCGTGGCCCGGATGCCCCTCGACCGCAGCGATGCCCTGGACGGCGTCCGCGTGCCCGACACCGACCCCCGCACCGAGGTGGGCCGGGTCGGCAGCGCCTTCAACCGGATGCTCGGGCACATCGGCAGCGCCATGCAGGCGCGGGAACGGTCCGAACAGAAGGTCCGGCAGTTCGTCGCCGACGCCTCGCACGAGCTCCGCACCCCGCTCGCCTCGGTGCGCGGGTACGCCGAGCTCACCCGTCGGATGGGCGGTGACCTGCCGAAGGACGTCGTCTACGCGATGAGCCGCATCGAGTCCGAGTCGATCCGGATGACGTCGATGGTCGAGGACCTGCTGCTCCTCGCCCGCCTCGACGAGGGGCGCGAGATCCAGTTCGACGAGGTCGACCTGACCGGGCTCGTGCTCGACGCCGTGAACGACGCGCACGCCGCCTCGCCGGAGCACGTCATCGAGATCGACGTGCCGTCGTCGCCCGTCGTGGTCGTGGGGGACGCCGCGCGCCTGCACCAGGTCATCGTGAACCTCGTCACGAACGCCCGGACCCACACGCCCGACGGCACGCGCATCACCGTGGGTCTCGCGCCGTCGCCGTCCGGCCCCGGTGTCGACCTGACCGTGCGCGACACCGGGCAGGGCATCGACCCGGAGTTCCTGCCGAAGCTGTTCGAGCGGTTCGCCCGTGCCGACAGCTCCCGGTCGCGCACCGTGGGGTCGACGGGGCTCGGGCTCGCCATCGTGGACGCGGTCGTGCAGGCGCACGGCGGGAGCGTCGAGGTCGCGAGCGTGCCGGGAGACACCGTGTTCACGGTGCACCTGCCGGTGGATCCGTCGGCCGCTCCGGCCGTGTCGGCCGCTGGTGCGGACGCTTCTCCGGCGTCTGCTGACTGGTCGGGGACGCCCGCCGCGGTGGACGCGACCCACTGACGGTCGGGAGGCGCGGGGCGGGCCCGCACCGCGCCTCCCGACCGTTGTTTGGTCTCATCCACCGCATCTGCTACTGTTCTCGAAGCCAAAGACCGCCGGATGTCGTGCTGCTCGCAGCGTGACCGAAGGTCCTCATGCATGAGGCATCCCGCGCAGGTGTTCCGAACCACTCCCACCATCTGGTGAGAGCAGCTCCGAGCCTCTGCGCCGGAGCTTTTTTCATGTGTGGAGACCTGGGGCTAGCCGGCAAGAAACCCCAAGGAGAACCATGGCGAACAAGGAAGCTGCGGTCGCCGAGCTCACGGAGTCATTCCGTAGCTCGAACGCCGTTCTGCTCACCGAGTACCGCGGTCTCACGGTCGCGCAGCTCAAGGAGCTCCGCAACTCGATCCGTGAGCACGCCACGTACGCCGTGGTGAAGAACACGCTGACCAAGATCGCGGCGAACAACGCCGGCATCTCCTCGTTCGACGAGGAACTCGCCGGTCCGTCCGCTCTCGCCTTCGTCCACGGTGACACCGTCGCCGTCGCGAAGTCGCTGCGTGCATTCGCCAAGGCGAACCCCGAGCTCGTGGTGAAGGGTGGTTACTTCGACGGTAACCCGCTCTCCGCGACCGAGGTGGACAAGCTCGCCGACCTCGAGTCCCGTGAAGTTCTGCTCGGCAAGCTCGCCGGCGCCTTCAAGGCCTCGCTGTTCGGTGCTGCGTACCTGTTCCAGGCCCCGCTCTCGCAGGCCGTCCGCACCGTGGACGCCCTTCGCGAGAAGCAGGAGTCCGCGGCCTGATCAGGCTCGCGTTCCACAACCACACGTATTAGCTAGTAGTAGGAGAAAATCATGGCGAAGCTTTCGCAGGACGAGCTCATCGAGGCCTTCAAGGAGCTCACGCTCATCGAGCTCTCGGACTTCGTGAAGAAGTTCGAAGAGGTCTTCGAGGTCACCGCTGCTGCCCCGGCCGCGGCTGCCGCTCCGGCCGCCGCTGCCCCGGCCGAGGCCGCTGAGGAGAAGACCGAGTTCGACGTCATCCTCAAGTCCGCTGGTGACAAGAAGATCCAGGTCATCAAGGAGGTCCGTGGCCTGACGTCGCTCGGCCTCGGTGAGGCCAAGGCGCTCGTCGAGACCGCCGACGCCAAGATCCTCGAGGGTGCGAACAAGGAGACCGCCGACAAGGCGAAGGCGACCCTCGAGGCCGCTGGCGCCACGATCGAGCTCGCGTAGTCTCGACCGTTCGGTTCACGAAGGCCGCTGCCCCTCGGGGTGGCGGCCTTCGTCGTGCGCGGGGTGCGGTGCGGGCGTGCGTGCGTGGCCCGAGACTCGGGCTGAGCGACACTTCTCGCGACGAAGAAGCCGAGATCGGTCGCTCACACCGAGTCTCGGTCTGCAGGGCTCGAGACTCGGGGGATCAGACGACGATCCTGTGCTGGCGGAACAGGGCGCGGAGTCGGTCAGGATCGACGAGATGCCACCAGGTCGGACGGACGACACTCCGGACCCCGGGTGCCGAACGGATCCGGTCCTCTCGGACCTTCTCGTGCCAGACGGCATCACCCGGCGCGCGGCCAGCGAGCATTCCCCGATCGGTGTACTTCTGCTTGCCGTCGAACTCGACGACGACGCCGGTGTCCTCGAACCAGAAGTCGACCCGGTCCACTGCGCCGCTCGCGTGCCGGAACTCGTGCTGCGCGGCCGGACGAGGGAAGCCGAGTTCGACCATCCGTACCGCCGCGAACGACTCTCCGACCGACTCGTGCAGCGGGTCGAGTGCCGCGGCGACGGTTCTGCACCTGACCGATCCGCGTCTGGGGCGCATCGGGAGTGCTGCCTCGAAGTCTCCGACCGAGAGCGTTCCACTGCGAACCGCGTGGTCGATCGCCACCGCCGCCACGGACGGTTCGAGGGTCGTGGCGAGGTCGACAGCGGTGCGCAGCGCACTCGTGAGCCGCACCCCGGCGAAGGAGGACGGTGTCGTGCCGGTCTCCGGAGGACCAGCGTGCCGCACGAGGTGCGCTCGGTGTTCCGTCTTGCGCGTTGCAGCGTCGGTCACGTGGACGCGTTGCGGGGGAGAACCGATCAGTGGCCAGCCGAACGCGATCGCGGCGGTCAGGTGGGAGAAAGCAGCGTCGTCGCGGAGCTGCGGCGCCAGAGCGCGTGCGATCAGGAGGTGTTGTTCGGTGCTGCTGACCTCCCGCCAGACCTGCGCGTCGACGTAGACGCCATCGGTGATCCGGACGAGCTGGCCCGCGCGGTGTCGCCGCTGGAGCAAGCGGGATCCGGTCGGGTCGAGACTCGTCGCTCGGAGAAGGCGCGTTCGTTCGGTCGTCATGGCTGGAGCCTCGCGGCCCGACATGCGTCAGGTGCTCCGCGCGAGCCGGCCTGTGGAGAGTTCTTCGTGGCGGGGGAATGTGGACGAGACTCGGTGCTGCCCCCGCGATACTCGCGGTCAACGACACTTCTCGCGTGCCTGAGCGCGAGAAGTGTCGCTCAAACCGAGTCTCGGGGCGGGCCGGGCGGTCAGCGCAAGGTGCTGTGACGGCGGCCGTAGGCCAGGTAGAGCACGGCGCCGACGACCATCCAGATGCCGAACGCGATCCACGTCGTCGCGCCGAGGAACACCGCCAGGAGCACGCAGCTCAGGGCACCGAGGATCGGCACGACGGGGAACAGCGGGACGCGGTACGAGCGCTCGAGGTCGGGCTGCGAGCGACGGAGCACGATGACCGACACGTTGACGAGCGCGAACGCCACGAGGGTGCCGATGCTGGTGGCGTCGGCGAGCTCGCCGAGGGGGACCAGTGCGGCGACGATCGTGACCGCGATGCCGATGATCAACGTGTTCGCGATGGGGGTGCCGGTGCGCCGCGAGACCCGACCGAAGACCTTCGGGACCAGGCCGTCGCGGGCCATGGTGAGAAGGATCCGGGTCTGGCCGTAGAGCACCGTCAGCACGACGCTCGCGATCGCGACGACCGCGCCGATCGAGAAGACCAGCGCGACGAGGGGCTGTCCCGTGACGTCGACGACGATGCGGACGAGCGAGGCCTCGGAGGACGAGAAGTCGGTCCACGAACGGGCACCGATCGCGGCGACGGCGACGAGGATGTACAGCGCCGTGATGAGCGCGATCGAACCGATGATCGCCCGGGGGAGGTCGCGGCGGGGGTTCTTCGCCTCTTCGCCGGCGGTGGAGGCCGCGTCGAAACCGATGTACGAGAAGAAGAGCCTGGAGGCCGCAGCGGTCACCCCGGCGGCACCCATCGGTGCGAGCGGTTCGAAGTTCTGCGCTTGGAAGGCCGTGAAGGCGACGACCACGAAGAACACGAGCAGTGCGATCTTCACGACGACCATGACGGTGTTCACCCAGGCGCTCTCGCGGGCTCCGGGGATCAGGACGACGGTGGCGAGCAAGACCAGGACGGCCGCCGGCAGGTTCACGACGCCGCCGTCACCCGGCGGCGCGGACAGGGCGGTCGGCAGGTGCAGCCCGAACACGCGCAGGGTCTCGTCGACGTACTCGCTCGCGCCGACCGCGACCGCTGCCACCGACACGGCGTACTCGAGGACGAGGCACCACCCGCAGACCCAGGCGATGCCCTCGCCCATGGTGGCGTAGGTGTACGAGTAGCTCGACCCCGAGGTCGGGACGGCTCCGGCCATCTCGGCGTAGGACAGCGCCGAGAGCAGGGCCGCGATCCCGGCGACGACGAAGGAGATCCACACGGCCGGGCCCGCGAGCGGCACGGCCGTGCCGAGCACCACGAGGATGCCGGTACCGAGGGTCGCGCCGACGCTGATCATCGTCAGGTGCCAGACACCGAGCGACCGGCGGAGTGGTTCGCCGTTGACGCCGACGGCGGCCTCGGACTGCAGCTGCTCGATCGGCTTGCGGCGGGCGAGCTGCTCGCGGAGGGACGTGGGACGGGACGGCGCGGACGTCATGGGACCTCGGTGGTGCGGGGGCGGGGACGGCACATGCTCGCACGCCCCCTGAACGGGGTCAAATACGGCTGTCGGACTGCACTGCGGAACGGCGGTCGTCGAGCGCGCGCCGATGTCCGACCGCGGGGATACGGTTGCTGCATGAGCATGGGCGGCGGGATGCGCGGGGGCGGCGGTGGCGGTCCGCGCGGCGGCGGCCGGATCTCCAGCGGTGACTTCCGTGCACAGAAGGCCGCGAACGCCGAAGCGCCGAAGATCCCGCACCTGGTGCAGCGGATCGCCGGGTTGTTCGTCCCACACCGCAGGTCGATCATCCTGACGGTCGTCCTCGTGCTGATCGGCGCGGCGATCTCGGTGATCCCGCCGCTGTTGACGCAGCAGGCGTTCGACCGCGGCCTGTTCCCACCGTCCGGCAGCCCCGACGTCCCGGTGCTGGTCGAGCTCGTGTCGGCGATGGTGTTGCTCTGGATCGCGAGCGCCGGGGTGGGCGTCTGGCAGACGTACCTGACGGCGACGGTCGGCAACAAGGTCATGGGCGCCATGCGGATGCGCCTGTTCGGGCACCTGCAGCGCATGGAGCTCGCGTTCTTCACCCGCACGAAGACCGGTGTCATCCAGTCCCGCCTGCAGAACGACGTCGGCGGCGTCGCGAGCGTCCTGAACAACACGATCTCGTCCGTGCTCGGCAACACCGTCACGGTCATCGCCGCGATCGTCGCGATGCTGCTGTTGAGCTGGCAGATGACCCTGGTCGCGGTCGTGCTGCTCCCGTTGCTCGTCATCGCGCAGCGTCGGGTCGGGCAGGTCCGTGCCCGCATCGCCGGGCAGACGCAGGAGTCGCTGTCCGACATGACGGCGATCACGCAAGAGGCGCTGAGCGTCTCCGGCATCCTGCTGGCCAAGAGCTTCAACCAGCAGCGCAGTGAGACCCGCCGCTACGGGGACGAGAACCGTAACCAGATCCAGCTGCAGGTCCGCCAGCAGATGTCGGGCCAGTGGTTCTTCGCGATCGTGCAGATCTTCCTGTCGATCATCCCGGCGATCATCTACCTCGTCGCGGCCTGGCTGATCATCGGCGACGTCCCGATCACCGCCGGCACCATCGTGGCGTTCACGACGGTGCAGTCGCGCCTGCTGTTCCCGACGGTCGGACTGCTCCGGGTGGTGCTCGACCTGCAGACCTCCGGAGCGCTGTTCGCTCGGATCTTCGAGTACTTCGACCTGAAGCCCGCGATCACTGACTCGCCCACGGCGAAGCCCGTCGACGACACGATGGTCGGTCACGTCGCCTTCGACGACGTGACGTTCACCTACCCGGACGGCGAGGCCGACAAGCCGACGCTCCGCGGGGTCTCGTTCGAGCTCCGGCCCGGCCAGTTCGCTGCCTTCGTCGGTCCGTCGGGCGCGGGCAAGACGACCGTGTCGTACCTGGTGCCGCGCTTGTACGAGGCGACCGAGGGCTCCGTGCGGTTCGCCGGGCAGGACGTCCGCGACCTCGTGCACGAGGACCTCATGCGCCACGTGGGGATCGTCAGCCAGGAGACGTACCTGTTCCACGCGACGATCGGCGACAACCTGCGGTACGCCAAGCCGGACGCCACCGACGACGAGGTCGAACGGGCGGCACGGGCGGCGAACATCCACGACACGATCGCCTCGTTCCCGGACGGCTACGACACCGTCGTGGGGGAGCGCGGGTACCGGCTGTCCGGCGGCGAGAAGCAGCGGATCGCGATCGCCCGGGTGCTCCTGAAGGACCCGCCCGTGCTCGTGCTCGACGAGGCGACGAGCGCGCTGGACTCGATCTCGGAACGGGTCGTGCAGACCGCGCTCGACACCGCCGCCGCGGGGCGCACCACGATCTCGATCGCGCACCGGCTGTCGACGATCCGAGACGCCGACGTCATCTTCGTGCTCGACCACGGGCGGATCGTCGAGCAGGGCACACACGACGAACTCCTCGCGCTCGACGGCACCTACGCGCTCCTGCACCGGCAGCAGAACACACCGGCGGACGCCGTCGGCCGCTGACCCCGCCGATCACGGCCACCGACCTGCGGGCGGGCGCGCCGATCGGACACGCGCCCCCAGGCCGGACGGGAGGCCCGTGGCGGCCCCGCCACGGGCCTCCCGTCCGACACGGGGCACGACCAGGGCGAGGCGCACGTCACGACCCAGCAGAACGCGGTGTCGGCGTCCTAGACTCGGGCCCGTGCGTTACGCGAACTCCGTGGTCGACCTCGTCGGTGACACCCCGCTCGTCAAGCTCAACCGGGTCACCGAGGGGGTGCGCGCGACCGTCCTGGTGAAGGTGGAGTACCTCAACCCCGGCGGGTCGTCGAAGGACCGCATCGCCACGCGCATCATCGATGCTGCCGAGGCCTCTGGTGACCTCCGGCCAGGCGGGACGATCGTCGAACCCACGTCGGGCAACACCGGGGTCGGGCTGGCCCTCGTCGCCCAGCAGCGCGGTTACCGGTGCGTGTTCGTGCTGCCGGACAAGGTCGGCGAGGACAAGCGCAACGTCCTGACGGCGTACGGCGCCGAGATCGTCGTCACGCCGACGGCGGTGGCGCCGGAGCACCCGGAGTCGTACTACTCGGTGTCCGACCGGCTCGTCCGCGAGATCCCCGGCGCCTACAAGCCGAACCAGTACGCCAACCCGAACGGCCCCCGCAGCCACTACGAGACCACCGGTCCGGAGATCTGGCGCGACACCGAGCAGCAGATCACCCACTTCGTCGCGGGCGTCGGGACGGGCGGCACCATCTCGGGCACCGGGCGCTTCCTGAAGGAGGCGTCCGACGGCCGTGTCCGCATCGTGGGGGCCGACCCCGAGGGCTCGGTCTACTCCGGTGGCACCGGTCGGCCGTACCTGGTCGAGGGTGTGGGCGAGGACTTCTGGCCGACCGCGTACGACCCCGAGGTGCCGGACGAGATCATCGCAGTGTCGGACGCCGACTCCTTCGCCATGACCCGGCGCCTGGCGCGGGAGGAGGGCCTGCTCGTGGGTGGGTCCAGCGGGATGGCGGTCGTCGCAGCGCTGCGGGCCGCCCGCGACCTGACCGAGGACGACGTCGTCGTGGTGCTGCTGCCCGACGGCGGTCGCGGCTACCTCGGCAAGATCTTCAACGACCGGTGGATGCGCTCGTACGGCTTCGCCGAGACCGACGAGGCACGCACCGTCGGGTCGCTCATCGCCGGCAAGGACGGCCGGCTGCCCGACCTGGTGCACGCGCACCCGGCGGACACCGTGCGCGAGGTCGTCGACATCATGACCAAGTACGGGGTGTCCCAGATGCCTGTGCTCAGCGCGGAACCGCCGGTCGTCATCGGCGAGGTCATCGGGGCCGTCGCCGAGAAGGACCTGCTCGAACAGGTCTTCACCGGTGCCGCGAAGATGACGGACGCCCTGACCGGCTTCGTGGGCGAGCCGCTCCCGTTGATCGGTGTGGGCGAGTCCGTGTCCGCAGCGCGCCGGGCCCTCGAGTCGGTGGACGCCTTGCTCGTCGTCGAGGACGGCAAGCCGGTCACGGTCCTGACCCGCCACGATCTCCTGACCTACCTCTCCGAGTAAGGAACGCAGCCAGCATGACCGAGTTCAGCACCCGCGCCGTCCACGCCGGCCAGGAGCCCGACGGCCCCACCGGCGCGGTCATCCCGCCGATCCACCTGACGTCCACCTACGTGCAGGACGGCATCGGCGGGATGCGGAACGGCTACGAGTACTCCCGCGCCGGCAACCCGACGCGCGACTCCCTGCAGACGCTGCTCGCCGACCTGGACGGCGGCGTGGCCGCGTACTCGTTCGCGTCCGGTCTCGCCGCCGAGGACGCCCTGCTCCGGGCGGCGCTCCGCCCCGGGGCCCGCGTCGTGATGGGGAACGACGTCTACGGCGGGACCCACCGTCTGGTCAGCCGACTGCACGTGCCGTGGGGCGTCGAGCTCGTCGTCGTCGACATGAGCGAGCTCGACCAGGTCCGGGCCGCGCTGCAGGGCGCTCCCGAGGACACCGTGCTCTGGGTCGAGACGCCGACCAACCCGCTCATGAAGATCGCCGACATCGCCGGACTCGCGACCCTCGGGCACGAGGCCGGTGCACTCGTCGTCGTGGACAACACCTTCGCGTCGCCGTACCTGCAGCAGCCCTTGTCGCTCGGGGCCGACGTCGTCGTGTACTCGACGACGAAGTACCTGGGTGGCCACTCCGACGTCGTCGGTGGGGCCGTCGTGCTCGCCGACCAGGAGCTCGCGGCGAAGGTGCAGTTCCTGCAGTTCGGCGCCGGTGCGATCTCGTCGCCGTTCGACGCCTTCCTGACCACCCGCGGCATCAAGACCCTGGCGGTCCGGATGGAGCGCCACTCCGCGAATGCGCAGGCCGTCGCCGAGGCACTCGTCACCGCGCCGGGCATCGAACGCGTCTACTACCCGGGGCTCACCGACCACCCGGGGCACGATGTCGCCGCCCGCCAGATGCGCGGGTTCGGCGGGATGCTGTCCGTCGCACTGTCCGGTGGCCCGGACGCGGCCCGGCGCTTCGCGGAGTCCACGGAGCTGTTCGCGCTGGCGGAGTCGCTCGGGGGTGTGGAGTCGCTCATCGGGTACCCGAGCGAGATGACCCACGCCTCGGTGAAGGGCACGGAGCTCGCGGTGCCCGAGAACGTGGTGCGGCTGTCCGTCGGCATCGAGGACGCCGGCGACCTGATCGCGGATCTGCAGCAGGCGCTCGAGCGCTGACCCGCTGACGGACGGGAGGCACGGTGCGGACCCGCGCCGTGCCTCCTGGCCGTCGCGGCCGCACGTCGGTGACCGGCCCTACGATGAGCGGGTGAGCACCACGGCGACGAGGACGGGCCTGCTGAGCGGCCGGTACGCCCTCGCGACGATCGGCATGGTCGCCATCGTGGGCGTCGCGGCGTTCCAGAACCTGGCGATGACGACGATCATGCCGGTGATCAGTCGCGACCTGGACGGCGAGACCCTGTACGCCCTGGCCTTCGCGGCACCGCTCGCGGCCGGGGTGCCCGGCATGGTGCTCGCCGGCAACTGGACGGACCGCGCCGGCGGCCGGATCGTCGCCTGGGTCTCCGCGCTGCTGTTCGCCGTCGGGACCGCCGTGGTCATGCTCGCGCCGACGATGGAGGTCTTCCTCGTCGGTCGACTGGTCAAGGGCTTCGGTGCCGGTGCGATCGACGTCGTGCTGTACGTGCTCGTCGCCCGGATCTTCCCCGCCGAGCTGCACGGACCGGTGTTCGCCGGGTTCGCGGCCGCGTGGGTGGTCCCGGCGCTCATCGGCCCGGCGATCGCCGGCATCGTCACCGACACGTGGAACTGGCACTGGGTCTTCGCGGGGGCGCTCGTGATCGCCGTGGGCGCCTTCACCGTGCTCGTGCCGACGCTCGGGCGGCTGCAGGCACCGGCGGTCGGGCTGCGGCCGCCGTGGCAGCGGATCCGGATCGGGTGGTCGGTCGCTGCGGCCGTGTCGATCCTGCTGCTCAACGTCGCGCCGGACCTGACCCCGTGGGGGATGGTGGCCGCGGTCGTGGTCGGCCTGGTCGGGACGTGGTTCGCGCTGCGCCCGCTGCTGCCGACCGGCACCTTCCGCGCTGCCGCCGGACTGCCCTCGGTGGTGTTGCTGCGCGGGCTCGTGGCGGCGTCGTTCTTCGGCAGCGAGGCGTACGTGCCGTTCCTGCTGCAGGCGAAGCACGGCCTGTCCGCATCGGCAGCGGGGCTCGCGCTGACCGTCGCCGCGCTCAGCTGGGCAGCCTCGAGCTGGGCGCACGGTCGGCTGGGGGAGCAGCGCCTGACCGCTCGTCGGACCTTCGGTGTCGGACTCGCGCTCGTCCTGGTGAGCCTGCTGGCGGCCTTCGCGGTGGCGACGCTCGACCTGCCGTGGTGGGTGCTCGTCGCCGGCTGGTTCGTCGGCGGCGCGGGCATGGGGGCGATCTACCCGCGGACGTCGATGCTCACCCTGCGGTTCTCGGGCGAGGGTGACGACGGCTTCGCGAGCTCGGCGCTCACCATCGCCGACGCCGCGGGCAGCGTCATCGGTCTGGCGGTCACCGGGTTGCTGTTCACCGCGACCGGCGGCGCCGAGGGCACGGTGTCCTTCCCCCTGGTCTTCGCGGCGATGATCGGCTTCGCCGCACTGGCGATCGCCGCGGTCCGGCGCCTCGGACCCGTCCCCGCGCCGGTGTCGTCGGCGTCGCCGGACCGCGCAGCCGGGTAGCGTGGCAGACCGGACCGAAGAGGAGACACCCGTGGTGCGCATCGTCGCTGCAGCCGTCGTCCTGACGGCCGCCCTCGCGTTGGCCGGCTGCCAGGGCACGACCTCCGCTGCGCCCACGCCGGTGCAGAGCACGGACCTGACCAGCTCCGACGGCGGGTTCGACAAGCAGGCCGTCATCGGCGTCGTGCTGGTCGACGGCGACGCGGCTCTGGGCGAGGACCTGCGGACCGGCCTGTCCGGTGCCGGGTTCCGTCCCGACGTCCGGGTCGCGCCCGCGTCCGGTGCGGCGGCGTCCCAGCGGACCGCGGTCGCCCAGCTCGTCCGCAAGGGTGCCAAGGCCCTGCTCGTGCACGCGGCTCGGCCGTCTGCCCTGACCGGGGTGATCCAGACCGCGCACGACGCCGGCGTCGTGGTGGTGTCCCTGGGCGATCCGCTGCCGGCGAGCGGCACCGGCGGCGACGGTGTGTCGGCCGACTACCGGGTGCCCGCAGGATCGGACGACGCAGACCTGGCGGCCACCGCGGTCGAGGTCGTGCAGTCGTTGCAGCGCGGCGAGAAGCCGCAGACCGAACCGAGCGACGGCGACTCGACCGACGCGGAGTGAGCCGAGCCGTGCCGCGCCACCAGGCCGGTCAGCGCTGCGCCAGCAGGCGGCTCAGCTCAGCGCCACCAGGCCGGTCAGCGCTGCGCCACCAGGCGGCTCGGCTCAGCTCCACCAGGCCGGGAACGACAGCGTGATCGTCTCGACCAGCGCCTTCCGCGACCGTCGGGGTCCGGCGAGCCACGCCTCGATCGCCCCGACGAAGCCCTGCGCGACGTAGCCGGCGGCCACGTCGTCGAGGAGTTCCGGGCGGCGACCGGCGTCGAGTTCGCGGATGTGCAGGGCGCTCGACTCGGTGAAGTGGCCCACGAGCAGCCGGTGCAGTGACGCGTCGTTCGGGTCCGGCAGCGCCTTGGCGTAGATGTCGCGGTGGGTGGTCACGTGCTCGACGACCGCGTTGATGCCCCGCCGTGTGATGGTCGCGAGCTCGGCTGTGTCGGCCCCGCGGGCGGCTGCGGCCCGTCGGTCGTCGGCGTCGTCCTGCCGGATGCGGTCGAGCTCCGGCGTCAGCACGTCGGCGAGCAGCGATCCGGGGGAGACCGCGTGCGAGTAGAACGTCGCGCGGTTGATGCCGGCGGCACGGGTGACGTCCGCGACGGTGATCTCGGAGACGGGGCGGTCGGCCGCCAGTCGCAGGATCGCTTCGCGCAGGGCGGCGGTCGTGTGCAGGATCCGGGCATCCACCATGACGCCCACCCCCTTCTGATCCGGTTCACCCGGAGGCCCCCGAGCAGTCCGACGGTACCGCATGGCGCGGGATCGGCACGCGGACGGCGGGTGGCAACACGCGGGCAATCCGTGCCGACGGCGTCGGGAGTGTTCCGTCGGCCCGTAGGATGGTTCCGCGGACGAATCGATTCGATCGACGCCGCGATCACCTCCCCGCCCCTCACCGCCGAAGGACTCCTGCTCGTGACCGCGCCCGCCACCACCGGTTCGCTCCGGGTCGTCCTGCACCCCGGAGACTCCCTCTCCCGTGGGCAGCGACTCGTCTACGTCTTCGTCCTGGGCGCCCTGACGGCGCTCGGGCCGTTCACGATCGACCTGTACCTGCCGGCGTTCCCGGCCATCAAGGAACAGTTCGGCGTCACCGACGGCGCCGTGCAGCTGACGCTCACGGCGACGACGCTCGGGTTCGCGTTCGGGCAGCTGCTCGTCGGTCCGTGGAGCGACAAGGTCGGCCGCCGGCTGCCGCTCATCATCGCGACGACGGTGCACATCGCCGCGTCGATCGGCGCGGCGACCGCTCCCGACATCGAGCTCCTCGCGGTGTTCCGCGTGCTCCAGGGCATGGGGGCGGCCGCCGGCGGTGTCGTCGCGATGGCCACCGTCCGCGATCTGTTCGGCGGCAAGCCGCTCGTCCGGATGCTGTCCCGCCTGGCGATGGTGAACGGGCTGGCGCCGATCCTCGCGCCGCTCATCGGCTCGCAGATGCTCCAGTTCACCAGCTGGCGCGGCATCTTCGTCTTCCTCGCCTGCTACGGCCTGGCCGTGGTGATCGCGTCGATCCTGCTCATCGTCGAGACCCTGCCGCCGGCCCGTCGCCGCGAGGCCGGGCACTCCACGATCGGTCAGCGGTACAAGGCGCTGTTCTCCGACCGGATCTTCGTGGGGGTCGCGCTCATCGGGGCGATGGTGTTCAGCGGGTTGTTCTCGTACCTCAGCTCGTCGCCGTTCCTGTTCCAGGGTGTCTACGGACTCGACGCGCAGCAGTACGGGCTGCTCTTCGCGGTGAACTCCGTCGGCGTCGTCCTCGGTGTGCAGATCTCCGCGCGGTTGGCGCAGCGCGTCGGGCCGCAGTGGATCCTGGCGTGCTCGACGGCGACCCTGTTCCTGGCGTCGATCGCGATCATCGTGCTCGACCAGCTCGGTGCGGGGCTCGTCGGCGTGCTCGTGCCCCTGTGGTTCTTCATCGCGGCGTGCGGGTTCTCGTTCCCCCTCGTGCAGGTCATCGGCCTGGCTGCGCACGGCAAGGAGGCCGGCACGGCGGCGTCGCTGCTCGGCGCCCTGAACTTCGGCGTCGCCGGCCTGATCTCGCCGATCGTCGGTTGGCTCGGCATCACGACCGCGACCCCGATGGCGATCGTGATGGCCTCGACCTCGGTGATGGCCATCCTGATCCTGTGGTTCGTGGTGCGGCCCCGGACGGTCCCCGAGCTCACGCACTGACGGGTTCTCCACAGCTGCCCGGAACAGCCGGACAGCGGCCCCCGCGCGTCCATAGGCTGTGCCCATGAGCGACGCGGTGGAGCAGGCACGGGCAGCGGCCGAGGCCGCCAGGCAAGCAGCGGACGAGGCACGCCGGTTGGCGAACGAAGCCGCGCAGCGGGCCGAGGAGCTCGCGGCCGCGCTCGCGGCTCGAGCACCAGCACTCACGCCGGACGCCGAACCGGCGGTCGCCGAGTCACCGGCACCCTCCGGACAGGAGGCCCGGCTCGCCCCCGACGCGCAGCCCGCCTCCGCCACCCCACCGGTTCCAGAGCCCACCACCGCAGGACCCGCCGCAGCCGTCCCGGACGACGCGACGGCGGCCCCCGACGCGGCCGTCCCGGTACCGGCGGCCGCCCCTGCGGCCGGCACCGCGCCTCCCGGCAATGGCGGAGGCCCGCTCGGACCGGACGCCGTCGCCGCGATCCGCACCGGCTACACCGTCGAGGGGCAGGCGCTCGAACTCGGCGCCCTGGTGAACGGCGAGGCGCAGCCCGACGTGCAGGTCCGCATCCCGCTCGGCATGCTGAACCGGCACGGGCTGGTCGCCGGCGCGACCGGCACCGGCAAGACCCGCACGCTGCAGGTCTTGGCCGAGCAGATCGCGGCGAACGGCGTGCCGGTCTTCGCAGCCGACATCAAGGGCGACCTGTCCGGGCTCGCGGTGGTCGGGCAGGGGAACGAGAAGCTGCTCGCGCGCACCGCGGGCATCGGCCAGCAGTGGCAGGGTCTCGCGAGCCAGGCGGAGCTCTTCTCGCTCGGTGGTCAGGGCACAGGCGTGCCGATCCGCGCGACGGTGTCCGGGTTCGGGCCGTTGCTGCTGTCGAAGGTGCTCGGCCTGAACGACACCCAGGAGTCCTCGCTCGGACTGGTGTTCCACTACGCCGAGCAGGCCGGGTTGCCGCTCGTCGACCTGGCCGACCTGCGGAGCGTGCTGACGTTCCTGGTGGGAGACCAGGGCAAGGGCGAACTCGCCGAGCTCGGTGGTCTGTCGAAGCAGACCGCCGGGGTGATCCTGCGCGAGCTCATCACGTTCGCCGACAAGGGTGCCGACCAGTTCTTCGGCGAGCCCGAGATCGACACGCAAGTGTTCCTGCGCACGGCGGCGGACGGCCGGGGGATCGTCAGCCTGCTCGAGGTCCCGGGCGTGCAGGACCAGCCCGAGGTCTTCTCGACGTTCCTGATGTGGTTGCTGGCCGACCTGTTCAACGAACTGCCAGAGGTGGGCGACCAGGACAAGCCCAAGCTGGTGTTCTTCTTCGACGAGGCACACCTGCTGTTCAGCGGGGCGTCGAAGGACTTCACGGACCAGATCGTGCGGACCGTGCGGTTGATCCGGTCGAAGGGCGTCGGGATCTTCTTCGTGACCCAGACCCCGAAGGACGTGCCGAACGACGTCCTGGCGCAGCTCGGGTCCCGCATCCAGCACCAGCTGCGGGCGCACACCCCCGACGATGCGAAGGCGCTCCGGGCGACGGTGTCGACCTACCCCTCGAGCGACTACGACCTGGGCGAGGTGCTGACCTCGCTGGCGACCGGCGAGGCGATCGTCACCGTCATGAACGAGAAGGGCGCGCCGACGCCGGTCGCGTGGACCCGGTTGCGCGCGCCGCAGGGCTCGATGGACCCGATGCCCGCAGCCGAGATGCAGTCGCGGGTGCAGGCATCGCCGTTGCTCGCGACGTACGGCACCCGGGTGGATCCGGATTCGGCGCACGAGATGCTCGCGCGCCGGATGGAGGCAGCAGCTGCCGAGGCCGCTGCAGCCGACGCGCAGAAGGACGCAGCCCTCGCGGCGGCCGAGGCCGAGAAGGAAGCGGCGCGTGCTGCGGCGACCGCGGCCAAGGAGGCCGCGGCGCAGGCCAAGCAGGAGGAACGCGAGCGGGCTGCTGCGCAGAAGGAGTACGAGCGGACGCAGCGCGAGTTCGAGAAGGCCGAGCGGGCTGCGGCGTCGCGGCGTTCGGGCCGGTCGGGGCGGAGCACGCGGACGACGACCTCACGGAAGGCGGACGACCCGCTGTCGGACCTGCTCGGGTCACGGCTCGGTGGCACGATCGCGAAGGAGGTCGTGCAGGGGATCTTCTCGACGCTGCGCCGCCGTCGGTGACGTCCAGCAGCTCCGAGCGTCAGCGACCGAGCAGGCCGGTGAACTCGACGACGAGCAGACCCATGACGACGAGTGCCGCCACGCCGCCGACGAACAGGTAGGCCGGCCGCTGTTCGTACCAGGCGCGGCTCGACGGGTAGCGCTTCGCGAAGACCCGGGCCGAGACCGGACGTGCTTCCTCCGTCACCTGGACGCCCAGGGCGTCGACGACCTGGGCGACCCCGTCGTCGCCCCACACGTCGGCACGGATGCGGAACAGGTGCGCGCCCGTCGCGTCGAACGCCACGAGCTCGCGCATGGTGCGGTCGACCGAGCTGCCGTAGGTGGTGGCGAGCGCCAGGCTGTGCACGCGGTCACGGGGGATCCGGCGGTGCGCGGTGACCACGCCCCGGATCGTCAGGCCGTCGGGGTCGATGCCGATGTACGCCGTGCTCAGTCGGACGAAGACGACGCCGACGAGGACCGCCAGCGCGACGACCACGGTCGCGACGATCGCCCACGTCCGGAACGGGAACGACACCCAGACCAGGGCGACGGCGAGCGGCACGGCCGAGAACACGATGCTCAGCGCGGTCGAGCGGACCAGGGACCGGCGGGGGCGGAGGACGACGTCGTACACGGTGGCGCGCAGGTGTGGCGTCGCTGGCACCGTCATGTCCCCCATGCGCGTCTCCTGAACCCTCGGGTCTCCCGGGCACGCCGAATCGGCCGCCCTGCGAGCGACGCCCCTGCCGCTCGATGCACCGCGGTCGACTCGTCCCGGAGTCGTCCGCTCCGGCAAGCATAGGTGAACGACGGGGACCGGGGACAGCCCGTTCCACCCCGGATCGGCGTTTGACGGCCAGTCCTTGGCGAACAGGGGACAGGTGGGTCCGCTGCGTGGGGGACCAGGCGCGAGGAACGCCGTGAACGACGAAGGCCCCGCACCGAGGTGCGGGGCCTTGCTGGCGGAGAATGGGGGATTCGAACCCCGCAGTTGGGTGCTGCGCGCGCACCCAACTGCTGCTGGCGGAGAATGGGGGATTCGAACCCCCGAGGGCTTGCACCCAACACGCTTTCCAAGCGTGCGCCATAGGCCACTAGGCGAATTCTCCTTGCGCTGTCTCGCGACGGCGACACCCAATGGTACAGGTTCTGCGGGGGTGCTCACGACCGCGTGTCGTCGAGGGCGGTGCTCCCAGTTGTCGTGACATGTCCGGCGACTACCCTGGGGCGCGTGTCGACCCGCATCTACATCACGTCAGCAGAAGGGCACACGGGCAAGAGCACCGTCGCCCTCGGTGTCCTCGAGACCCTCGCACGCTCCGTCGGCCGCGTCGGCGTGTTCCGCCCCGTCGCCCGCTCGGTCGCCGAACCCGACTACGTGCTCGAACTGCTGCTGCAGCACACCGCGGTCGGGATCTCGTACGACGACGCCGTGGGGGTCACCTACGACGACGTCCACGCGGATCCGGACGCAGCGCTCGGCACCATCGTGAACCGCTTCGCCCAGGTGGAGCGGCAGTGCGACGCGGTGGTCGTGCTCGGGTCCGACTACACCGACGTCGGCAGCCCCACCGAGCTGTCGTTCAACGCGAAGGTCGCCGCGAACCTCGGCGCCCCGGTCCTCCTCGTCCTCGGAGGTCGTGACGCGGCCGAGCGCGGTGCCCGCACGCCCGAGGGGATGGCGCAGGTCGCGGACGTCACGACGAGCGAGCTGCGGGCGGCACACGCGCAGCTGTTCGGCGTCGTCGTGAACCGCGCCGACCCGGAGGCCCTCGCCGCCATCGTGGCGAGTGTCGAGCGGGCCGTGCACGACGACCACCCGGACGTGCCCGTGTGGGCGATCCCGGAGGACCGCGTCCTCGTCGCCCCGACCGTCCGTGCGCTGCTGCAGGCGACCGACGCGACCCTGGTGCGCGGGGACGACGCCCTGCTCGACCGCGAGGCACTCGGCACCGTCGTCGCCGGCATGAGCATGGAGAACGTCCTGCCCCGCCTGATCGAGGGCGGCATCGTCGTGGTCCCCGGTGACCGCAGCGACGTGCTCATCGCGACCCTGCTGGCGAACCAGTCGGACACGTTCCCGAGCCTGGCCGGCGTCATCCTGAACGGCGGGTTCGAGACCGCACCGCAGATCTCCCGGCTGCTCGAGGGCCTGTCGAGCTCGCTGCCGATCGCGCAGAACGACCTGGGCACGTACGACACCGCCCTCCGCATCACGCAGACCCGCGGGCGCCTGGCGGCGGACTCGCCCCGCAAGGCCGACCTCGCGCTCGCCCTGTTCGAGCAGCACGTCGACGCCGAGTCCCTGCGCGACCGCCTGCAGCTCACGCCGTCCGGCGTCGTCACGCCGCTCATGTTCGAGCACGGTCTGCTCGACCGGGCACGGGGGTACGGCAAGCGCATCGTGCTGCCCGAGGGCGAGGACGACCGCATCCTGCGCGCGGCGTCGACGCTGCTCGCCCGCCAGGTCTGCGAACTGACGATCCTCGGGGACCCCGCCGCGATCCGCACCCGCGCGACCGAACTCGGCCTCGACCTCGACGCCGCTCAGCTCGTGTCGCCGTTCGACCCCGAGCTCCGCGAACGCTTCGCCGAGGAGTACACCCGGCTCCGCGCCCACAAGGGCATGTCGATCGAGCTCGCGCGCGACACCGTGACCGACGTCTCGTACTTCGGCACGATGATGGTGCAGCTCGGGCTCGCCGACGGCATGGTCTCCGGCGCGAAGCACACCACGGCGCACACCATCCGGCCGTCCTTCGAGATCATCAAGACCCGTCCGGACACATCGATCGTGTCGAGCGTGTTCCTGATGGCGCTCGCCGACCGCATCCTGGTCTACGGCGACTGCGCGGTGATCCCGGACCCGACGAGCGAGCAGCTCGCGGACATCGCGATCTCGTCCGCCGAGACCGCGACCCAGTTCGGCATCGACCCCCGCGTCGCGATGCTCAGCTACTCGACCGGCGACAGCGGCTCCGGCGCCGACGTCGACAAGGTCCGCGCCGGCACCGCCTTCGTGCGCGAACGCCGCCCGGACCTGCTCGTCGAGGGCCCGATCCAGTACGACGCCGCTGCCGACCCGACGGTCGCGAGCACGAAGATGCCGGACTCCCCGGTGGCCGGCAAGGCGACCGTCTTCATCTTCCCGGACCTCAACACGGGCAACAACACCTACAAGGCCGTGCAGCGCTCCGCCGGCGCCGTCGCCATCGGGCCGGTCCTGCAGGGACTGCGCAAGCCGATCAACGACCTGTCCCGCGGCGCGCTCGTCAGCGACATCGTGAACACCGTCGCGATCACCGCGATCCAGGCCGGCACCGCGTCCGACGCGGCCTGACCCGCGCGACGCACACCGCGCCTCCCGTCCGGCCGACCAGGCCATGAGCAGAAAGCGACACCACCCGTGACCGCAGCCCTCGTCGTGAACTCCGGATCGAGTTCGTTCAAGTACCAGCTCATCGAACTCGAGGGGGAGCGCACGCTCGCCTCCGGGCTCGTGGAGCGCATCGGCGAGTCGGCCGGCGCGTGGAAGCACACCAACGCGCTGACGGGGGAGTCGTCGTCGAACGACGCCGCGTCCGTGCCGGACCACGCCGCCGGGTTCCAGGCGATGATCGACGCGTTCGCCAAGGTCGGCCCGTCGTTCGACGAGCACCCGCCGGCCGTCGTCGGCCACCGCGTCGTGCACGGCGGCACCACCTTCGACCGCGCGACGGTGGTGACGGACGACGTCGAAGGACAGATCGAGGCACTGAACAGCCTCGCGCCGCTGCACAACCCGGCGAACCTCGAGGGGATCCGGGCCGCGAAGCAGGTGTTCTCCGACGTCCCGCACGTCGCCGTGTTCGACACCGCGTTCCACCAGACCATGCCGCCGCATGCGTACACGTACGCGATCCCGGCCGACCTGGCGGCGAAGTACTCCATCCGCCGCTACGGCATGCACGGCACGAGCCACAAGTACGTCTCCGAGCAGGCCGCCGTCTTCCTCGACCGCCCGCTGTCCGAGCTGAAGACCATCGTGCTGCACCTGGGCAACGGTGCCTCGGCCGCAGCGATCGACGGCGGGAAGTCGATCGAGACGTCGATGGGCCTCACGCCGCTCGAGGGCCTCGTCATGGGCACCCGTTCCGGCGACCTCGACCCCGCCGTCCTGCTGCACCTGCACCGCGAGGCCGGGCTGTCCTTCGACGAGCTCGACACCATGCTCAACAAGCAGTCCGGGCTGCTCGGACTGACCGGCAACGGCGACATGCGCGACGTCCAGGACGCCGCCCTCAACGGCGACGAGGTCGCCGAGGCGGCGCTCGCCGTGTACCGCCACCGCATCCGTCGCTACGTCGGCGCGTACACCGCGCAGCTCGGCGGGCTCGACGCGGTGGTCTTCACCGCCGGCGTCGGCGAGAACAACGCGCTGCTGCGCCGGCGCGTGCTCGCCGGGCTCGAGCACCTGGGCATCGAGATCGACGCGGACCGCAACGAGCTGGGATCCCGTGAGGCCCGGGTCATCTCCACGGACACGTCACGTGTCGCGGTGCTCGTGATCCCGACGAACGAGGAACTGGAGATCGCCCGGCAGTCGGCTGCGGTCGCGCTCTGACGCGGGGCGTGGGGCGCTGCGCCGCCTGGTGCCAGCACGGTGCGGCCTGGGTGGGCTGGTGCGGGGTTGGTGGCTGGGTGCGCGCTTGTGGCGCGGCACGGAGCGTGCAAGCTCGCACGGGGTGAGGAGGTGCGCACGGTGCGGACGGGAGGCGCGGGGCGGGCTGGCGCCGTGCCTCCCGTCCGGCGCTGGGTCGCGGTCACCGCATGGTGCGGCCTGGGTGGGCTGGTGCGGGGTTGGTGGCTGGGTGCGCGCTTGTGGCGCGGCACGGAGCGTGCAAGCTCGCACGGGGTGAGGAGGTGCGTACGGTGCGGACGAGGAGCGCGGCTCAGGACAGGGCGTCGAGGGCCGCGGGGATCGGCGTGTTCCCGCTCGTGACCTCGAACTGGACACCGACGGCCGAGTCGTCGAGCAGCGCGTGCAGTACGACCGTGGCGACGTCGGCCCGGGGGATCGAGCCACGCGGTACGGTGCGCCCGACGTCGACCGTCCCCTGCGGCGGGGTGTCGAGCAGGCCGCCCGGACGCACGATCGTCCACCGCAGCCGTCGGGCGCGCAGGTTCGCGTCGGCTTCGGCCTTCGCCCGGAGGTAGACCTGGAACACGGCGGCGTCGTCCTTCGCGGGGACCACCGCGGCCTCGGCATCGTAGGTGTCCGCCGCCATCGCCGAGACCATCACGTACCGGTCGATGCCGGCGCGCTCCGCGGCGTCCGCGAGCAGGATCGCGCCGTCCCGGTCGACGGTGAGCTTGCGCTCCGCACCGCTGTTCGGCCCGGCGCCGGCGGCGAACACCACGGCGTCGACCCCGCGGAGGCGCAGTGCCAGGTCGTCGTCGCCGAGCTGTTCGAGGTCCGCGACGATCGCCGTGGCGCCCTGCTGCTCCACGTCGGCGACGTGCGCGGGGTTGCGGACGATCGCGACGGCGTCGTGTCCGGCGTCGGTGATCTGGCGGGCGAGGAGCAGTGCGATCTGGCCGTGTCCTCCGGCGATGGCGATCTTCATGTGTCAATCCTGCCCGGTCGCATCCGGTAGAGTTGTCTGCGGCTCCTCACGTGACGCCATCCAGGTGAACTCCCCCAGGGCGGAAACGCAGCAAGGGTAGCCGGGCTCTGGCGGGTGCGTGAGGAGTCCTTTCTGTCTCCGTAGGGGGAGCCGGGGCTGTGTCTGTCTCCTGCGCGGGTGCGTGAGGAGTCTTCCTCGGTCTGCTGGGGCTCTCCCGCCTGGCCAGGGGCGCCCGCCGCCGCAGCCGCGGCTGAGCCCGAGCAGCGTCCCGCACCGCGCCTCCTGTCCGACCCCGTGTCGGCCGGGAGGCGCGGTGCCGTCCGTGCGCTCGGCCCACCCTGCGCAGGCGGTCCGGTCCAGTGCCCGTGGACCTGTGGAGGGGCACGCGGGTGTCGGTCGTCCCGGCTACCCTGGTCGCGTGGTCACCGCCCTGTATCGCCGTTACCGGCCCGAGAACTTCGCCGAGCTGATCGGGCAGTCGCAGGTCACCGACCCGCTCCGCACGGCGCTCCGCACCAACCGCGTCAACCACGCCTACCTGTTCAGCGGCCCGCGTGGCTGCGGCAAGACGACCTCGGCCCGGATCCTGGCGCGGTGTCTCAACTGCGCAGAGGGGCCGACCGACACCCCGTGCGGCGTCTGCCCGAGCTGTGTCGAGCTCGCCCGCGACGGCAGCGGTTCGCTCGACGTCATCGAGATCGACGCCGCGAGCCACAACGGCGTCGACGACGCGCGCGACCTCCGTGACCGCGCCGTGTTCGCCCCCGCGCGTGACCGCTACAAGATCTTCATCCTCGACGAAGCGCACATGGTCACCCCGCAGGGGTTCAACGCCCTGCTCAAGCTGGTCGAAGAACCCCCGGAGCACGTCAAGTTCATCTTCGCGACGACCGAGCCGGAGAAGGTCATCGGCACCATCCGGTCGCGCACCCACCACTACCCGTTCCGGCTCGTGCCGCCCGCCGTCATGCTCGAGTACATCGAGCAGCTCTGCACGCAGGAGTCGGTGACGGTCGCACCCGGTGTCCTGCCCCTGGTCGTGCGCGCCGGCGGCGGTTCCGTCCGCGACACCCTGTCCCTGCTCGACCAGCTCATCGCCGGCAGCGAAGACGGCGCGATCGCCTACGAGCGCGCGGTCGCCCTGCTCGGCTACACCGACGCCGCGCTGCTCGACGACGTCGTGGACGCCCTCGCCGTGGCCGACCCGGCCTCCGCCTTCGCCGCGATCGACCGGGTCGTGCAGACCGGTCAGGACCCGCGTCGCTTCGTCGAGGACCTGCTCGAGCGGCTGCGCGACCTGATCGTCGTCGCGGCGACGAACGAGAGCGCCGCAGCGGTCCTGCGCGGTGTCTCGCCGGACGAGCTCGACACCATGACCCGGCAGGCCGGCGTCTTCGGTGCCACCGGGCTGTCCCGTGGCGCGGACATCGCGAACAAGGCGCTGACCGACATGACCGGAGCGACCTCGCCCCGGCTGCACCTCGAGCTCATGACGGCGCGCATGCTCGTGCCCGAGGCCGACGACACCCAGCGTGGGGCCCTCGCCCGGGTCGAGCGGCTCGAGCGCCGCGTCGGTGTCGGGGATGCCGGCGGACACCAGGCACCGTCCGGCGCGGTCGCAGCGCAGGGGTCGACACAGCCGGCCGCCACCAGCCCGGCGCCCGAACCGGCCCCGTCGTCGGCTGCGGCGCCGCGTCGGCAGGAGCCCGCCGCGCAGCAGGTCCCCGCCGCCCAGCAGGCCCCGGCGGCGCAGCAGGCTCCGGCGGCGCAGCAGGCTCCCGCCGCGACGTCGGCGAACGCGGCTCCGGCGCAGTCCGACGCCGGCAGTGCGGCACGTGATGCCGCAGCCTCCTGGGCTGCCGCCGTCCCGAGCGCTCCCGAGCCCGCTGCCCCGACCGCCCGGGCCACCGAACCCGTCAGCGCCTCGTCACCCGCCAGCACCTCGTCACCCGTCAGTGCTTCGTCCACGGGTCAGGGCACGACGATCGGTGACGAGCCGGCGGTCCGGACCGTCGGCGCCGTGGGCTTCCAGCAGATGCGCGACGCCTGGCCGCAGATCGTCGAGCACGTGCAGCACGCCAAGCGGTCGGCGTGGTCGGTGGTCGTCACCGCACAGGTGACCGCGCTGCGCGACGACGTGCTGACCCTGACCTTCCCGAGCCAGCAGGACGTCGCCTCGTTCAAGGAGATGTCCGACCCCTCGGCCAGCGTCAGCGAACTGCTCCGCGCCGCGATCATGGACGTCATCGGGCTCCGCGTGAAGTTCGTCGCCCGCGGTCCCGGGGGCCCTGGTCAACAGCGCACCCCGGCTCCCGCACAGCAGCCGTCCGCCCCGGCCGGCCGTCCGGCGCCGGCGAGCCAGCCCGCTGCGCAGCCACAAGCGCAGCCGCAGGCATCGTCGGCACCGCAGTCCGCCGCGCCCGCTCCGTCGTCGGCTCCGGCCTCCGACGCTGCTGCAGCCACCGGTGACGGCCCGACCGCCCCCGCCGAGGCCGTTGCCTCCGCAGCGCCCGCCACGACGGCGGCACCCGAAGCCGCGGCGCCGGAGTCCGTTCCCGCCGCCGAGCCGGAGCCACGTCCGGCGCAGACACCCGCTCCGGAACCGGCACCCACTCCCACGCAGGCGCTGGCTGCCGAGCAGGCGCAGGCACCCGCTGCTGAGCCGGCACCCGCTCCGGCGCAGGCACCCGCTCCTGCGCAGGCGCCCGCACCGTCCGGCGCACCCGTGACCGACTGGGCGGTCGCCACGATCCCCGCCAGCGACCCCACCGCCGACGCCGTGCCCGAGTCCGTCGAGCCCGGCTGGGCGGCACCCTTCGGCACCGCCCCGGCCGCCGCGCCCGTCGCCCCGGCCGAGTCCGTCGATCCGCAGCAGCCCCGGTTCGAGGCGCCCGCGCAACCCGCCGGTGCCACCGCACCGCAGGGGGTGCAGCCGACCGACGGCGGTGTGCAGGCGGCGTCGTCGACGGTCGCCGCGCCTCCCGGAGGACCCGTCGCACCGGGCGTGCCCGTCGACGACTACCCGCTGGACGACGAACCGTACGACGACGGCGCGCCGTTCCCGGACCCCGGTCACGGTCGATCCGCCGCAGCGCCCGCGCAGGCGCCGGCCGCCCCGCGCGCGCAGACCGCTCCGCCGGCCGCGCCGCGGACCGCACCACCGGCACGTCGTGCGCCGGTCGCCGGTCGCTACGGCGAGGCCGTCGTGCGTGAGATCCTCAATGCCCAGTTCATCGAGGAGACCGCTCTCCACCAGGACGGTGCCTGATGTACGACGGGATCGTCCAGGACCTCATCGACGAGTTCGGTCGCCTGCCGGGCATCGGCCCGAAGTCGGCGCAGCGCATCGCGTTCCACATCCTGCAGACCGAGTCGTTCGACCCGTCGCGGCTGTCCGAGCTGCTGGCGGACGTCAAGGAGCGCGTGCGCTTCTGCGAGATCTGCGGCAACGTCACCGAGAACGTCCAGTGCAGCATCTGCCGCGACCCGCGCCGGTCGCCGGCCACGATCTGCGTGGTGGAAGAGGCGAAGGACGTCGCGGCGATCGAGCGCACCCGTGAGTTCCGCGGGCTCTACCACGTGCTCGGTGGCGCGATCAGCCCGATCGACGGCATCGGCCCGGACGACCTGCGGATCCAGCAGCTCATGACCCGCCTGGCCGACGGCACGGTCGAGGAGGTCATCATCGCGACCGACCCCAACCTCGAGGGCGAGGCGACGGCGACCTACCTGAGCCGGCTGCTCGTCCCGATGGGCATCCGGACGACCCGGCTGGCCTCGGGTCTGCCGGTCGGCGGCGACCTCGAGTACGCCGACGAGGTCACGCTCGGCCGTGCGTTCGAGGGCCGGCGCGTCGTCGGCGGCTGAGCCCCACGCAGGATCGTTGCGTCTGGGGCGGCTCGCACGCAACATCCTCGAAACACCGACTACCATTGTGAGACCGCGTGACCTCGCGGTGTCGCCGTCTCCGGGAGTACCAGCCAGTGGCCTTGATCGTGCAGAAGTTCGGTGGATCCTCCGTCGCGGACGCCGAGAGCATCAAGCGCGTGGCGAAGCGGATCGTCGAGACGAAGAAGGCCGGCAACGACGTCGTCGTGGCGGTCTCGGCCATGGGCGACACCACCGACGAACTCGTCGACCTGGCGCACTCGGTCACCCCGATCCCCGCCGGCCGTGAGCTCGACATGCTCCTGACCGCGGGGGAGCGCATCTCGATGGCGCTGCTCGCGATGGCGATCAAGAGCCTCGGCGTCGAAGCCTCGTCGTACACCGGCAGCCAGGCGGGCATGCTCACCGACGCGCAGCACGGCAAGGCGCGCATCGTCGACGTCACCCCGAAGCGCGTACGCGAGGCGCTCGACTCCGGCCACGTCGCCATCGTCGCGGGGTTCCAGGGGTTCAACCGCACGACGGGCGAGATCACCACGCTCGGCCGGGGTGGCTCGGACACGACCGCCGTCGCGCTCGCCGCCGCGCTCGACGCCGACGTCTGCGAGATCTACACCGACGTCGACGGCATCTTCACCGCCGACCCTCGTGTCGTGCCGAAGGCCCGCAAGGTCGACCGCATCACGAGCGAGGAGATGCTCGAACTCGCGGCGTCCGGCGCCAAGGTCCTCTACATCCGTGCCGTCGAGTACGCCCGCCGGCACGGCGTCACCCTGCACGTCCGGTCCTCGTTCAACAACACCGAGGGCACCATCGTCTACAACCCTGCCGAGGGGGAAACCGTGGAAGAACCGATCATCACCGGGATCGCCGGAGACCTCTCCGAGGGGAAGATCACCGTCGTGGGCGTCCCGGACCAGCCGGGCAAGGCCGCCGAGATCTTCACCAACGTCGCACGCGCCGGGGCGAACATCGACATGATCGTCCAGAACGTGTCGGCGGCGTCGACCGGGCGGACGGACATCTCGTTCACCCTGCCGAAGGACCAGGGCCAGACCGTGCTCACGGCGCTCGAGGTCGCGAAGTCCGACATCGGGTACGAGAGCATCCAGTACGACGACCAGATCGGCAAGCTCGCCCTGGTCGGTGCCGGCATGCGCACCAACGCCGGCGTCTCGGCGAAGCTCTTCCGCGCGCTGCACGACGCGTCGATCAACATCGAGATGATCTCCACCTCGGAGATCCGCATCTCGGTCGTCACCCGCGCCGACACCCTCAACGAGGCGATGCGGGTCGTGCACAGCGCGTTCGACCTCGACGCCGATGCCGAAGCCGTCGTCTACGCCGGCACCGGCCGCTGACCCACGCTGACCCGCTGACCCACCAGGAGCACCGCATGAGCACCCTCACCGTCGCCGTCGTCGGCGCCACCGGACAGGTCGGCGCCGTGATGCGTCGTCTGCTCGAAGAGCGCGCGTTCCCGGCCGACCAGGTCCGGTTCTTCGCGAGCGCCCGGTCCGCCGGCACGACCCTGCCGTTCCGCGGCGAGCAGATCGTGGTCGAGGACTCCGAGCTGGCCGATCCGTCGGGGATCGACATCGCCCTGTTCTCGGCCGGCGCCACCGCCTCGCGGGCCCTCGCGCCGAAGTTCGCCGCGGCCGGGGCGCTCGTCGTCGACAACTCGAGCGCCTGGCGCATGGACCCCGAGGTCCCGCTCGTCGTGAGCGAGGTCAACCCGCACGCGATCGACCAGGCGCCGAAGGGGATCATCGCGAACCCCAACTGCACCACCATGGCGATCATGCCGGTGCTCAAGGTGCTGGACACCGAGGCCGGGCTCCGCCGTCTGGTCGCCACGACCTACCAGGCCGTCTCCGGCTCCGGGCTCGCCGGCGTCGAGGAACTGCTCGGCCAGGCGCGTGCCGCCCTCGAGCAGGACACCGCAGCGCTCACCCACGACGGTTCCGCCGTGACGTTCCCCGAGCCGGTGAAGTACGTCCGCCCGATCGCCTTCGATGTCGTGCCGCTCGCCGGCAGCATCGTCGAGGACGGCCTGGGCGAGACCGACGAGGAGAAGAAGCTCCGCAACGAGAGCCGCAAGATCCTCGAGCTCCCCGACCTGCTCGTCGCCGGCACGTGCGTGCGTGTGCCGGTCTTCACCGGCCACTCCATCTCGGTGCACGCCGAGTTCGAGCGTCCGCTGTCGCCCGAGCGTGCGACCGAGATCCTGTCGAGCGCACCCGGTGTGGAGCTGTCGGACGTGCCGACGCCGCTGCAGGCCGCCGGCCAAGACCCCGCGTTCGTCGGCCGCATCCGTGCCGACCAGTCCGCGCCCGAGGGTCGTGGGCTCGCGCTGTTCGTCAGCAACGACAACCTGCGGAAGGGTGCAGCGCTCAACGCGGTGCAGATCGCCGAGGCGATCGTCGCGCGCCGTACCGTCGCCGCGTAGCGGCACGGCCGCACGCGGCGACTCGGTCTCCGCGCGCGGCTGACCGGCCTGTCGGTCGACGCCAGTAGGATCGACGGGTGGCAGTGAAGCAGGTGGACCCGATCGATGTCGTCCTCGTCGGGGGAGGCATCATGAGCGCCACCCTCGGCGCGATCATCCACCGGCTCGAGCCATCGTGGAAGATCCGCGTCTACGAGCGTCTCGGCGCCGTCGCGCAAGAGTCCTCGAATCCGTGGAACAACGCCGGCACCGGGCACTCGGCGCTCTGCGAGTTGAACTACACGCCCGAGCTCGCCGACGGTCGCGTCGAGATCGCCAAGGCCGTCACGGTCAACGAGCAGTTCCAGGTCTCGCGGCAGTTCTGGTCGCACCTGGTCGAGACCGGCGCGCTGCCCGACCCGTCCAACTTCATCAACCCGACCCCGCACATCTCCTTCGTCTGGGGCGCGGACAACGTCGAGTACATGCGCAAGCGGTACGAGGCGATGCGGGGGCATCCGCTGTTCGCCGGGATCGAGTTCTCCGACGACCCCGCTCAGATCCGCAAGTGGGCACCCGCGCTCATCCCCGGCCGCAAGAAGGACCAGCCGATCGCGGCGACCTACTCGGCGGCGGGCTCCGACGTCGACTTCGGGTCGCTCACCCGGCAGCTGTTCGACCAGCTCGAGCTCGACGGTCTCGAGTTCGAACCGAACCACCAGGTCAAGAACATCTCGCGGGGCAAGGAATTCGACGGCTGGGCGCTCGACGTCCTGAACGAGGTCGGTCGGTCGACGCAGAAGATCGCCGCGAAGTTCGTCTTCGTCGGTGCCGGTGGTGGGGCCCTGCAGCTGCTGCAGAAGTCCGGCATCCCGGAGATCCGCGGGTACGGCGGCTTCCCGGTCTCCGGCGAGTTCCTGCGCACCGACGATCCCGAAGTCGTGCAGAAGCACGCCGCCAAGGTCTACGGCAAGGCCAGCGTCGGTGCGCCGCCGATGTCGGTGCCGCACCTGGACACCCGCATCGTCGACGGCAACGCGTCGCTGATGTTCGGGCCGTACGCCGGGTTCAGCCCGAAGTTCCTGAAGCAGGGGTCGCTGCTCGACCTGTTCAAGTCGATCCGACCGCACAACCTGCGCCCCATGCTGAGCGTCGCGTTCTCGAACTTCGACCTGGTGCGCTACCTGATCGGCCAGCTGCTCGCCTCGAAGCAGACCAAGTTCGACGCGCTGCGCGACTTCATGCCGAGCGCCGAGCCGGAGAACTGGCACAAGATCATCGCGGGCCAGCGGGTGCAGGTCATCAAGCCCGACAAGGACAAGGGCGGGGTGCTGCAGTTCGGTACCGAGGTCATCACGGCTGCCGACGGTTCGATCGCCGGGCTCCTCGGGGCCTCGCCGGGGGCGTCGACCGCGGTGCCGATCATGCTCGGCCTGCTCCGGAAGTGCTTCCCGGACCGTTGGGACGCCTGGCAGGACGCGGTCCACGAGATGGTCCCGACCTACGGGCAGGACCTCGGAGACGACGCCGCCCTGGCCGATGCCACCCTCGAGCGCACGGCGAAGGTGCTCGGACTCCACCATTGACCAGCTCCGGCTTGCGGCCCGTTCGAACATGTGTTCGAATGACGGCATGCGGTGGAGTGGACAGGCGATCGATGCCGAGCAGAGCGATGCACTGCCGGGCATGGAGTCGAACAGCGGGTTCGTCCGCAGTGTGACGACGCCCGAGTTCGCGGGCGTCACGTTCCACGAAGTCCTGGCGAAGAGCGCGCTGAACCGGGTGCCGAGCGCCGACGGTTCCGGCACCTACGGGTGGACCATCAACCCGTACCGGGGGTGCAGCCACGCGTGCGTGTACTGCTTCGCGCGGCCGACGCACACCTACCTCGAGTTCGACGGCGGCGCCGACTTCGACCAGCAGATCGTCGTGAAGACGAACGTGGCCGACGTGCTGCGGCGCGAGCTCGGCAAGCCCACGTGGGACCGCCACCCGATCGCGCTCGGCACGAACACCGACCCGTACCAGCGGGCCGAGGGGCGGTACCGACTGATGCCCGGGGTGATCCAGGCGTTGGCGGACAGCCGCACACCGTTCAGCATCCTGACGAAGGGCACACTGCTCCGGCGCGACCTGCCGCTCCTGGCCGAGGCGGCGAAGGTGGTGCCGGTCGACCTCGCGATGTCGATCGCCGTGTACGACGACGACCTGCAGCAGTCGGTGGAGCCCGGCACGCCCACGACGGCCGCGCGGCTCGCCACCGTGCGGGCGATCCGCGACGCCGGGCTCGACTGTGCGGTGTTCCTCATGCCCGTGCTGCCGTACATCACCGACACCCGTGCACACCTCGACGACGCCGTCGGTCGGGCTGCGGCGGCCGGCGCCACGAGCGTCATGTACTCCGCGCTGCACCTGCGGCCGGGCGTGAAGCCGTGGTGGTTCGAGTGGCTCGGACGCGAACGGCCCGACCTGGTGGCGCGCTACCGGGCGATGTACCTCGACAACACCTTCGCGCCGAAGGACTACCGCCGGTGGCTGTCGGAGCGCATCCGACCGATCCTGGCGGCGCACGGCGTCGGCCTGGGGCGGGTCGACCCGGCGACGGGGTCGATGGGCTTCTCGGACCCCTCGACGGTGCCGCAGGAACAGTCGATCCCCACGGCCTCGCCGCTCAAGCGTGCGGATCCGGGCTTCGACCGCCGTCTGCTCCGACCGGTCACGACGCAGACGTTGTTCTGAGCACCGAGGTGCGCGCGTTCGGGGGACATCGGTGCGTCGTGGGGGCCGGTATCATCGACCGGGTCGCCGAACGGACGCAGTTTCGGGGTACACGGTCAGCACCGAGGTGTTTGATCGTGGGCGGCATTCCCGCCACCCGGAAGGACCCATCTCGTGCTCGGCATCCCCACGCACCTCGCTCCGCGAGTGAACGCGTGGTCGACGGTGCGGGCCTTCCACGCCGGTGCGATCGGGTCGCTGGTGGCGGCGGCGATCGCGCTGTTGCTGTACCGGCTGTCCGAGCCCGACGTGCAGGTGATCAGTGCGGTCCTGGCGCTCGTCCCGATGCTCGGCATGATCGGCGTGCACGTGCAGTTCGGCACGTGGCGCTCCGCGGTCGCGTTCCTGGTCGTCGGCGGCGTCTGCGCCTGGTGGTTCGCGATGGTCGTGCAGCAGCAGGTCCCGTTGGGCTGGGTCACCTCGTACCTGTTGTCGTTGGCGGTCATCCCGCTCATCCTGGTCGGCGGTGCCGGCGCGGTGCCGAGCCGCGTGGTGCTGTGGTCCTTCCTCGGGTTCCTGACCGGTCGGGCGGCGACGTGGATCGCGGTCGTCCAGGCCGACGGCCCGCCGCGTCCCCTCGTGCTCGCCTGGGTGACGCTCGGCTTCGTGGTCGTCCTGGTGCTGTTCACGAGCCGGAGCACTGGTCGGTCGGAGCGGGTGCAGCCGGAGCTGCTGCGGTCGGCTCGTGAGGAGCACGTCTCCGCGTACCGTGCCGGGGTCGAAGCCGAGGCCGCTGCGATCCTGCACGACACCGTCCTGAACCACCTCAACGCGATCGCCCTGGCTCCCGACGGGCCGATGGACCCGCACCTGGCGCGGACCGTCGAGGCCGACGTCGCCGTCCTGACCGGCAAAGGGTGGCTGGCACCGGACGCCCGGCAGCGACCGGGTGCAGCGGTCGACGCGTTCGCCGTCATGGTCGACGAGCACCGTGCGGCCGGTCTCGACGTCACGGTGTCCGGCGACCCGTCCGCACTCGACCGGCTCGACCAGCGTGCCGTCACCGCGCTCGTCCGCGCCGTGGGGCAGTGTCTGGCCAACGTCCGCAAGCACGCCGGCGTCGACGCGGCCGAGGTCAGCGTCTTCGACGACGGTTCATCGTGCACCGTGATGGTGGTCGACGACGGTCGTGGTTTCGACGAGGACTCCACGGGCTCCGACCGGATGGGCCTGCGTGGCTCCGTCCGTGACCGCATCGGTCGGGTGGGTGGCGACGTCCAGATCTGGTCGTCACCCGGTTCGGGGACGAGCGTGATGATGACGGTGCCGTTCGGACCGGTCACCGCCACGACCGACGCCGCGACCCCTGACGTGCAAGGAGCCGACCGGTGAGCGCCACGGCCGAGGCCCGTCGGACCGCGCAGCAGTACGACCCGCTCGGCGCGATGGGGTCGCGTCCGCTCGCGATCGGGCTCGGCGCCGCCAGCATCGTCTGGGCGCTCCTGGTGTCCGTGTTCGACCGTGACGTCGTGGGCAGCCCGACCCTCAGCGCGCTCACCGTCATCCTGGTCGCGGCGTCGGCAGCGGTCGTCTTCACCGCCTCGAGTCCGTTCCGCGCACCGTTCCCGCGCTGGGCGTTCGTCGCGCACGTCGGCCTGCTCGGCCTGGCGGCGGTGACGAGCGTCGCCGCGCAGTGGGGACCCGACCGCAGCGCCCTGAACGACTTCATGTCGCTCATCACCGCGACCGGCATCGTCATGGTCGCGCCGTACCGGCCGTGGACGGACCTGACCATCGGCGGCGCCCTGCTCGCCGTCGTCAACGCCGTGACCTGGGGCGTCGGCGCCGCGACGTTCCCGCACGAGATCCCCGTCGCCGTCGCGGCCTTCCTGGCGGCGGCGCCGACCCTGGTGCTGACCGCTGCGTCGGCCGTCTTCGCGTGGACGTTCGCGGGCCTGGCCGAGCGGGTGCAGATCCGGGCCGGGTCCTACTCCGTCGAGCGTGCGGAGCGGGACGGCATCGCGGCGAGCGTGCAGCAGGACCGGTCGACGATCCTCGCCCGCGACGTCGCGCCGTTCTTCGCCGAGCTGCGCACGCGCGAGGTCATCACCGACGCCGACCGCGAGCGGGCACGACTGATCGCCGACGGCATCCGCCGGGCGATGGTCGCCGACGCGGACCGCACCTGGTTCGAGCAGGCCGTGCGGGTCGAGGGCGGGGACGCCCCGCTCGTCGACGACCCGGACGGGCTCACCGCGATGCTCGACGCCGACCAGCGCTCCGTGGTGCGGACGTTCCTGCGGGCGGCCTTCCGTGCCTCGACCGTCGACCCTGCCGGGTTCCGCGCAACGGTCCGGCGCGCGGACGGGCAGGACGACGCGGTCACCCGCGGCGATCCAGCACGCGCCGACCCGGCCCGCACCGACCCTGCCCGCGGCGCCCGTGTGCTGCTCGCACTCGACCTCGCCGTGGCCGACTCCGACATCGGGATCCACCGCACCTTCGACCCCTACTTCGCCGTCCTCCGTGTGACGTTCCCCGACCTCGACGTCGCGGTTCGTCCGTCCGCCCTCGCACTAAGGTTCTCCTATGACCAGCACTGACCCGAACAGGCTCTCGGAGGGGTCCCCGTCCCTCCCGAACCCGGGGGCACGACGTGTGCGGTTGGCCATCCTCGACGACCACGAGGTGCTGCTGGACAGCCTGTCGAGCTGGATCGCGGTGAACGCGTTCGACTTCGACCTGGCCCTGACCGCGCACACCTGGCTCGAGATGGTCCACAGCGACAGCTTCCCGACCGACCTGGTGTTCCTCGACTTCCAGCTCAAGGAACCCGTCTCGATCGAGGCCCGTGTCCGCACCTGCCGCGCCGCCGGTGCGAAGGTGATCGTGCTCTCCAGCGTCGACAGCCGCGAGTCCCGCGACCGTGCCCTGGCAGCAGGCGCCGCGGCGTTCCTGTCGAAGTCCCTGCCGATGCGCGAGGTCATGGACGTCGCCCGCGAGATCATGGGCGTCGCACGCGAGACCCCGCAGCCGCGCGAGTGGCGTCCGCTGCCCACCGGCGCGGCCGCACACCAGCGTCCGAAGCTCAGCCACGGCGAGGAAGAAGCGCTGCGGCTGTACGTGTCCGGCTACTCGACGAACGAGGTCGCCGCGCAGATGAACGTGCAGTACGAGACCGCGAAGACCTACCTGCGCCGGGTCCGCGAGAAGTACAGCAAGGTCGGCCGTCCCGCCTCGAAGAAGTCCGACCTGATCCGGCGGGCCGCCGAGGACGGGTTCCTCGCGTAGTGGCGAAGCTCTACTTCCGCTACGGCGCGATGAACAGCGGCAAGAGCACGGGGCTCCTGCAGGCTGCTTACAACTACGAAGAGCGCGGTCACCGGGTCCTGCTCGCGAAGCCCGCGGTGGACACCAAGGGCGACCGTGAGATCGTTTCCCGCCTCGGTGTCACCCGCACCGTCGACCTGGTCTTCGCCCCCGATGCCGACGTCCGGTCCGCGGTCGCCGCGGCCGGCGCCGTCGACCCCCAGTCCGACCGCCTCGACGGCATGATCCGCTCCGTCAGCTGCGTGCTGGTCGACGAGGCGCAGTTCCTCACCCCGCGACAGGTCGACGACCTGCTGCGCATCGCGGTCCTCGACGAGATCCCGGTGATCACGTACGGCATCCGCACCGACTTCCGAACCGAGGCGTTCCCGGGCAGCGCCCGCCTGCTCGAGGTCGCGCACTCGCTCGAAGAACTCAAGACGATCTGCCGGTGCGGTCGCAAGGCGGTCTTCAACGCCCGCACCGTCGACGGCCGGTTCGTCTTCGACGGCTCGCAGGTCGCCATCGACGGCGTCGACGTGGCCTACGAGTCGCTCTGCGCCAACTGCTACCTGACGGAGTCCGGCGGCCGGCTCGACGGCGCCTGAGCGGTCGCGCCCGCCGGCCGGTCACGACACCCCGCTCGGGTTCGTCGAGCGGTCGCGTCGCGTCGACGGTGCGCTCGTCGGGCGACCGGCCGTGACCGGTCCGCGCGGTGCGCGCAGCACGTCGTGACCGCTCGGCGTTCGAGACGCGACCGCAGAGGGCCTGGAGGCGCGGTGCAGCCCCGCCACGGGCCTCCCGGCCGTCGCGCCTGACGTCCACGGCGCGCCGCATGCGTCCGCCGTTCGGTCGCGACCCGTCGCTTGTGCGACGTCCGGGCGACGCCTGGTGACCGGTCGGCTGGCGGACGACGGCGTGTCCTGACCGGTGGAGGAGGCGGTCTCGTCGTGGAATGCGTGCGCCGCGGCGCGCGTTGGTGACCACATGAGCGACGACACCCTGCACCTGTCCGTCCTGGACCTGGCGACGCGCGAGTACGGCCAGTCCAACACCGAAGCCCTGCAGGGCTCGATCGACATGGCGGTCCACGCCGAGAAGCTCGGCTACGAGCGGTTCTGGGTCGCCGAGCACCACGGCATGCCCGGCATCACCTCGTCGGCCCCCGCGGTCCTGCTGAGCGCCGTCGGCGCGGCCACCTCGACCATCCGCATCGGTTCCGGCGGTGTCATGCTGCCGAACCACGCACCCCTCGTCATCGCCGAGCAGTTCGGCACGCTCCGTGCGCTGTACGGCGACCGCGTCGACCTGGGGCTCGGCCGTGCGCCGGGCACCGACGGGGCGACCGCGATGGCGCTGCGCCGCACCGACCGGCTCGACGTCGACGACTTCCCGGACCGCCTCGCCGACCTGATCGGGTTCTTCACCGGCATGGACGAGTCGAACCCGCTGTCCCGCATCCGTGCCGTCCCCGGGTACGGCGACGTGCCGGAGTTCTGGCTGCTCGGTTCCTCCGGGTACAGCGCCCAGGTGGCCGGGGCGCTCGGCGTCTCGTTCGCCTTCGCCCACCACTTCGCGTCGGACAACACCGAGGCGGCGCTCGCGCTGTACCGCGATTCGTTCCGGCCCTCGCGGTTCCGCCAGACGCCGAACGCACTCATCGGCGTGCAGGTCGTCACCGACGAGGACCCGGCCGTCGTCGACGAGCAGAGCGCTCCCGGGATGATCTCGTTCATCCGGATGCGGCAGGGGGCGAAGCCCGAGCCGGTCTCGATGGACGAGGCCCGTGCGTACGAGTTCAACGACCTCGAGCGTCGGTTCATCGCCGCCCGGACCGAGCGCCAGGCGTACGGCACCGCCGACCAGGTGGCGGACAAGATCAACGCGCTCGTGGAGTCCACCGGGGCGAACGGCGTGATCGTCGCGCCGGGGGCTGCGCAGGCGCGGTACCGGCACCAGGCGCTCGACGTCGTCGCGGGGTTGCACGCCGCGGGGCGGCTCGTGCCCGCGGGTGCGTCGGTCTAGTTCGAGTTCGCTTGGTGAGCAGAAATGGTCGGGTCGCCGTCGGGCACCCGACCGTTTCTGCTCACCAAGTGGAGCGGAGCCTCAGGTGAGCAGGCCCAGGCGCGTCGCTGCAGCCACGGCGCCGACCCGCGAACCGACGTCGAGCTTGCGGAACACGTTGTAGACGTGCCGCTTGACCGTGCCGATCGCGAGTTGCAGGTCCGCCGCGATCTCGGCGTTGGTGCGTGCGGCCGCCAGGAGCCGCAGGACCTCGAGTTCGCGGTCACTGAGCGGTGAGCCCGCGCGGGCCTCGCTGACCAGGTCGACCGGGAACGTCACCGGCGCGGCGTCGGCGTGCGCGGCCCGTGCGATGCGGTCGACGAGCTCGCGGCTCGGGGTGTCCTTCGTCACGAAGTCGACCGCGCCGGCGTCGAGCAGCGTCCGGCGCAGGACGGCATCCCGGTGCATCGTGAGCACCACCACGCGGATGTCCGGACGGGTTCGGCGCACCGTGGCGATCGTGGTGCGCGCCGGCGGACCGTCGAGCTCGACGTCGAGGAGCAGGACGTCGATGGCGGCAGCCTCGGGGGAGTCGAGGACGTCGGACGGACGCTCGCCGTGTGCGACCACGCGGATCGTGGGGACGGCCGCGAGGATCGTGGCCAGTCCTTCGCGGAACAGCTGGTGGTCGTCGACGATGGCGACGTGCGTGATGGTCACAGCATGCCCCTCGGGATCGTCAGGCGGACGGTGGTGCCGGAACCAGGGGCGCTGTCGACGTCGAGTCGCGCCCCGATGACGGCGGCTCGCTCGCGCATGGTCTGCTGCCCGAGGCGCCCATCGGTGTCGGCGGCGGGGTCGAAGCCCGGACCGTCGTCGGACACCGTCACGACGAGGGCGGCCTGGGTCCACGCGAAGTGCACCTCGGCGGAGGAGCTCGGCGCGTGCTTCCGCCGGTTCGTGAGCGCCTCGAGCAGGATCGTCAGTGCTTCCTCGGCCTGCCAGTTCGGCAGGTGCTCGGACGCACCCGTGGTGCTGAACGACAGACGGTCGTCGTCGGCGAACAGGTCCCTGGCGTGCCGGGCGACCGCGTCGTCGAGCAGGGCGTCGCCCACGCGGGCGTGCAGGCTCACCGCGAGGTCCTGCACGTCGCCGAGCGCTCCGCGCAGCAGTCGCGCCGCGTCGTCGAGTTGGTCGGCCCGTTCGCCGGCCGGGGGATCGGTCAGCAGCACCAGGTCGAGTCGCTGCAGCCCGGCGAGGATGCCGTGCGCCACGCGGTCGTGCAGGTCTCGGGCGATCTGCGTGCGGGAGTCCAGGTGCGCCGTCGTGACGCGCTGGCGCAGCGCTTCCGTGTAGGCGACGGCCCCGGCGGGGAACCGGCGCCAGATGCCCGCATGCAGGGCCCTGGTGGCGCGCAGGACCTCGGCGGTGGACTCCGCGCGGACCTCGTCCACGAAGACCGGCAGGTAGGCGTCGAAGAGCATCTCCGCGGCGAGCATCGCGCCGGCCGGGTGCTGGGACTGCTCGGCGTGCAGAGAGCCGGTGGCCAGGTGGTCCGGATCGAGGTACGCGCCGCTCACCACGCTGTCCTCGGCACCGGCGGCGTAGCGCTCGTGTGCCTCGGCGACCATCGACGTCACGTTGTCGACGAGGTTCCGCGTCATGACCGGGTCGTCGGCGAGCTCGGGGAACTGTGCGGCGATCCGTTCGAGGACCGGGCGGAGGTGGTCGGCGCGTGACATCGCTGTCGAGGCTAGCCGCGTCGTCGCAGCCGGAGGAGCAGCGGTCACGTCGTGTGTCGGAAGGTGTAGTACCGAGCGCCCCACCGTGAACAAGCAGAAGGCCCCGGTTCCGGAGAACCAGGGCCTTCTTCGTACTGTCTCAACACAGTGTCGGGGTGACAGGATTTGAACCTGCGACCTCCTCGTCCCGAACGAGGCGCGCTACCAAGCTGCGCCACACCCCGCGGTGTGATCACTCCGTACCGGAGCAACCCGACAATACTATCCGATGATCGGGGTGCTCACGACCATCCGGCGAACTCCCGGGCGCGTCGTCAGGAGGTGCGGGCGGTGAGGGTGACGACGACCGCCTCGGGGCGGCAAGCGAAGCGCACGGGCGCGTAGATCGAGGTGCCGAGACCGGCCGAGACCTCGAGCCACGACCAGTGGTTCCGGTGCTCCCACTTGTGCAGTCCGCTGACGTACCGGCGGGGCAGGTCGCTGTTCGTGACGAGGGCGCCGACCCCGGGGACCTGGACCTGGCCGCCGTGCGTGTGCCCGGCGAAGATGACGTCTGCGCCCTGGGTGACGAAGGCGTCGAGCACGCGGCGGTAGGGCGCGTGCGTGACACCGATCGCGACGGGAGTGGGGCCGTCCTCGTCCTCCGACCAGGGGACCTCGCCGCGCATCTCGTCGACGTTCGTGGGGAGCAGGTCGAGGCGGTCCCAGTCGCGGTGGGCGTCCGAGGTGCCGAACAGCTCGAAGCGCGAGCCGCGGAGCTCGACGGCGTGGGCGTGGTCGTTCAGGTCGAGCCAACCGAGGGACTCGAAGAACGCCGTCTGCCGGTCGATGTCGAGTTCGACGGGCTTCGCCCCGCTGTGCATCCGGCTCGGACCGGAGAAGTACTTCAGCGGGTTGCGCGGCGACGGCCCGAAGAAGTCGTTCGACCCGTACGCGAACACGCCGGGGACGCCGCGGAACGGCTCCAGCGCGTACTCCACGGCCGCGTTCGCCGTGGGGTGCCCGAGGTTGTCGCCGGTGTTGACGATGAAGTCCGGCTCGACCAGGGACAGGTCGCGCAGCCACTGCTGCTTGTCGGCCTGCCACGGGGCCATGTGGATGTCGGACAGGTGCAGGACGGTCACGTCACGTGACCCCGGCGGGAGGACCGGGACGGTCTCCCACCGGATCCCGAAGCGTCGGCGTTCGACCAGGGAACCCCAGGCGAACGAGGCGGCGCCGGCGGCCGCTCCGGCTGCGAGGACCCCGAGGGCGGCGCGACCGCGCGTCACTTGCACTCCTTCGGCGCCTTGCCGTCCTTGTCGCCGTAGAGCTTGATCCGCACATCGGTGTTCTTGTCGGCTGCGGCTCCGATCGCCGGGTCGACGGCTGCGACCTTGCAGGTCTTGTTGCCACCGCCCTTGGCGTAGTCGTCCGTCACGGCGACGTTGCCGAAACCGGCGTCGTTGAGGGCGGAGCGGGCATCACCGAGCGAGTCCCCACCGATCTCGGGAACGGTCCCCTGCGAGCCGTCCGACGTGTACACGGTGACGGCGGAACCCGACGACAGGAGCGAGCCTGCTGCCGGCGAGGTCGTCGTCACGGAGCCCGCCGCGCCGCCGCCGGTCTGCTGCCCGCCGTCGACGTACGAGAAACCGGCGCCGGAGATGGCGGCACGGGCCTCGTCGGCGCTCTTGCCGCGGACGTCCGGGAGCGCCTTGGCGTTGCCACGGAGTGCGGACGTGTTCGGGTCCGTGAACGGTCCCGCGGGGTAGACCGCGTTGATCGGGGTCATCGCCTGCCTCCACACGTCCGCACGGACGCCGGCGTAGGTGCCGTTCACGCCGTTGCTGTAGTGACGGAGGTTGTTGAGCTTGCCGTCGGTGTTGCCCTGCCAGTACGCCGTGGCGACGCGCGAGCTCGACCCGACGAGCCAGATCTGGTTCGCCGTGTCGGTGGTGCCGGTCTTCGCGAACAGCTGCGTGCCGTCCGGCGTCTGCGCCCCGCGTGCCGTTCCGCTGGTGATCGTGCCCTTCATGGCGTAGACGGCTGCGTGTGCGACCTCGGGGTCGATCGCCTGCTTGCAGTCCTTCGTCTGGCCGCCGAGCTGCTTGCCGGACGGCGCGGTGATCTGGTCGATGGCGATCGGCTTGCAGTAGATCCCGTTGTTGGCGACGGCAGCGTAGGCCGCGGCCATCGTCATCGGGGCGATGTCGTTGGTCCCGAGGACCGCGGACGGGTTGTACTGCAGCTCGCCGCCGTCGGCACGGTGCACGCCGAGGGACTCCGCGGTGTCGCGGATGTCGCAGAGGTCGAGCTTCTGCGCCATGTTCAGGAACGCGAGGTTGATCGATCCGGCGGTCGCAGCGGCGACGGTGTAGTTGCCGCTCTCGCCGGGGCTGTCGTTCTTCGGGTTGTAGTTGCCGGCCGTGATGGGTGCGCCACAAGCGGTCCACCCCGTCGACATGTTGCGTGGAGCGCCGCTCACGACCTCGTTCAGACCGTGCCCGGCCTTGAGCCATGCGAGCAGGGTGAAGAGCTTGTACGTCGAGCCGGTCTGGAACCCGCCGGAGTTGCCGTACTTGTAGTCCACGCTGTAGTTGATGGACGTCGACGTCGGGGCGGACTTCAGGGACTGGTCGTAGTCCTTGTTCTGCGCCATCGTCACGATGCGGCCGGAGCCGGCCTCGATCGAGTTGAGCGTCGCACCGAGCGCGAGGTTGGTCTCGGCCTTGTTGTCGTAGGTGTTGACGAGCTGCTTCTGCTCGGCGTTGAGGTCGATGTTCAGCGACGTCTGGACCTTGTAGCCGCCGTTCCGCCACGCGGTGTCGCGCGCCTTCTGCGACGAGCCGAGCTGGGACATCTCCTTCACGATCTTGACGGCGTAGTCGCAGAAGAACTGCGAACCGTCGCCGACCGATGCCCGGCAGCCCTGCGACGGCTCGGTCAGGTGGACGTAGTCCTTCGGGCTCGCCGCGATGGCCTGGTCGTACTCGGCCTTCGTCAGGTTCTCCTGCGCGTACATCGACTTGAGGATGACGTTGCGCCGGGCGACGTTCGCCTCGTACTTCTTCGGGCTCGACAGGTTGCGTGCCTCGGGGTACTGCACGATGGCCATGAGCGAGGCGGCCTCGGCCGGGGTCAGCTTCGTCGCGCTCTTGTTGTAGTAGTGCTGCGCGGCGGCCTGCACACCGTAGGTCTGGTCGCCGAAGTAGGCGATGTTCAGGTAGGCGGTGAGGATCTCCTTCTTGGAGTACTTCTTCGCCAGCCCGATCGCGAGCTTCATCTCCTCGAGCTTGCGGGGGATGGTCTGCTCGACGGCCTCGTTGTAGGCCTTCTGCTGTTCCTTCTTGGTGGGCAGGTTCAGGGCTTCGTTCATCTTGATGTTGCGCACGAGCTGCATGGTCAACGTCGACCCACCGCCCGACTCGCCGAGCCCGCCCGCGACACTGCCGACGCCCGCACGGATGAGCGAGGTCATGTCGACGCCACCGTGGCTGTAGAAGCGCTTGTCCTCGCCGTCGATGGCGGCGTTCTTCAGCTGCTCGCTGATCTGGTCGAACTTCAGTTCCTGCCGGTTCTGGTCGTAGACGGTCGCGAAGTGCACCGACTTGCCGCCCGAGTACGCGTACAGCTCGTTGCGCTGCGGCAGGTCACCGATCTCGATGTACTCCGGCAGGGACTCGAACACACCGATCGTCGACGTCGTCGTGACACCGGCGACCGCGATGGCCGGGGTGACCCCGATCGTGACCAGCAGGCCGGCGAGGGCGCTGAACCCGACGAATCCGATGAAGGCGCCGACTGCTGAGACGGGCTTGGTCCGCGAGGCAGACGTCTTCTGGGCAGACATAGGATGCAGCCTAAACGACACCCACGACTGAAAGGCTGGCAAGGAACCGCATGACTCGCTGGGAGTACTTCACCACGCCCCTGATGATCCACAACACCACCGCCATCCTCAACAACTACGGGGACGAGGGCTGGGAGCTGGTCCAGATCGTCACCGGCCCCGAGGGTGGACTCGTCGCGTACCTCAAGCGCCCGAAGGCCGACGCATGAGCGTCGCGGACCGCCTCGCCGAGCTGGGGCTGACGCTCCCGCCGGTCGCCGCACCCGTCGCCGCGTACGTCCCTGCGGTCGTCACCGGCCAGTACGTCTACACGGCCGGGCAGCTGCCGTTCGTCGACGGCGCGCTGCCCGTCACCGGCAAGGTCGGGGCGTCGGTCGACGCCGAGACCGCCACCGCGCAGGCCCGCGTGGCAGCGCTCAACGCACTCGCCGCCGTCGAGTCGGTCGCCGGCTCGCTCGACCGCGTCGCCCGGGTCGTCAAGGTCACCGTCTTCGTCGCGTCGGAGCCGTCCTTCACGGGCCAGCCCGGGGTCGCGAACGGCGCCTCCACGCTGGTCGGCGAGGTCTTCGGCGATGCCGGGGTCCACGCGCGCAGCGCGGTGGGCGTCGCGGTGCTGCCGCTGGACGCTCCTGTCGAGGTCGAGCTGGTGGTGGAGCTCACCGCCTGACGGCAGCGACCGACGGAACGAACGTGAGCAGGGCCTCCAGTCCGAGATGGACGGGAGGCCCTGCTTCCGTCACCGGGACTCCGTGAGTTCCGCGATGGTCGCCATGATCGTCGGGTCGGCGAGCGTCGTCGTGTCGCCGATGCGGCGGCCCTCGGCCGCGTCGCGGAGCAGACGCCGCATGATCTTGCCGGAGCGCGTCTTCGGCAGCTCGGGGACGATGACCACCTGACGGGGCTTCGCGATCGCGCCGATGCGCTTGCCCACCCAGTTGCGGAGTTCGGTCGACGCCGATTCGCGGTCGACGTCCGCAGCGGCCTCGGCGGTCAGGATGACGTACGCGACGACCGCCTGTCCGGTCGTCTCGTCGGCGGCTCCGACGACGGCGGCCTCGGCGACGCCCTCGTGTCCGACCAGGGCGGACTCGATCTCGGCCGTCGACAGGCGGTGGCCGGAGACGTTCATGACGTCGTCGACGCGGCCCTGGATCCAGATGTCGCCTTGACCGTCGAGCCGTGCGCCGTCGCCGGCGAAGTAGCGGCCGGGGAACCGCGACCAGTACGTCTCGACGAAGCGGTCCGGGTCGCCCCAGATGCCGCGCGCCATCGACGGCCACGGCTCGGTGATGGTGAGGTAGCCGCTCTCGCCGGGGTCGGCTCGGTTGCCGTCGTCGTCGACGATCTCGGCGACGATGCCGGGCAGCGGCGTCTGCGCGGCACCGGGCTTGAGCTTCGTGACGCCGGGCAGGGCGGAGATCATGATCGCGCCGGTCTCGGTCTGCCACCACGTGTCGACGATGGGTGTGCGGTCGTGGCCGATGACCTGCCGGTACCAGTTCCAGGCCTCGGGGTTGATCGGTTCGCCGACGCTGCCGAGCAGGCGGAGGGTCTCGAGACTGCGGGCCTCCGGGATCTCGCGACCGGCCTTCATCGCCGCACGGACGGCGGTGGGGGCGGTGTACAGGACGGTGACGCCGTAGGAGTCGACGATGTCCCACCAGCGGCCGGGCTTCGGCTCGTCCGGGGTGCCCTCGTAGAGCACCTGCGTCACGCCGTTCGCCAGGGGGCCGTAGACGACGTACGAGTGCCCGGTGATCCAGCCGATGTCGGCGGTGCACCAGTAGACGTCCTTCTCCGGGTGCATGTCGAACACGTTCTTGTGCGTGTACGCGGCCTGGGTCAGGTACCCGCCGGAGGTGTGCACGATGCCCTTCGGCTTCCCGGTCGTGCCCGAGGTGTAGAGGATGAAGAGGGGGTTCTCGGCGGGGAAGGCCTGCGCTTCGTGTGTGGCGTCCGCTTTCGCGAACTCGTCGTGCCACCACACGTCGCGGTCGTTCCAGGCGATCTCGTTGCCACCGCGCTTGACGACCAGGACGTGCTCGACGCTGTCGGTGCCCTCGCCCTCGAGTGCCTCGTCGACCGCGGGCTTGAGCGCGGACACCGCGCCACGGCGCCAGCCGCCGTCCGCCGTGACGACGAGCTTCGCGCCGGCGTCCTCGATGCGGGCGCGGAGGCTCTCGGCGCTGAACCCGCCGAAGACCACGGAGTGCACGGCACCGATGCGGGCGACGGCGAGCATCGTCACCACCGCCTCGGGGATGAGCGGGAGGTAGACGACCACTCGGTCACCCTGCCCGACACCGAGGTCGGTGAGCATGTTCGCGGCGCGCTGCACGTCGGCGGTGAGTTCGGCGTAGGTGATCCGGCGGGTGTCGCCGGGTGCGCCCTCGAAGTGGATCGCCACGCGGTCGCCGTTCCCCGCGCGGACGTGCCGGTCGAGGCAGTTCTCGGCGACGTTGAGCGTGCCGTCGTCGAACCACTTCGCGAACGGGGCGCCGGACCAGTCGAGGGTCTGCGTGAACGGGGTGCGCCAGTCGAGCAGGCTGCGGGACTGCTCGGCCCAGAAGGCCTCGCGGTCGGCGGCGGCGGCCTCGTGCAGGTCTTCGTGCGCGACGGCGTCGGCGACGAACTCGGGCGTCGGCGGGAAGGTGGCGCCGTCGTCCTCGCGGTGGTCGGTCTGGGTCGGAGTGGACATCGATGTCCTTTCGCGTCGTTGCGTCCTCAGGGTGCGCCACGGAGACTACCCCTCGGCCGGTGCGCTGCGTGGTTCCGTGACGAGCGGCGGCCCGGGTGCGGGGGAGTGGGGCCGCGGCGGCGGGCCCGGGTGCGGGGCAGCGGGGCCGCGACGGCGGACGCCGGTGTGTCCTGGTCGCGGCGGCACGCCCGGCGGTCGTGTCGGGGGTTGCCCCGAGGGGCGGATCGTGGGGTACAGTAGATCCTGCTGGACTCGTTTCCGGCGGCATCGAATCGGATTCCCCCCAATCCTTCGGTGTCCAGGCGGCACCAGTTCCCCCCAACCGGTGCCGCCTCTTCTTTTGTCCGGGGTCCGGCTCGAGCGATCAGCGTTCGCCGGCCGCCGACGATCGGCGGCGATCCGCACGGGGACGCCGGTCGAGTGGACAGACCGGTACATGCTCACGCATGGAGTGCCCGGCGGTCTCGTAGCAGTTGCTACTCCACCCCGGCGCCCGTGATCGACGGGACCTGCTCGCATGGTCCGCCGTCACGCCGTGTCGGGCGCTCGTCGCCGAGTGGGGTACGGCTTTCCGTTTCGGGGGACAAATCGGTCCGTTGGTGCCGTCGGCACTTACCCCTCCACAGGCTGGTTGTGGCACCGGATGCCGAAAACGGCTCTCCTCCTACGCTCTGGCGTCATGCACCGTCACCGTGCCACGCCGTTCCTCCCCGAGGCCGGGCCGTTCCTTCCCGGGGCTGCTGCCGCTGCCCTCCGGCGCCGAACGCACGGTGCCGTCGAGTTCGAGGAACTCGCCGGACTCGTGACGGACGCCGGGGTCACCGACGTCCTGGTCGTCGGCGGCGTCGGCACCTGGACCGACCGTGGCGTCGGACTCGAAGCCGTCGCGCCACGCCTGACCGAGGCACGCACCCGCGAGCTCGCCACGCGGCTGGTGGCGCTCGGCGGCCGCCACGTCGACGAGACCACGCCGTGCGCGGACGTCCGGCACGGCGACGGGATCCGAGTGCACGTCGTGCTCGCCCCGGTCTCGGTCGGTGGCACGGCCCTCTCGATCCGGCTCCCACACCCAGACCGTCCGACCCTCGCCGCCCTCGATCGCGCCGGCACCTTCGAGCACGTGCCGCGTTCCATCGTCGAAGACGCCGTGCACCAGCGCCGCAACGTCCTGGTCACCGGTGCCACCGGCAGCGGCAAGACCACCCTGCTCGCCGCGATGCTCGGCGCCGTCCCGGTCCACGAGCGGATCGTCACGGTCGAGGACGTCGCCGAGCTGCGCATCGCCCACCCGCACGTGGTCGCACTCGAAGCACGGCAGGCGAACGCCGAGGGCGTCGGCGCGCTCGGCCTCGACCGGCTCGTGCGTGAGGCCCTGCGGATGCGCCCGGACCGGATCGTCGTGGGGGAGTGCCGGGGTGCCGAGGTCCGCGAGCTCATGTCCGCGCTGAACACGGGCCACGACGGGGGCGCCGGCACCGTGCACGCCAACGGTGTCGCGGACGTCGCCGCTCGGCTCGAGGCGCTCGGCGCCCTCGCCGGACTCGGCGTCGAGGCGCTGGCCCGACAAGCGGTCAGTGCGTTCGACCTGGTGCTCCACGTCGAGCGTCGGGCTGGTGGACGACGGCTCGCCGCGGTGGGCGCGTTCCACGTCGGGTCGGACGGGAGGCTCGGGGTGCGCCCGGTGGACGGAGCACCGTGAGCAAGGGGTCGCTCCTGGGGCGTCGGGCCCGGCGTCCCGTGCCGTTCGACCCGGCGCGCGTGGCCGGCACCCTGGACCGGGTCGCGACGCTCGTCGCCGCCGGGGTCCCGCCGCCGCGGGCCTGGGAACTGGTCGGCCGGCTCCCTGCGGGGGCCGCTCGCGCGGGGATCGCTCCCGCGTCCGCGGACATCGCCGTCGTCCTGCGGGTCGCGGAGCAGACCGGTGCCCCCGTTGCGGACACCCTCGGTGCCCTCGCCGGAGCGCTCCGTCGATCGGCCGCGTCGGACCGGGCGGTCCGGGTCGCCCTCGCCGGCCCGCGCACCAGTGCCCGCGTCGTCCTGGCGCTGCCGTTGTTCGGCCTCGGACTCGGGGCCGCGTGGGGGTCAGGCGCCGTGCAGGTCCTCACGGGCTCGCCGCTCGGCTGGGTCTGCTCAGCGCTCGCCGCCGTGCTCGTCCTGTCCGGGCGCGCCTGGACCGCACGGCTCGTCCGGTCGGCGACGCCGGACGGACGCGTGCCCGGGGTCGTCCTCGACGCCTGGGCGGTCGCCGTCTCGGGCGGCGGTTCGTGGATCGACGCCGGCGAGGCGGTCCGTCGTGCCGCCGACGGGATCGTCCCGCCGGCGGCCGAGGTGGTCCGTCTGCGCGAGGTCCTCGACCTGGCAAGGCGGGCGGGCGTGCCCGCGGCGGGACTGCTGCGACGCGCCGCGGAGGACGTCCGTGACGACGCTGCCGCCGCCGGGCTCGCCGCGGCCGAGCGCCTGGCCGTCCGACTGGTGCTGCCGCTCGGCGTCTGCGTCCTGCCCGCGTTCGTGCTCGTCGGGGTGGTCCCCGTCGTGGTCGGCGTCCTCTCCTCCACCGTCGTCGGTGCGCGATGACCTCTCCACAGATGGCGCTCGCGGCCCCGATCGTGCGGTGGCCACGCGCGACGCTGGGATCACCGCAACAGAAGGGACGAACCCATGAGCACCACCCCGAACCGAATCCGTCGCACCAGCCGCGTCCTCGACCGGCTCCGCGCCGTCGCCCAGGACGACCAGGGGTCCGCGACCGCCGAGTACGCGGTCGTCATCCTCGCCGCCGTGGCGTTCGCCGGCGTGCTCGTCGCCGTCATGCGCTCGGGCGAGGTGCAGGCCATCCTCACCGAACTCGTCCGCGGTGCCCTCTCGCTGTGACCACGGGCGGCGCTCCGACCGGGGCTCGGTCACGGTCGAGTTCGCGGTCGTGCTGCCTGCCGTCGCCCTCGTCCTCACCCTGCTCGTCGCGGCCGTGCTGGTCGTCGACGGACAGGGACGCCTGCAGTCGGCCGCTGCGGCGGCCGCGCGGGGCGTCGGGCGCGGCGACGACGCCGTCGGACTCGCCGCCGCCGAGCGGATCGCACCCGGATCCTCCGTCACCGTCCGGCGCACCGACGACCTGGTGTGCGTCGACGCGACGCGCGGTGGCACCGGTCCGTTCTCGGCGCTGCCGCTCCGGGCGACGGCGTGTGCTGCGACCGGGGGACGCTGACCCCGAGCGCGGTTCGGTGACCGTGCTCGTCGCCGCCGTCCTCGGCGTCGGGGTGCTCGTCGCGTCGTCGGCGCTCGCCGCCGCCGGACACCGCACGCAGGCAGTCCGGGCCGGGGACGCCGCCGACGCCGCCGCGACCTCGGCCGCTGCGACGTCCATCGGACTCCTGACGGGGTCGCCGTGCGACGTCGCCGAGCGGGTCGCACGGGCGAACGGCTCGGCCCTCGTGGCCTGCGACCTCGCCGCCGCGACGGCCCAGGTGCGGGTGGTCGTCGGCTCCGGACCGTTCGCCGTCGGCGCATCCGCGGTCGCCGGTCCGGCGGACGACCACCCCGACCACGGTGTGTATGGTGTGCCTGTCGGCCACCGGTCACCGATGTCCCGGGCGACCCGGACACGTTCGTGTCCAGGGCCGACCAGCACCACGGATCAAGGAGACACGTGCCAGGCACGAAGAAGCTCGTGATCGTCGAGAGCCCTGCGAAGGCGAAGACGATCGCGCAATACCTCGGTGACGGATACGAAGTCCAGGCCTCGGTCGGACACATCCGCGACCTCGTCGAGCCCAAGAACCTGCCGGCCGAGCTCAAGAAGGGCTCCCTCGGCAAGTTCTCGGTGGACGTCGACAACGGCTTCGAGCCGTACTACGTCGTGTCCGACGCCAAGAAGAAGACGGTCGCCGAGCTCAAGCGTGCGCTCAAGGACGCCGACGAGCTCTACCTCGCAACAGATGAAGACCGCGAGGGTGAAGCGATCGCCTGGCACCTGCTCCAGGTCCTCAAGCCGAAGGTCCCCGTCAAGCGGATGGTCTTCCACGAGATCACGAAGGAGGCGATCCAGCGTGCGCAGGAGGCCACCCGTGAGCTCGACACCGCCCTCGTCGACGCGCAGGAGACCCGCCGCATCCTCGACCGTCTCTACGGGTACGAGGTCTCGCCGGTCCTGTGGCGCAAGGTCGCTCCCGGCCTCTCGGCCGGTCGTGTGCAGTCCGCCGCGACCCGGCTCGTGGTCGACCGCGAGCGCGAGCGTCTCGCGTTCGTCTCGGCCAACTACTGGGACCTCTCCGCTCGGTTCGAGAAGACGGGGGAGTCCTCCTTCTCGGCGCGACTCGCCCGGATCCAGGGCACCCGCGTCGCCTCCGGGCGCGACTTCGACGACCGCGGTGCGCTCAGCGGTGACGTCGTGCGTCTGGACGAGGCCGCAGCCGCCTCGCTGACCACCGTGCTCGAGCGCGCCGGCGACGCCACCGTCCGCAGCGTCGACTCGAAGCCGTACACCCGCCGGCCGGCGGCACCGTTCACCACGTCGACCCTGCAGCAGGAGGCAGCTCGCAAGCTGCGCCTGTCGCCGCGGCAGACGGCGCGTGCGGCGCAGACGCTGTACGAGAACGGGTACATCACCTACATCCGTACCGACTCGGTCTCGCTCTCGAAGCAGGCGATCGACGCGGCCCGCAAGCAGGCGGGCGACCTGTACGGCGCCGCGACCGTGCCGGACAAGCCCCGTCTGTACGCGAGCAAGAGCAAGAACGCGCAAGAGGCGCACGAGGCGATCCGTCCCTCGGGCGACACCTTCCGCACCCCGCAGGAACTCCAGGGCACGCTCACCGGTGTCGAGTGGCGGCTCTACGACCTCATCTGGAAGCGCACCGTCGCGTCCCAGATGGCGGACGCCAAGGGTTCGACCGCATCGATCGTGCTCGGCATCGCGTCGACCGAGTCGGTCGAGGGCATCTCGTCGACCGCGAACGGCACGGACGCCGAGTTCACCGCGTCCGGCACCGTCATCACCTTCCGCGGGTTCCTCAGCGCCTACGAGGAAGGCCGCGACGAGGACCGCCACGAGTCGAGCGAACGTGCCGGTCAGGACGTCGCACTGCCCGACGTCAAGCAGGGCGAGCACCTCGAGGTGCACGACGTGCTGGCGAAGGGGCACGACACCACGCCGCCGCCGCGCTTCACCGAGGCCAGCCTCATCAAGACGCTGGAAGAGCTCGGGATCGGGCGTCCGTCGACCTACCCGACGATCAGCCCGACGATCATCGACCGCGGCTACGTGTCCCTGCGCGGCACCCAGCTCGTGCCGAACTGGATCGCGTTCAGCGTGGTCCGGCTGCTCGAGGAGTACTTCGGCGAACTGGTGGAGTACGACTTCACCGCCGAGATGGAAGAGGACCTCGACCGGATCGCCCGCGGCGACGCCGACCGGGTCGACTGGCTCAAGGGCTTCTACTTCGGTGGTGGCGACGACGACCAGCGCGGCCTGCGGACCGTCATCGACAACCTCGGCGAGATCGACGCACGTGAGATCAACTCGGTCGAGCTCGCACCGGGCCTCACCCTGCGGATCGGTCGCTACGGCCCCTACATCGAGGTGCCGAGCGATGACCCGGAGAAGCCGCGTCGCGTCAACGTCCCCGAGGACCTGGCACCCGACGAGCTGACCGTCGAGAAGGCCAAGGAACTCGTCGACGCCCCCGTCATCGGCGACCGCGTCGTGGGCATCAACCCGGAAACGGGCAAGGAGGTCCTGGCGAAGGACGGCCGTTTCGGCCCCTACGTCACGGAGCGCACCCCGGAGCCCGAGCCCACCGTCGACCCGAAGACCGGCGAGGTCGTCGACGCCGCAGCCGCCGCCCCGGAGCCCGCAGCGGCCGAGGCCCCCGCCGAGACCACGACCGGCAAGAAGGCCCCGGCGAAGAAGGCCCCGGCGAAGAAGACGACGAAGAAGGCCGCGGCGCCCAAGGAACGGACCGCCTCGCTCTTCAAGTCGATGGACCCGGCGACCGTCGACCTCGAGACCGCGCTGAAGCTCCTCGACCTGCCCCGCGTCGTTGGACAGGACCCGGAGACCGGCAACGACATCACCGCGCAGAACGGTCGCTACGGCCCGTACCTGAAGAAGGGGACGGACACCCGGACGCTCCCGGGCGAAGACGCGATCTTCGACATCGACCTCCCCGGTGCGCTCGAGATCTTCTCGCAGCCGAAGTACGGCGGCAACCGTGCCGCGAGCTCCGCGCTGAAGGAGTTCGAGGCGGACCCCGTGTCCGGCAAGCCGATCAAGATGAAGGACGGGCGCTTCGGCCCCTACGTCACCGACGGCGAGACGAACGCGACGATCCCGAAGGGCGAGGACGTCGAGGCCGTCGACCACGCCCGTGCGGTCCAGCTCATCGCGGACAAGCGCGCCAAGGGCCCGGTCAAGAAGAAGACGCCGGCCCGACGGGCGCCGGCGAAGAAGAAGTGACCGGACGGTTCATCACGCTCGAGGGCGGCGACGGCGCGGGCAAGACGACCCAGGCCGAGCTGCTCTCGGCGTGGCTCGTCGAGCACGGCCGCACCGTCCTGCGCACCCGTGAGCCCGGAGGCACCGACCTGGGCCTCCGGATCCGCGAGATCGTGCTGCACGAGCGCGGGCACGTGTCGCCCCGGGCCGAGGCGCTGTTGTACGCGGCAGACCGCGCGCACCACGTCGAGACGGTCGTGCGTCCCGCGATGGCCCGCGACGAGGTCGTGCTGCAGGACCGGTACATCGACTCGTCGGTCGCCTACCAGGGCGTCGCGCGCGGCCTCGGCGCCGAACACATCCGCTCGGTGTCGGAGTGGGCGGCGGACGGCCTGGCGCCGGACCTGACGATCCTGCTCGACCTCGACGTGACGGTCGGACGCGCGCGGGTCGCCGCGGCCCGTGGCGACACGTTCGACCGCCTGGAGTCCGAGGCCGAGGCGTTCCACGAGTCGGTGCGACGGGCCTTCCTGGACATGGCGGCGGCTGAGCCCGACCGCTTCCTGGTGGTCGACGCCGGCGGATCCACCGAGGACGTGCAGCGTGCCATCCGTGCCGCGGTCGCCCCGCTCGTCACGATCGACCCGACATGACCGTGGTCGCCCGCAAGGTGGTCGTCGCCCGCATGACGGTGGTCACTGACAGGATGGCTCCGTGAGCGTGTGGGACGGCCTGACCGGTCAGGAAGAAGCAGTCGCCTCCCTCCGGAACGCCGCGGAGTCGACCGACGGCACCGGCGGCATGACGCACTCGTGGTTGATCACGGGGCCACCCGGGTCCGGTCGGTCGAACGTGGCGACGGCGTTCGCCGCGGCCCTCGTGGGCAACGGTCCCGACGACGACCACACCCTGCAGCAGATCACCGCGAAGACCCACCCCGACGTGTCGGTGCTCACGACGCAGCGCGTGATCATCACGATCGACGAGATCCGGCAGCTCGTGACCTCGTCGTACTACTCTCCGTCGGTCGGGCGGTACCGCATCGTCATCATCGAGGACGCCGACCGCATGACGGAACGCACTTCGAACCTGCTGCTCAAGGCGCTCGAGGAGCCCCCGGAGCGCACGGTCTGGATCCTCTGCGCCCCGAGTGAAGCCGACCTGCTGCCCACCATCCGGTCGCGCGTCCGCTCCGTACGCCTCCGGGTCCCCGGCATCGAGTCCGTCGCCGACCTGCTCGTCGCGCGCACCGGCATCGACCGCGCCCTCGCGATGGACGCAGCACGGCAGGCGCAGAGTCACATCGGGATGGCGCAGCGCCTGGCCACGAGCGAGGACGCCCGCGATCGTCGGCGTCGCACCCTGACGACCGTGCTCGGCGTCCGCAGTGTCGGTGATGCCGTGATGGCCGCCGCCGACCTGCTCGCCGTCGCCGACGAAGACGCGAAGGCCATCACGCAGCAGCGCGACTCCGAGGAACGCGACGCCGCACTGCGATCGCTCGGCGTCGAACCCGGCGGCACGATCCCGCCGGCCCTCCGCTCGCAACTCCGTCTGCTCGAAGACGACCAGAAGCGCCGTGCGACCCGCAGCCTGCGCGACGGTCTCGACCGCATCCTGGTCGACGTGTCCTCGCTGTACCGCGACCTGCTCCTGCTCGGTCTCGGCGCCCCGGCGGAACCCGTCAACCTGGCGATGCGCGACCACCTCGACCAGGCCCTGCAGTCGGTCACGCCGGCCGCGGCGCTCGAAGTGCTCGACGCGATCGCCCTCGCCCGGCAGCGGATCGCCGCGAACGTGGCGGCGTTGCTCGCGCTCGAGGCACTGCTCGTCACGATCGCCCGCGTCCGGCACTGACCGCGACGCACACTCCCCGCGACGCACAGTCCCCGCGACGAGTGGGGCATGGGACAATCACGGCATGCCCGACGCTGAACCCGGCCTGCGCGAACGGAAACGCCGCGCCACCCGCCGCGCCATCCAGGCGGCCGCGCTCCGCATCGCGATCGAGGACGGCCTCGGCGCGGTCACCGTGGACGAGATCTCGCGTCGAGCCGACGTCTCCCCCCGCACGTTCTTCAACTACTTCCCGAGCAAGGAACAGGCGATCCTCGGGGACGACCCCGAGCTGCCCGACGACGCTGCGCTGCAGGAGTTCGTCGACGGGGGACCCGACGGTGACCTGCTGTCGGACCTCGGCGCACTGCTCGTGCACTCGACGCAGGAGCTCATCGAGGAACGTGGACTCATCGAGGAACGGCAGCAGGTGCTCCGGGCGAACCCCGAGCTCTTCAGTCGTCGCATGGAGTCGATGAAGGAGTTCCAGGCCGAGATCCAGGCCGCGGTCGCCCGGCGGCTCGAACGCGAGGACCCCGAGCTCGCCGCGGACCCCGATGCACTCCGTCGTCGGGCGCGCCTGGCGTCGATCGTGGCGCTCGGTGCGCTCCGGCACGCGTGGTGGGAGTGGTCCGGGTCCGAGACCGGCTCGCACCTGGTCGACGAGCTCCGCAGGTCCTTCGCCGAGCTCGGCGTGCTCGTTTCGCGTTCACTCGTCTGAGCCTGTATAGTCATTGATCGTGCCGCTCCGGGTTCGGAGCGAGCGCGCCGCCTTAGCTCAGTCGGTAGAGCGATTCACTCGTAATGAATAGGTCGTCGGTTCGATTCCGACAGGCGGCTCGGAACACATCCCCGGTCACGGATCTGCATCAGGTCCTGACCGGGGATTTTTCTGTTGGCGGGAAGCCGCACGCTTCGGCTGCGGGACAGACAGGGGCACGGGGCCCGGGATAGCGTGACGACGTCGCGGGGCTCCCTGCGGCGCAAGAACCACATCGCCCAGCCACCTCCGGCGGACGACCGATGGAGGCACCGTGCTCACCCGTGTGACGATGATCGTCCTCGTGGGTGCGGCGGCAGCGGCACTCGCCGTGAGCGCCGCCGCAGTTCCCGAATCCAGCCGCTCGGCGGCAGCCGCCGCGTCGCAGGGGCAGGGCGCGAACGCGACGCCACTGCGCGCGGACGGCCCGGCCGTGCGCTCCGACCCGACGATCGGCCGGGTGCCGACCTTCTCGGTCGACTTCGACACACCGGCAGCGGCGAACGGACCGTTCGCTGCGACCTACGCGCAGTCGTGGCAGCCGTACCCGGACGGCACCGGTGGACGGTACTGGTCGGGTTCGCAGATCAGCGCGCACGACGGGTACATGGACGTCGCCCTGGACGGCGAACACGGTGCGGCTGGCACCTTCGGCACCCCGGAGGATGCCTGGTCCCACGTGGGCGGGACGTTCAGCATCCGAGCGCGCGCGACCGGCGGCGCCGACAACGGTGTCGCGGTCATGCTGTGGCCGACGTCGGACGACTGGGGCGACGGCGAGGTCAACTTCCCCGAGGGCAACTTCGACAGCACACCCCGCGTGTTCCACCACTCGATGGTCCCCGGTCACGAGAAGCGGTTCGACCACTACAACACGCGCGTGTCGTGGAGCTCGTGGCACACGTACACGACGGAGTGGATCCCGGGCCGAGCGGTCAACTACTACCTCGACGGCGAGCTGGTGTACACGGTCGCCCGGAACGTCCCGTCGTCCCCGCACCGCTACATGTTCCAGGTCGGCAACTGGGGTGACCCGGGCCACCTCGAGATCGACTGGGTCCGCACGTACGATCCTCTGTGACGGGTGCGGATCACCGCACGTTCTTCCCCGTTCTGGGGATTCCCGGAAGCGACGTCCATCGGCCACGATCGAGACTGAGCCCACTCCGCGCGTCGAAAGGTCGTCAGGTCGTCATGCTGTTGTCCCTCCTCTACATGAGTGCCGCTGACGAGCCCTTCGACCAGGAACGGCTGGACGCGCTGCTCGAGCACGCCAGGTCACGCAACGCCGCGTCCGGCCTGTCCGGTCTGCTCGTCTACAAGGACGGCCGCTTCATGCAGCTGTTGGAGGGCCCGGAGGACGCCGTGCTCGAGACCTACCAGCGCATCATCGACGACCCTCGCCACACCGACGTCGGCCTGCTCGTCGAGGAGCGCATCCACACGCCGCGCTTCGGCGAGTGGACGATGGCGTTCGACCGCGACGCGGAGACGCCGCTGCCGGACGGGTTCGACGCGTTCCTGGTCGACGGCGACAGCAGTGCGGACACGAGCAAGGCCCGCGCCCTGCTGCGGTGGTTCCGCAACCACCCGCTGGCGGCGCCGGACGCGGCGCTCGGCAAGCACCGCCGCTGAGGGCGAGCGCCGGCCTCAGGGCAGGTAGTACGTCGGGTTCGGCAGCTTGACGCTGCGGTCCGCCGAGCCCCCGAGCAGGTCGCTGTACTGGTCGCCGAAGTTCGCGACCACGTCGTACCGGCCGCCCGATCGTGACTCGATGTGCGCCCGAGTCTGCGACTTGTACTCGACGGTGGTGCACTTCGCCGTGGCGCAGGTGATGTACGACGGCTGCTGCGACGCCCCCACCCCGGTCCACTTCGTGTAGTACGTCTCGGTGCCGCGCTTCGTCGCCGAGAACTGCGGGTAGCCGACGCGCTGCAGGTTGTCGATGGTGGCGGTCTCCTGGTCGGCGTTCCGGCCGGTCAGCCCGATGACCGTGCACCCGGAACGCTGTGCGATCGACACGAGCGAGGTCATCGACGGGGTCGCGGGGAACCGTTCGTCCTGCACCCACTCGTCCTGCCGTGCGGGGTCGAAGACGAAGTGCATGTCCGCGACCTCCATGTCGTACGTCCAGAGCGTGGTGTCGTCGGCGTCGAGCACAATCGCGGGGTTGCGGTGCAGCTTGCGGCCGACGGCGCACTGGGCGGCGACGACGGGGGCCTGCCGGCGGACGACGGATCGCATCTCGCGGATGTACGGAGAGTCGGTGCGGTTCGCGAGTCCGGTGCCGGGGTCGCCGTAGTACGTGGCGATGGTCTTCTTGACGGAGTCGATGTTCGGGATGCCCTCACCGGACTGGGTCGCACCGGAGGAGCCGTCGGCCGCCATCGTGAACTGCGTCCGTGGGGACAGCCGGGGCTCGGAGACGCCGGGCAGATCGGCGGAGGGGAGGTAGTACGTGGGGTTCGGCAGCTTGAGCGACCGGTCGGCGTACCCGCCCTGCAGGTCGCTCCACTGGTCGCCGATGTTCAGCGTGATGTCGTAGCCGAGGTCCTGCTCGATGTGCTTTCGGGTCAGGGCCTTGTACTCGACGGTCGTGCAGCTCGCGGCGGCGCAGGTCACGTACGACGGCTGCTGTGAGGCGCCCTTGCCGGTCCACTTCGTGAAGAAGCGGTCCTCGGTGAAGGCGGTGTAGCCGACCTTCGACAGGTTCTGCACGGTCGCGGTCTTCTGGTCGTCGTTCCGGCCGGTCAGTCCGAACACGGTGAAGCCCATCGCGGCGGCGCGGTTGACGAAGCCGACCATGGACGGGGTGGCGGCGAAGCGCTCGTCCTGCACCCACTCGTCCTGCCGTGCGGGGTCGAAGACGAAGTGCATGTCCGCGACCTCCATGTCGTACGTCCACAGGGTGGTGTCGTCGGCGTCGAGGACGATCGCGGGCTTCTCGCCGTGCCGGACGGCACGGTCGTGGATGCGCTGCAGCGACGCTCCCTGGCGGGTGACGATCGATCGCATCTCGCGGATGTAGGGGGAGTCGATCCGGTTGGCCAGGCCCGTGCCGGGGTCGCCGTAGTACGTGGCGATGGTCTTCTTGACGGAGTCGATGTTCGGGATGCCCTCGCCGCCCTGCGTCGCCCCGGACGTGCCGTCGGCAGCCATCGTGAAGTGGGTCCGCGGCGTCAGGCCGGCGTCGGCGGAGTATCCCGGCGAGTGTCCCGGTCCGTGTCCTGGGTCGCCCCACCCGTGTGCGTTGGCCGGACCGCCGACGAGGGTGGACGTGAGGACGATCGCCGCGCTGGTGGCGACGACGGAGAGGACGGAACGGCGCATGGAGGACCTGCACACCTTCGACTCGGGGAGGAGTGACCCCCGGATGGGGGATCGTGGAGCACGTTAGCTGGCAATCACCAGTGGAGTCCATACCAAAATGCTGCGGCCCGTCCTGGTAGACATGGCCGCATGACGGTTCGCTGGGGAGTCATCGGCACGGGCGGCATCGCTCGGTCCTTCGTGGGCGACTGCGTCGCCGCGGGCATCGAGTTCACGGCGGTCGGCAGCCGCACCCGCGCCGGTGCCGAGGCGTTCGCGGCGGAGTTCGGCATCCCACGGGCGCACGGCTCCTACGGAGACCTCGTCGCCGACGACACGGTCGACGCCGTGTACGTCGCGACCCCGCACGTCCGGCACGCCGAGGACGCCCTGCTCGCGATCCACGCCGGCAAGCACGTCCTCGTCGAGAAGGCCTTCACGATGACGGCGGCCGAGGCGCGGACCGTGGTCGATGCTGCCCGTCGAGCGGGCGTCGCGGTGACCGAGGCGATGTGGACCCGGTTCCTGCCGCAGATGGCGATGATCCGCGAGGTCCTGGCCGAGGGGCGCATCGGCCGTCCGGTGCTCGTCGAGGCGACGCACCACCAGGCCCTGCCCACCGACCCGTCGCACCGGCTGCGCGATCCCGCCCTCGGCGGTGGAGCCCTGCTCGACCTGGGCGTGTACCCGGTGTCCTTCGCCGTCGACGTGCTGGGGGTGCCCACCTCACTCGTCGCGGCCGGCACACTGAGCGAGCAGGGGGTCGACACGCAGATGGGCCTCGTCCTGACGCACGACGGCGGTGCGCAGTCGATGGTGCACTTCGGGATGGACGTGCGCAGCCCGAACACCGCCTCGGTCATCGGGGAATCGGGGCGCATCGACATCGACTCGACCTGGTACACCCCGACGACGTGGCGGATCCGGGACCGCGACGGTGTCGTGGTCGAGGAGTTCGACGCACGCGAGGAGCTCGCCGGCTACGGCCACGAGGCCCGCGCGTTCGAGGCGATGGTCACCTCGGGCGCGCACGAAGGCGGCCCGATGGACGCCGAACAGTCCGTCGCGATCATGGCCGTGGTGGACGAGGCCCGCCGCCAGGTCGGGGTCCGGTACCCGGCGGACGACCCCTCCACAGCACCCTGATCCGGGTCCCGTCGTCCACCGGGCGACGATCCGGCCTGGAGGCTCCTGCCGCAGTTCCGTAGGATCGGTCGCGATGTCCGATCAGCAGTCCACCCCGCCTTCCGTCCCGGAGCGTGTCCGCGCCGCCGTCGCCGCCGTGCGTGCCTCTGCTGCACGTCGTCCGGTCCCGTGGATCGCCGGTGGTCTCGCGGCGCTGCTGGTGGTCGGCTCCGGCGGTGCCGTCGCGGTCGCGGCGGCCATGACACCGGACACGCGCACGACCGCCGCGCCAGCGGCCACATCGAGCGCGGCCGCGACGCCGAGCCGGTCGGCCGCCACCACGAAGCGTCCGACGAGCACGCCGACACCCACCCCGGCCGCCCGCACCGTGCCGGAGGACCCGGCCGGTCCCTCCGCCCTGCGCACCTGCTCGATCGCTGGCGCGGCGTCGGCGAGCGGTCTCGGCGCGTTCGAGGGCTACGTCATGGACGCGAAGACCGGCGAGGTCCTGTTCTCGAAGGACGGTGACAAGGCCGCCCAGACCGGCAGCGTCATGAAGACCCTGACGACGGCGACGGCGCTCGCCGTGCTCGGGGGCACCCACCGCATCCCGACCACGGTCACGCAGGAGTCCGCCGGGACCATCGCGCTGGTCGGGCACGGCGACGCCACCCTGTCGGCCGGCAACGGCACCGTCTACCCGGGGGCGCCGACGCTCGCGCAGCTCGCCCAGCAGGTCAAGGCGAAGGTCGGCAACACCCCGGTCAGCACGATCGTGACCGACGACACGTACTGGAGCGACGCCGACGCGTGGGACCCCACGTGGCCGGTGTCCGAACGCACCATCGGGTACCAGCCGAAGGTCACGGCGCTCATGGTCGACGGTGACCGGGCGAACCCGGCTGCGGCGACCTCGCCCCGGTCCGAGGACCCGGTCGGCCGTGCGGGTACCGCGTTCCGGACGGCACTGGCGAACGCCGGGGTCGCCGGGGCGGGGTCGGCACAGATCGTCAAGCGCGCCACGACCAGCACGAACACCATCGCGACGGTGTCGTCGCAGCCGGTGTCGACGCTGATCGGGCAGATGATCCCGAACTCGGACAACACCCTCGCCGAGATGCTTGCTCGGGTGTCGTCGAAGGAGTCCGGCTCGAACGGTTCGGCGGCCTCGCTGACCTCGGTGTACCGGTCGGCGCTCGGCTCCTACGGCGTCGACCCGGCCGGCATCGTCATCAAGGACGGTTCGGGCGAGAGCGCCGCGAACGCGGTGTCGCCGAACTTCGTCGCCCACCTCATGGTGCAGGTCGCCGCCGGTGCGAAGGGCCTCGGCACCCTCGCGAACGCCCTGCCCGTGTCTGGCCAGTCCGGCACCCTCGCCAGCCGCTTCACCGGCGCGAACGCCGTCGCCCGCGGCAAGGTGCACGCGAAGACCGGGTGGATCGACAGCGCCAACACCCTCGGTGGGTACATCGACGCCGCGGACGGATCACGCCTGACCTTCGCGTTCTACGCCATCGGGTCGTCGCGCGCGGCCGCCCTGCCGGCGCTCGACGCGGTGACCGCGGCCGCCTACTCGTGTGGGAGCAAGCTCACCGACTCCTGAGTCACCGGGTGTTGGATGGGCCCATGGCACGGGCTCTCCTCATCGTCGACGTCCAGAACGACTTCACCGAGGGCGGTGCACTCGGGGTGACCGGGGGCGCGGCCCTCGCGGAACGGATCAGCGCGTTCCTCGGCCGGCACGCCGAGGAGTACGACCTGATCGTCGGCTCCCGCGACTGGCACCACGGCGACGACGACAACGGCGGACACTTCGCCGGACCCGAGGGGCCCGACTTCGTCGACACGTGGCCGGTGCACTGCGTGGCCGGCACACCGGGCGCCGAGTACCACCCGGAGCTCGACACCGAGCCGATCGACGTCGACGTCTTCAAGGGCCAGGGCACGCCGGACTACTCGGCGTTCCAGGCACGGACCGAGGCGGGTGTGCCGTTGCCGGAGATCCTGACCGAGCACCGGGTGCACTCCGTCGACATCGTCGGCATCGCCACCGACCACTGCGTCCGGGCCTCGGCACTCGACGCCCGTGCTGCCGACATCGACGTCGCGGTCTACGAGGACCTGGTCGCCGGCGTCGACGACGACCGCAGCGCCCGCGCGCTCGACGACGTCCGAGCGGCCGGCGGGCACGTCGACCGCAGCGACATGGACGAGGGGCTCGCGAACCCCGGAGGCGCACAGCTCTGACGCACCCGCCACCCCGCCGCCGGAGGTGTGGCAGCACCCGGTCTCAGACCAGCAGCTGGTGCTTCGCCAGGTCGCGGTAGAGCGGCGTCGACTCGACGAGCTCGGAGTGCGTGCCGGCGCCGACGACCCGGCCGTGCTCGAGCACCACGATGACGTCGGAGTCCACCACCGTGGAGAGCCGGTGCGCGATGACGAGCAGGGTGCGGTCCTCGGCGACGGCGTCGATCGCCAGTCGCATCTTCTGCTCGTTCACGCCGTCGAGCGACGACGTCGACTCGTCGAGCAGCAGGATCGGGGGAGCGGCGAGCAGGGCGCGGGCGATGGCCAGCCGCTGACGCTCGCCGCCGGAGAGCATCACGCCGTCCTCGCCGACCTGGGCGTCGAGACCGCGGGGGTCGCGGTGCAGCACCTCGCCGAGGTTGACCGCCTCGAGCACGCGGACGCAGTCGTCCTCGGTCGCGTCCGGCGAACCGAGCAGCAGGTTTGCTCGGATGGTGCCGGCGAGCACCGGGGCGTCCTGCTCGACGTAGCCGATCTGGGCGCGGAGCTCCTGGCGGTCCATGCCCCGGACGTCGATGCCACCGAGCCGGATGACGCCCTCGGAGGGGTCGTAGAACCGCTCGATCAGGGCGAGGGTCGTCGACTTGCCAGCACCCGACGGACCGACTAGTGCCACCCGCGAGCCGCGGGGAACGCGGAACGACACGTCGTGGAGCACCACGTCGTCGGCCGGACGCTCGTCGGCGAGGCGATCCGGGCCTCCCGGTCGATCCACCGCGCCGGACGCGACGGCGCCGTCCGGACCGGACGCATCCGCCGCAGCCGCGTACCGGAACGTGACGTGCTCGAACGTGATGGCGTCGTCGGAGGCGACCGCGACGGCGGGCCGCGCGGCGGCGTCGTCCTGCGCCTCGGTCGGCAGGTGCAGGATCTCCTCGATCCGGCCGAGCGCGCCGAGCGCCTGGGCGACCGCGACGGCGGCACCCATCGCCTGGCCGAGCGGCATGATCATCATGAACAGCAGCAGGATGAACGTGATGAGCGTGGCGATGGTGATGGTGCCCGCAGCGACCTGCGCGCCGCCGACGCCGAGCACGGCGATGAACGCCACCTGCATGACGATGCTCGCGACGGGCACGACGAACGCGGACATCTTCGCGATGTCGAGGCCGCGCCGGTAGGCCTCGGTCGCGTGTCCGTCGACCTCGTGCACCTCGCGCTCGGTGGCACCGGCCGCCCGGATGGTGCGGACGGCGCCGATGCCGCGCTCGACGGCCGCGGTCAGGTCGCCGACCTTCTCCTGCGCACGCTTCGACGCGACCCGGATGCGCCGGCTCAGTCCGCCGACGACCACGATCGCGACCAGGACGATGACGACCACGATCACGAGCAGCAGCGGGTCGATGATCGCCATCGCGATGATCGCGCCGATGAAGGTCAGGGCCCCGCCGATCGACTCGATCAGGCCCTGGGTCAGGACGGCGCGCAAGAGCGTGGTGTCGCTGCCGACCCGGGACACCAGGTCGCCGGTGCGACGGGTGTCGAACTCCGAGATCGGCAGGTTGAGGATGCGGGCGATGAGCTTGCGGCGCGTGGAGAGCACGACGCCCTCGCCCGCACGCTGCAGCAGGAAGTGCTGCACACCGTTCAGGACGCCGGCGACCAGGACGAGCCCGACGAGCAGCCAGACGAGCGTGCTGAGCGTGTTGCCCTGCTGCACTGCCGTGACGACCTGGTTGACGAGCAGCGGCTGCGCGAGCGACGCCCCGGCGCCGAGGATGCTCAGCACGATGATGACGACCATCGCCGGCTTGTTCTCGAACAGGTAGGACAACAGGCGGCCGAAGGTGGCGCGGGGGCCGTCGGTCTTCTTGGGGCGCGCGAAGGGGAGACTCATCGTGTTCCTAGTTTCTGCCGTACTTCTTGTGCACTGCCTGTCGGCTGACACCGAGCAGGGTCGCGATCTCCTGCCACGACGCCCCGGCGTTGCGGGCGGCGCGGGCAGCGAGCTCTTCGGTCCGGTCGAGTTCACGGCGGAGCTCGCGCACGTTGGCGAGGGCGGAGAACGGGTCGTCCCCGGAGGCTCCGGCCGCGAGGCTCGTGATGGTCGGGCGGTCCATGGGTGTCAACCTACATTGACGTGCCGACAACTGTCAACCTGAGTTGACGGACAGGCTGGTGCGACGGCGTCTTGCGCCGGGAAGTGGGCGTGCGCGCACGACGGACGGGCGCGCCCTGCTCAGCGGCAACGCGAAGCGTTGCGCAGGGCGCGCCCGTCCGTCAGGTGGTCGCGTCTCAGGCGTCCGCGAACTCCTTGCTCTTCGTCTCGCGGACGAAGAGCAGCGCGACGAGCGTCACGACGGCGGCGATCGTCAGGTACAGCCCGACCAGGAAGATGTTGCCGTCGGCCTGCCACAGCGCCAGGGCGATCGTCGGTGCGAGCGAGGCACCGAGGATCGACGCGACGTTGTACGCGATCGCCGAGCCGGTGTACCGGACGTTCGTCGGGAACAGCTCCGGCAGCAGGGCCCCCATCGGCCCGAAGGTCAGCCCCATCAGGGACAGCCCGACGATCAGGAACGTCACCACCGTGATCGGACCCTGGGACGCCGCGAACCAGAACTGGAACGTGAGGCCGAACAGTGCGATGCCGATCGTGGTCGGGATGAGGGTCTTCCGGCGCCCGAACTTGTCGGCCAGGATGCCGGCGATCGGGGTGAAGATGCCGAAGAACACGACGCCGATCATGAGCAGTGTCAGGAACTCGCCGCGGCTGTAGCCGAGGCCGACCTTCGGGACGAGCGGACCGGCCTCGGCACCGGTGGTGCCGTACGACAGCGTGAACGTGGTCATGAAGTAGAAGAGGACGTACGTCGCGACCATGCCGAACGTGCCGACGATGAGCGCCTTCCACGAGGTGCGGAACACCCGGCCCAGCGGGATCTTCGCGACCGTGCCGGACTCCTGCACGCCGCGGAACACCGGCGACTCGACGAGCTTGAAGCGCACGTACAGCCCGACGATGACGAGCACCGCGGAGAGGAGGAACGGGATGCGCCAGCCCCACGCCTGGAAGTCGGCGTTCGGGGTGCCGTCGGCGCCGGCGGGCATCGCGGCGTTGATCGCGATGAACAGGCCGTTCGCGAGCAGGAAGCCGATCGGAGCGCCGAGCTGCGGCATCGAACCGAAGACGCCGCGCTTGCCCTTGGGGGCGTTCTCGGTGGCGAGCAGTGCCGCACCGGACCACTCGCCGCCGAGGCCGACGCCCTGGGCGAAGCGCATCACGGCGAGCAGGACCGGCGCCCACACGCCGATGGTGCTGAACGTCGGCAGGCAGCCGATCAGGAACGTCGCGGTGCCCATGACGAGCAGCGACGCGACGAGTGTGGTCTTGCGGCCGACCCGGTCACCGAAGTGCCCGAAGATGATCGACCCGATCGGTCGCGCGAAGAAGGCGAGGGCGAACGTCACGAACGACGACAGCTGCGATGCCGTGGGGTCCTCGTTCGGGAAGAACAGCGTCGGGAAGACGAGGACCGCGGCCGTCGCGTAGACGTAGAAGTCGTAGAACTCGATCGAGGTGCCGACGAGGCTGGCGATGACCACGCGCGAGCGCGGGTTGCCTGCTGGTGCCGGAGCTGAGGTCGGGGTTGCTGGTGCCGGTGCGGCGGTCATGGGTGTCGTGTGGTCTTCCGTGGTGCGCGCTCCTGGCAGGGAGCACGGATACCCGAAACGGCGGACACCGATCGGTTCGCGCAGGGTGGCGCGGGCACCGATCGGGTGCGTTCGGTTGGTGGGGGACCGCTTGTGACGGAAGACAACATGGTACGACAGATGTCGCCCACCTGCGAATCAGCCCTGAGTCAGCTGTTGGCGCCTGCGCCCGCCCCGGCTTCGAGGTGCGCGGGCAGCTGGTGCCCCATCCGGTCGCGCTTGGTGTCGAGGTAGCCGGCGTTCTGCGCCGAGACTCCGACGACCAGCGGCACGAGCGACTCGACGGTGATGCCGTGTTCCTCGAGCTGGCGACGCTTCTCGGGGTTGTTCGACAGCAGTCGCACGCGGGTGATCCCGAGGTCGGCGAGGATGCCCGCGGCGCCGCCGTAGGCACGGGAGTCGGCCGGCAGCCCGAGCGCCAGGTTGGCGTCGAGCGTGTCGAGGCCGTCTTCCTGCAATCGGTAGGCCTTGAGCTTGTTGATGAGCCCGATGCCGCGTCCTTCCTGCCCGCGCAGGTAGACCACCACCCCGCCCTCGGCAGCGATGGTGTCGAGTGCGGCGTCGAGCTGGGGCCCGCACTCGCACTTCAGCGAGCCGAACGCCTCGCCGGTCAGGCACTCGGAGTGCACGCGGACCAGGGCGCTGTCGGACGGGGCGGACCCGTCGGGCAGCGCGCCGATGATCGCGACGTGCTCGGCGCCGGTCACGAGGTCGCGGTAGGCGCGCATCTGGAACGTCCCGTGTGTGGTGGGGACGTTCGTCGACACCTCGAACTGGACGGGGCTGCCCGGGGTGGAGGAGGTCAGCGCGTCGGTCATGGGGTGCTCCGGTCGTTCGTGGGCCCGTCGTCTCCGAACCCGGGTGCTGCGTCGTGCTGCTGCGGTGTCTGCGGCTGCGCTGTCTGTTGTGGCGCTGTTTGTAGTGGCGCTGTCTGCGGCTGCGCTGTCGCGCTGCGCTGCGGTCGGGCTCGGACCAGCAGGTCAGGGCCCAGGCTGGTGGTCGATAGTACGTCCAACCGCCGACGCCCGGACATGCTTCCCACCCCGAGGTCGTCGAGGGCGAACCGGGGCCCGCCGAGCAGGACCGGGGCGACGTACACGAGGTACTCGTCGACGAGCCCGGCGGCGATGAGCGCGGACGCGACGGTGGGGCCGCCCTCGACGAACACCGAGTGCACGCCGTGCCCACGCAGGGCGGCGAGCGAGGCGGCGAGGTCGTGCCCCGGCAGCGTCACGAGCCCGCGGGGGTGTCGCCGGACCGCGGCGTCGTCGGGGACGGCGCGGTCACCGAGCACGACCGCGAGCGGCTGGTCGGCGAGGAGTTCGCCCGCGTCACCTCGAGCGGTCAGGCTCGGGTCGTCGGCGAGCACGGTGCCGGTGCCGACCAGGATCGCGTCGTGCGCGGCACGCTGCTCGTGGACGTGCTGCCGGGCTGCGGCGCCGGTGATCCACTTGCTCGTCCCGTCGGCAGCCGCGGCGCGGCCGTCCAGGCTCGAGGCCCACTTCACGGTCACCCACGGGCGTCCGAGGCGGACCGACAGGAGCCACCGTTCGAGGAACGCCTCGGCCTCGTCGGCGAGCACACCGGACACGACGTCGACCCCGGCGGCGCGGAGGCGGTCGGCACCGCCGTGCACGTCCGCGCCCGGATCGTCGATCGCGTACACGACACGGGCGACCCCGGCCTCGATCAGGGCGACGGCGCAGGGGCCGGTGCGGCCGGTGTGGTTGCAGGGTTCGAGGGTGACGACGGCCGTCGCGCCGCGCAGCTGTGCCGGATCGACCTTCGCCATCGCGTCGACCTCGGCGTGCGGGGTTCCTGCACCCTTGTGCCACCCCTCGGCGAGGACGTCGCCAGCGGGGGAGAGGATCACCGCGCCGACCCGTGCGTGGTCGCCCACGACGGGCCCGAGGGCCGCGAGCTCGAGCCCGCGGCGCATCGCCCGGACCTCGGTGGGTAGTGCCGTGTCGCTCACGGATCGAGCCTACCGGCGGTGGATCGGTGACGCGTCATCGTCGGGAACGCGGCGTCATGCGGGACCGGGTCACGGGGCGTTGCGTCACGGAGCGTCGGGCCACGAGAGGTCCGATGCGGGCGTGCCGTCGGCACGGCGCAGGGCGGTCCAGGCGGTCGTCGGGCCGCCGTCGCGTCCGGGGATCCGGGCGGGCCCGACGCCGGTGAACGAGAACCCGGCGTTGCGGGCGACCGCGGCCGACGCTGTGTTCCCCTCGTAGCACTCCCAGTAGACGTCCGGAGCCCCGTCGGCGACGGCCCAGTCGACGACGAGCTCGACCGCATCGTGCATCAAGCCGGCGCCGCGGGCCGAGGGCGCCAGCCAGAACCCCAGGTCGCGGCCGGCCGTGCGGTACCCGATGATCCCCTCGAGCCAGGAGGACCCACTGCGACGGATCGCCCAGGTGTACTCGCGGTCCGACGCCCAGCCAGGACCGACCAGGGCGTCGACGAAGGTCCGTGCGTCCTGTTCGCGGTACGGCGTGGGGATCGTCGTCCAGCGGACGATGTCCGGGTCCTGGCAGGCGTCGGTGATCGCCGCGGTGTCCGCCCGGGTCGGGACGTCGAGTCGGACCCGGGCGGACTCCAGCGTGACCGGCAGCACGATCAGCCGCGCGAGCGCGGGACGAACCCGATCCGGTCGTACACGCGCGCCAGGGTCTCCCGCGCGATGGACTCGGCACGGTCCGCGCCGACGGCGAGCAGCCGGTCGAGTTCCGCTGGGTCGTCGAGCAGCTCGAGCGTGCGGGTGCGGACCGGCTCGAGCTCGGCGACGACGGCGTCGGCGACCGCGCCCTTGAGGTCCCCGTAGCCCTTGCCCGCGAACGATGCCTCGAGTTCGGCGACGGGGGTCCGGCTGAAGGCGGACAGGATCGCGAGCAGGTTCGTCACACCCGGCTTCGCCTGCCGGTCGGAGCGGATCTCGCGCTCGTCGTCGGTGACGGCCGACTTGATCTTCTTCGCGGTGCGCTTCGGGTCGTCGAGCAGCCGGATCAGGCCGCTGTCGGACGCCGCCGACTTGCTCATCTTGCTCGTCGGGTCCTGCAGGTCGTAGATGCGCGCCGTCTCGGTGCCGATGCGGGCCTCGGGCACGACGAACGTGTCGCCGAACCGCGAGTTGAAGCGTCCGGCGAGGTCGCGGGTGAGCTCGACGTGCTGGCGCTGGTCGTCTCCGACCGGTACGACCTTGGTGTCGTACAGCAGGATGTCGGCGGCCATCAGGACCGGGTACGTGAAGAGCCCGACCGACGCGGCCTCGGACCCCTGCCGCGCCGACTTGTCCTTGAACTGGGTCATCCGGCTCGCCTCACCGAACCCGGTGAGGGTGTTGAGCACCCAGGCGAGCTCGGCGTGGGCTGGCACGTGCGACTGCACGAACAGCGTCGACTTCGTCGGATCGATGCCCGACGCGATGTACTGCGCGGCCGTCGCCCGGGTGCTCGCGCGGAGCTCGGCCGGGTCCTGCGGCGAGGTGATCGCGTGCATGTCGACGACGCAGTAGATGGCGTCGAAGTCGTCCTGCAGGTCGCGCCACTGCATGAGCGCCCCGACGTAGTTGCCGAGGTGCAGCGAGCCGGCGGACGGCTGGATGCCCGAGAAGATGCGGGTCTTGGTCATGGTGGTGTTCCTGTGGGTCAGGTGGAGCGCAAGGAGTGGGGATCAGAGTTCGTAGTCGACGACCACGGGAGCGTGGTCGGACCATCGCTGGTCGTACGCCGCGGCGCGGTCGACCGTGTACTCCGTGACCTTCGCCGCGAGGTCCGGCGTGGCCATCTGGTAGTCGATGCGCCAGCCGGTGTCGTTGTCGAACGCCTGGCCGCGCCAGGACCACCACGTGTACGGCCCCTCGACGTCGCCGGCCTGCGCACGACCGACGTCCACCCAGCCGAGCCCCGGGCCCGTCGAGCCGTCGGCGCCCTCGACCGGTTCGCCGTCGGCACCGAAGAAGCGCGAGAAGTAGGCACGCTCGCGCGGCAGGAAGCCCGCTCGCTTGACGTTGCCCTTCCAGTTCTTGATGTCGCGCTGGTCGTGCCCGACGTTGAGGTCACCGACGACGACGGCGAGCGGGTTGTGCGCGCGGAGGGCGGGCAGCCGCTCGGTCATGGCGTCGAGGAACTTCCACTTCTCGTCCTGCTTGGGGGTGTCGACCTCGCCCGAGTGGACGTAGGTGGACACGACCGTGACCGTGGTGCCGCCGATCTCGTAGTCGGCCTCGAGCCAGCGGCCGGCGGAGTCGAACTCGTCCGGTCCGAGGGCGACGCGGTGGATCTGGGCGGAGTGTCGCGAGGCGATCGCGACGCCGGCCCGGCCCTTGGCGGTCGCCGGGTCGTGCACGATGTCCCACTCGTCGCCGAGCAGACCGGCCAGGTCCTCGCTCGACGCACGGACTTCCTGCAGGGCGAGCACGTCGACGTCGCGGGTGGCGAGCCAGTCGCCCATGCCCTTGCGGAAGGCGGCGCGGACGCCGTTCACGTTGACGGATGCGAGGCGCAGGCGTGTCATGCCGACCACCTTATCGGCGGGCGCCGACAGCCTGCGGACCGCACCGGGTCGAGGTTCCACGACGCGCCGCGTGCCGTTCGCCGAGGTTCGACAGACCGACGCGCGCGACGCCGAGATGACGAGATTTCGGAACCCCGGCGGGAGCCGGACGGCGGGACGGACGGAGCGGGCCCGGCAGCAGCAGTACGGGCCGCCGCACGACGGACGGGAGGCACGGTGCCAGCTGGCACCGTGCCTCCCGTCCGTCGGATCCGCGCGATCAGGCCGCGTCGTGGTCCGTCTGCAGGAACTCGACCAGGCTGTCGGCGGTGGTCTCGGCGTCGTCGCCGGTCACGGTGAGGCTGACCTCGTCGCCGTTCTCGATGCCCAGGCCGAGCAGGGCGAGGATGCTGCCGGCGTTGCCGGACTTGTCGCCCTTGGCGATCGTGACCTGGTGGCCGGAGGCCGTCACGGTCTGGACGAAGAGGGACGCGGGGCGCGCGTGCAGGCCGGACGCGCTGGCGACGGTCACGGTGCGGGTGGCTTCGGACATCGATGTACTCCTGTCGATGGGTGGTGCGCTCATGCTAGCGAGCGCCGGATGGGCGGGTCGGGCGAGCGGTCAGGGTCGACCGGGCCAGAACACCTCGGTGCCGGCGGCCTCGACCTCGCGGACCAGGTCGAGGTTGACGGCGGGGTCGGTGATGATCGTGTCGATGGCGGCGAGGGGTGCGACGCGGCCGAACTCCTCGCGGCCGAACTTGGTGTGGTCGGCGAGCAGGATGCTCCGGCGGGCGGACTTGATCATCGCCGACTTCACGGCGGCCTCGGCCATGTTGTGGGTCGTCAGGCCGCGCTCCGGCGTGATCCCGTTGATGCTCACGAAGGCGACGTCGACGCTCACCATGCCGATGAGCTGGTGTGTCCACGTTCCGACGCCGGCCAGGGAGTCGCTGCGGATGTTGCCGCCGAGCAGGTGCAGGTCGATGCCCGGGCGGTTCGCGACGGCCATCGCGACGGGGAGCGAGTGCGTGACGACGGTGAGTCCGCGGTCGGTCGGCAGCATCTCGGCGAGGCAGATGGTGGAGGTGCCGGCGTCGATCATGATCGAGCCGTTCTCCGGCAGCTCCTCGAGCGCGGCCTCGGCGATGACCATCTTCTCGGCCTGGTTGATGCCGCCGCGGTCGCCGACGCCGGGGTGGATCGTGATGCGCTCGACCGGGATCGCGCCGCCGTGGGCGCGTCGGACCAACCCGCGGCGCTCCAGGCTCGTCAGGTCGCGGCGGATGGTCTCTGGAGTGACCTCGAGCAGCTCGGCGAGGTCCTTGACGTCGACCCGCCCCTGCGCGCGCGCCTGCTCGACGATGCGCTGGTGGCGTTCTGGTGCGTACATCGGACCTCGTCGTCTCCTGGTCGGAACGGAACGGACATGACCGGGCACGAACCTGACGGAACCGAGCCGAAGCGGCTGGCCGCCAGACGCAAACGGGCATCTGTTTCTGCATTTTTATCCCCGGATGTGTTTGTTTGTCAACGCGGATCGGGGTAGTGTGCTGCTCAGCCGCACCGGCGAGGTCCCGTCTCAGCCGTGCGCGCACCGAACGAACACCCCACCGCAAGCGCGTGTGAGATGAAGGAGTCTCGAATGTCCGAACTGCTCGGCACCGGCGTCGGTCGTGGCGTCGCCCACGGCCCCGTGCTCCGCATGGCGGACCCGCTCGGCGAACCGTCGAAGGACGCCCTGACCGGTTCGGCGGACGACGCGAAGCAGGCCGTGCACGACGCACTGGCCGCGGTGGCCGAGGACCTCAACAAGCGCGGACAGCTCGCCGGCGGCGACGCCCAGGCCGTGCTCGAGGCGCAGGCGCTCATGGCGCAGGACCCGACCCTGCTCGACGACGTGCACACGCGCATCGACGGCGGCACCAACGCCGAGCGCGCCGTGTACGAGGCGTTCGCCCAGTTCCGCGACCTGCTCGTCGGCATGGGCGGCTACATGGGGGAGCGCGCAGCCGACCTCGACGACGTCGCCCAGCGCATCATCGCGAAGCTCCGCGGCGTGCACGCCCCCGGTGTCCCCGAGTCGGACACCCCGTTCGTCCTCGTCGCCCGTGACCTCGCTCCGGCCGACACCGCTCTGCTGGACCTCGACAAGGTCCTCGCGCTGGTCACCCGCGACGGCGGACCGACCTCGCACACCGCGATCCTCGCTCGCGCCAAGGGCATCACCGCGATCGTCGGCGTCACCGGAGCCGACGACCTGGTCGACGGTCAGTCGATCGTCGTCGACGCCGTCGCCGGCACGGTCGTCACCGAGCCGTCCGAGTCGCTCGTGGCCGAGGTCGAGCAGCGCATCGCCGACCGGCTCGCCGCGGCCGCAGCACCGCTCACCGCCGGTGCCCTGGCCGACGGTCACGTCGTGCCCCTGCTCGCGAACCTCGGCAGCCCCGCCGACGCCGCGGGTGCCGTTGCTCTCGGTGCGGAGGGCGTGGGGCTCTTCCGCACCGAGTTCCTCTTCCTCGACTCGCCGAAGGCGCCGACCGTCGACGAGCAGGCCGAGTCCTACCGTCAGCTCCTCGCCGCGTTCCCGGGCAAGAAGGTCGTCGTCCGTGCGCTCGACGCCGGCGCCGACAAGCCGCTGCCGTTCCTCACCGACAAGGACGAGGAGAACCCGGCGCTCGGTCGTCGCGGACTCCGTGCGCTGCGCAACCACCCCGAGGTGCTGCGCGACCAGCTCGTCGCACTGGCCCAGGCGGACGCCGCGACCGAGGCCGACCTCTGGGTGATGGCCCCGATGGTCGCCGACGCCGAGGAGACCGAGTACTTCGTCACCCTGGCCCGCGAGCTCGGCATCCGCACCGCCGGCGTCATGGCCGAGGTGCCGTCGCTCGCACTGATGGCCGAACAGGTGTTCCAGAACGCGGACTTCGTGTCGATCGGCACGAACGACCTGACCCAGTACACGATGGCCGCCGACCGCATGCTCGGCACCGTCGCGTCGTACCAGGACCCGTGGCACCCCGCCGTCCTGCGCCTCGTCGCGCAGCTCGGTGCGGCCGGTGCCGACGCGGGCAAGCCCGTCGGCATCTGCGGTGAGGCCGCCGCCGACCCGCTGCTCGCCGTCGTGCTCGTCGGCCTCGGCGCCACCACCCTCTCCATGACCCCCGCGGCCCTGGCCGACGTGCGCGCCGAACTCGGTCAGCACACGCTCGAACAGGCCCGCGAGATGGCCCAGGCGGCACTCGCCGCGTCCACGGCGGCGGCCGCGAAGTCCGCCGCAGCGGCCGCGCACGCCGTCTGATCCACCCAGCACCACCACCCCTTCACACCGCAGCAGTCCCACCACACAGAAAGTCACCGCACATGACAACGTCGTCCGTTGCAGCGCCCGACGCACCCGCGAAGTCGCGGGGCGGCGCACGCGTCGCCGTTCAGAAGTTCGGCACGTTCCTCTCCGGCATGGTCATGCCCAACATCGCGATCTTCATCGCGTGGGGCATCATCACGGCCTTCTTCATCCCGGACGGCTGGACGCCGGTCGCCGCGCTCGGTGGATCCCGCGACGGCAGCGTCGTCGGTGTCGTCGGCCCGATCCTGACCTACCTCATCCCGCTCGCGATCGCGATCCAGGGTGGCCGGATGGTCTACGAGACCCGCGGTGCCGTCGTCGGGTCGATCTTCTCGATGGGCGTCATCCTCGGGTCCGACTCGACGATGATCCTCGGTGCGATGATCTGCGGGCCGCTCGGTGCGTACATCATCAAGCAGCTGGACCGTCTGTGGGACGGCAAGATCAAGCCGGGCTTCGAGATGCTCGTCAACAACTACGCCGCTGGCATCCTCGGGTTCGGGTTGTTCCTGGCCGGGTTCTTCTGGCTGTCGAAGGTCTTCACCGGGATCGCGACCGCACTCGGTGCAGCTGTCGAGTTCCTGATCAACCACTCCCTGCTCCCGCTCGCGAGCGTGTTCATCGAGCCGGCGAAGGTGTTCTTCCTCAACAACGCGATCAACCACGGCGTGCTCGACCAGCTCGGCGTGGACCAGGTCAAGGAGTCGGGCAAGTCGATCCTGTTCCTGCTCGAGGCGAACCCCGGCCCCGGCCTCGGCCTGCTGCTGGCGTTCACCATCTTCGGTGTCGGCATCGCCCGTTCGACCGCCCCCGGCGCGATCATCATCCAGTTCTTCGGCGGCATCCACGAGATCTACTTCCCGTACGTGCTGCAGAAGCCGGTCATGTTCATCGCGGTCATCCTCGGTGGCGGCACGGGCGTGCTGACGAACGTCATCTTCAACTCCGGCCTGACGGCACCTGCGTCCCCCGGATCGATCTTCGCGGTGTTCCTGAACACGCCGCGGGACAGTTTCCTCGGCGTCACCCTGTCGGTCGTCCTGTCCGCGGCAGTCACGTTCGCGGTCGCGTCGTTCTTCCTCCTCGCCACCCGCAAGCGTGACCGCGAGATGGGCAACGACGGGGACATGAGCGCCGCGATGGCGAAGCTCCAGGCGAACAAGGGCCGCGACGTCAACTCGGCGACCGCCGGCCTGCTCGGCGGCAACGCCCCGGCCAGCACCGAAGAGGCCGCCGCGTCGGGCACCACCGCCACTGCAACGAGGGTCCAGAACCTGGTCTTCGCCTGCGACGCCGGTATGGGCTCGAGTGCGATGGGCGCCAGCGTCCTGCGCAACAAGATCAAGAAGGCGGGCATCGAGGGGGTCACGGTCTCCAACAAGGCGATCGCGAACCTCTCCGGTGACGAGGACCTGATCATCACGCAGGAAGAGCTGACGGACCGCGCCAAGCAGAAGAACCCGAACGCGCAGCACGTGTCGGTCGGCAACTTCATGAACGCGCCGCAGTACGACCAGGTCGTCGAGCAGCTCAAGAACCAGTAACGCCACCACCAGTAACGAAGTGCAGTATCGGAGGGGACGGGGACACCCCCGTCCCCTCCGACACGACCTCGAACACCAAGGAGAACCACGATGCCCGTCCTGCAGGAGAGCCAGATCCGGATCCACACCGAGGACACCGCGCCGACCAAGTCGGAGGCGATGAAGGAAGCGGCCGAGATCCTCGAGGCTGCGGGCGCGGTCACCTCGGACTACTACCCGGCGATGCTCGAGCGTGAGAAGAGCGTGTCCACCTACATGGGCAACTTCCTCGCCATCCCGCACGGCACGAACGACGCGAAGGACGCCATCAAGTCCTCTGCGCTGTCGTTCATCCGCTACGCCAGCCCGATCGACTGGGACGGCAACCCCGTGCGTTTCGTCGTCGGCATCGCCGGCGTGAACAACGAGCACCTCGACATCCTGTCCAAGATCGCGATCGTGTTCTCCGACGAGGACGAGGTCCAGAAGCTCACCGACGCGGCCGACACCAGCGCGATCCTGTCGATCCTCGGCGAGGTCAACGAGTGAGCACCACCGACCGGGGCACCGCCGTCCACTTCGGTGCCGGCAACATCGGCCGCGGCTTCGTCGGCCTGCTCCTGCACGAAGCGGGCTACGAGGTCGTCTTCGCCGACGTCGCCGCGCCGCTCATCGACGCCCTCGCCGCCGCCGACTCGTACACCGTGCACGAGGTCGGCACCGGCGCCGAGGACCACGAGGTCACGAACTTCCGCGCCCTGAACAGCGCGCAGGACGAGGACGGCGTCGTCGCCGAGATCGCCGCTGCCGCGATCGTCACCTGCGCGGTGGGCCCGAACGTCCTGAAGTTCATCGCCCCGGTGATCGCGCGAGCGCTCCAGCAGCGCGACGCGGACGCGGCGCCCATCGCCGTGATGGCGTGCGAGAACGCCCTGAACGCCACGGACCGTCTGCGCGAGTTCATCGTCGACGCGCTCCCGGCCGACGGCCGTGACGCGGCGCTCGCGAAGGCCGTGTTCGCGAACACCGCCGTCGACCGCATCGTGCCGGCCCAGCCCGAGGGCGCCGGCCTCGACGTCACCGTCGAGACCTACTTCGAGTGGGCCATCGACCGCACGCCGTTCGGCGGCGACGAGCCGGAGATCCCCGGCGCGCACTACGTCGACGGCCTCGCTGCCTCGATCGAGCGGAAGCTCTTCACGGTGAACACCGGGCACGCCACCGTCGCGTACCACGGCTTCGTCGCCGGGGCCGACAAGATCTCCGACGCCATCGCGATCCCCGCCGTGCGCTCCGAGCTCGAGTCCGTCCTCGCCGAGACGAGCGACCTGCTCGTCCGCCGCCACGAACTGGACCCCGAGGTGCACCGCGCATACGTCCAGGCGATCATCGCCCGGTTCGAGAACCCCCACCTGCCCGACACGGTGACACGCGTCGGCCGGCAGCCGCTCCGCAAGCTGTCGCGCGACGAGCGCTTCGTCTCGCCCGCCGCGGCGCTGGCCGAGGACGGCACCGAGCCGACCGCGCTGCTCGACGCGATGGGCGCGGCGCTCCGCTTCGACGTCGCCGACGACGAGCAGAGCGTCGAGCTGCAGGCGCTCCTGGCCTCGGACGCGTCCGATGCCGACGTGGTGACGCAGATCACCGGCCTCGCCGCGGAGCACCCGCTGCACGCGGCGTTCGCAGATCGCGTGCGTACCGCGCGCGGCTGACGCTCTCGACACGGCCCAGTGATGACGGGAGGCCCGGTGCCAGCTGGCACCGGGCCTCCCGTCATGACGTGGTCACCGCGACGGCCCCACCCTGATGGTGAGTCCGCCGTGGTCCACCGTCAGCCGCACCGCCACCACGGTTCCGAACGGGTCGCCGTCGAGCTGGACCTGCTCGGGCTGGTCCAACTCGAGGTCGAGGACCCGTGCGCTCGTGTACCGCAGCGTCCGGGTGGCCGGGATGAGCCACGACAGGAACCGGCCGAACCCGGTCCGGTGGAAGAAGCGGTTCAGCGACAGGCCGTAGCCGACGCCGGCCCAGCCGACCGTCCGACCGGGGCGGAACGCGACCGCGTCGAGCACCCCGTCGTCCGGCTTCGCGGCGGGCAGTAGCAGGACGCCGGCGGTCAGGGTGCCGCAGTTCCCGACGATGACGGTGTGCGCCCGCATCGTCCGGGTGTCACCGTCGTCGAGTCGGTACCGCAGGTCGATCTGCCGGTTGCCGATCACGGACCGCATGATCGGGTCGGAGTACGCGAGCCAGCCGAACCGCTTCTTGAGCCGTGCGTTGGTGTTGGCCGCCATGTTCGCGTCGAGGCCGATGCCCGCCATCACCAGGAAGGCGTGGCGCGTCGTCGTGCCCTGCGGGTCGGTGAGCTCGGCGAACGCGAGGTCGACCGGCCGATCGGTCCCGCTGAAGGCGGCTCGGACCGAGCCGGCGACGTCGTTCAGCGGGATGCGCAGGTTCCGGGCGTACAGGTTCCCGGTGCCGACGGGGAGCACGGCCAGTGGCACGCCGGAGCCGTGCAGCACCTCGGCCGCGACCCGCAGCGTGCCGTCGCCGCCCACGACGAGGACGACGTCCGGCGCGGTGGCGAGCGCATCGAGCGCGGCGGCGCGGCCGTCGTCGGACGCCGCGGTCTCGAACCACGTCGTGGGACCCCAGCCGTTCCGCGCCTCCTCTGCCGTGACGGTGTTGCGGAGGACCCGCAGGTCGACCTTGACGGGATTGACGACGATCGCGGCGCGCGGCATGAGAGGACGATACCGAACGGCCGTCGTCGACCAGGACGGACCGGTTCTGTCCGGTATCGGCTGATCCGGGTGAACCTGGGAGTCAGGATCCCGGAACACATGCGATGCGGACACACTCGGGAAACGGTGAACGCCGGGTGTCTCCGACGCTCTTTCGGCACTTCGCCATCACAGGCAGGGGCCGTCGTGGCCAGAACCCTCATCCTCCGTCCGCTCATCGTCGCCAGCACCGGGCTCGGGCTCGCCGCGGCGCTTGCCCTCGGCGCCTCCTCGGCCGCGTCCGCCGCCACCATCATCGACGGCCCTGTCGGTCTCGGGACCGCGGCGAGCTACGGCGTCCTCGGCGCGCAGACCGTGACGAACACCGGGCCGACCGTGGTCAACGGTGACCTCGGCGTCTCGCCCGGTACCTCGATCACCGGCTTCGGCGGCACCGGCAACGGGACCGTGAACGGCACCGTCCACCAGACCGACGCCGCGGCCGCGCAGGCCCAGTCGGACACCACGACCGCGTACAACGTGGCGGCTTCGCTGACGCCGACGCAGACCGGGCTCCAGGAGCTCAACGGGCTCAGCCTCAGCCCGGGCGTCTACAACGGTGACACGCTGCAGCTCGCGAACACCGGCCAGCTGACCCTGGCCGGCAGCGCGGACTCGGTCTGGGTGTTCCAGGCCGCGTCGACCCTGACGATCGGGTCCGGCACCAGGATCGTCATCACCGGTGGCGCCAGTTCGTGCAACGTGTTCTGGCAGGTCGGCAGCTCCGCGACCATCGGCAGTGCCGCACAGTTCCAGGGCACCGTCCTCGCCGACCAGTCCGTGACCGCCACGACGGGTGCGACGGTCGTCGGCCGACTGCTCGCCCGGAACGCAGCGGTCACGCTCGACGACAACACCATCACCCGGCCGACGAACTGCCCGGCTGCCGGAACGCCGTCCGAGAGCGTCGCGCCGACGATCACCTCGGGCACCCCGACCGACGCCACCGCCGGCACGCCGTACTCGTTCCCCGTCACCGCGACCGGCAACCCGGCACCCACGTACTCCGACGGCGGAACCCTGCCGCCCGGACTCACGATCAACCCGGACACGGGCGTCATCTCCGGCACACCGACCACGCCCGGCACCACGACGGTGACGATCACGGTCGACAACGGCACCGCACCGCCGGACACCGAGACCTACGTCGTGACCGTCCGCGCGCCGGCGCCCACCGCGACGCCGACGCCGACCGCTTCGGCCCCGGTGCCCACCGGTCCCGCCTCGACGGCTCCCGCGGTCCCGGTGGTCGGCGGCGACAACGGCGGCGGCACGACCGAACTGGCCTTCACCGGCAGCGATCCGACGATCCCGCTCACCGCGGCCGGCGTGATGCTGCTCGGCGGCATCGCCGTGATGGTGCTCCGTGCACGAACCTCCCGTACACGACGTCGACTCCCGTTGGAGGATCGCTGACGGGTGAGAGAGCCGGCGCCGTCAGTCATTCGGGTACTGACGGCGTCGGTGGCTCGGGGCGTAGCGTCGGCCGCATGACGAAGCACTGGGTGGCACCGCGGTTCGGTGGCAGCGAAGTCCTCGAGTTCGTGGACACCGAGGTCGCCGCACCCGGACCCGGCGAGGTCACCATCGCGGTCCGCGCCGCCGGCGTGAACCCCGCCGACACGAAGCACACGCGGCAGGGCGATCCGGCCGACCTGCCGGTGCCCGTCGGCTACGAGGTCGCCGGCGTGCTCACCGCGGTCGGACCGGACACCACCATCGCGTCCGGCGGGGGAGCGGTCGGCGACGAGGTCCTGGCGTTCCGGGTCGCCGGCGGTTGGACGTCGTCCCTCGCCGTCCCGGCAGCGGACGTCTTCGCGAAGCCCGTCGGGCTCGGCTTCCCCGAGGCGGCGAACCTGTTGCTCGCGGGTACCACCGCCGCGGACATGCTGCGCGTCACCCGTGCCGCGGGGCGCGACACCGTGCTGGTGCACGGCGCCTCCGGAGCCGTCGGCGTCAGCCTGCTGCAGCAGCTCCGCCTGCTCGGCGCGCGCGTCATCGGCACCGCCTCCGAGCACGGTGCGGCCGTCGTGCGACGCTTCGGTGGCGAGTGGGTCGCGTACGGCGACGGCCTGGAGGCACGGGTCCGGTCGCTCGCACCCTCCGGCATCGACGTGGCGCTGGACTGCGTGGGCACCGACGAGGCCGTCGACGTCTCGCTCGCGCTGGTCGCGGATCGCGACCGGATCGTCACGATCGCCGCGCCGGCGCGTGCCACCGAGGCGGGGTTCGCCGCCGTCGGTGGGGCGCAGCCCGCGAGCAAGGCGTTCCGCGACTCGGTCCGGCAGCGACTGATCGACCTGGCCGGGGCCGGACAGCTCGAGGTCCCGGTGGCGCGGACGTTCCCGCTCGCCGAGGCGAAGGCGGCCGCGGAGTTGCTGGAGTCCGGGCACCCCGGCGGCAAGCTGGCACTGCTGCCCTGACCTGGTCGGAGCGCTGTCGGAGCGCTGTTGCTGTGCTGTCCTCCGCTGGGGGGACGCGTCCGGTCGCTGCCGCTGCCAGACTCGACGGTGATCGCAGTCGGCCCCGGAAGGAACGAACCAGTGAGTGACCAGTACCCGCCGCACAACCCGTACGGCCAGCAGCCCGGACCGTACGGCCAGCAGCCCGGACCGTACGGCCAGCAGCCCGGACCGTACGGCCAGCAGCCGACCGGTCAGCGCCAGCCCCCGCTGTGGGCACCCTGGTACGGGATCCCGTTCGTGCAGGCGTTCCCGCGGTTCTGGAAGAAGTACGTCCGGTTCGACGGCCGCGCGAGCCAGTCGGAGTTCTGGTTCTGGGCCCTCTGGTACATGATCGGCTCGGCGGCCACCGGCATCGTCGGCGGGTTCTTCGACGTGCTGCCGTTCTTCGACGACGCGTCGAACGGTATGAGTGGGTTGTGGGCCCTGGCCTGCGCCCTCGGTTTCATCGCGCTGACGGTGCGACGACTGCACGACGTGAACCTGAGCGGGTACTTCGCCTTCCTCTTCATCATCCCGCCGCTCGGCGTGCTGTTCTCGCTGATCGTCGGTCTGATGGGCTCGAACCCGCAGGGGCAGCGGTACGACGAACCCCACCGTGGGTGACGAGCGGCGGCCTCGCGACGGTTCTGGTTGACTCGGACCCGACTACCAGCCAACGATCGAGGGGGACACCGTGAGTGACCAGTACCCGCAGAACCCGTCCGGCCAGCAGCCGGGCGGCCAGCCGAACCCGTACAACGGAACGCCACAGTACGGCCAGCAGCCGGCGACCGGACCGAACGGCGAGCCGCCGATCTGGGCCCCCTGGTACGGGATCTCCTTCGGCAAGGCCGTCGGACGCTTCTTCAAGAAGTACGCGACCTTCAGCGGCCGTGCGAGCCGCAGCGAGTTCTGGTGGTGGTACCTGGCGAACGCGATCGTCGGCATCGTGCTCGGCATCCTGTACGCCATCGGTTTCGCCACCTCGGAGCGCTCGACGGTGTCGATGTCGACGGACACCTCGGCGAGCGTGCAGTCGACGGTGACCAGCCCGTCTGCGCTCTTCGTGGTCGCCGGCATCCTCGCGCTGCTCTGGGGTCTCGCGATCATCATCCCGACGCTCGCCCTCGGCTGGCGACGCCTGCACGACGCCAACCTGCCCGGTGCCCTGTGGATCATCGCGATCTTCGTCGGCATCGTCGGCATCGTGTTCGGCCTGCTGCCCTCGAACCCGCAGGGAGAGCGCTACGACCGACCCACCGGCGCTCGATGAGCAACGACACACCGCAGTGGGGCCAGCCCGGCGGCGACCAGCCGTCGGGGCAACCTGATGCTGGGCAGCAGCAGCCGGGGTACGGCCAGCAGCCCGGGTACGGCCAGCAGCCCGGTCCGTACGGCCAGCAGCCTGGTCCGTACGGGCAGCAGCCCGGGTACGGGCAGCAGCCCGGGTACGGGCAGCAGCCCGGGTACGGCCAGCAGCCCGGGTACGGCCAGCAGCCCGGGTACGGCCAGCAGTACGCCGACCCGTACCCGCAGGCCGGTCCGCCGATCCCGGTCGGGCCGGACGGAGCGCCGCCGCTGTGGGCACCCTTCTACGGTGCCGGCTTCCTCGACGCCTTCACGCGCTTCTTCAAGAAGTACGCCAGGTTCGACGGGCGCGCCAGCCGCAGTGAGTACTGGTACTGGATCCTGGCGAACGCTATCGTGACCCTCGTTCTGTACGGCGGGTTCATCGCCGGCATCATCTCGTGGAGCGCCTCGACGTCCACCACCGACGAGTACGGCTACACGCACAGCGAGGGCTCGCCCCCGGCCTGGATCTTCATCCTGCTCGTCCTGTACGGCCTCTGGTGGCTCGCGACCCTCATCCCGAACATCGCACTGGGGTGGCGCCGCGTGCACGACGCGAACCTCGCCGGTCCGCTCTGGCTCATCGGGATGTTCGTCGGCATCGCCGCGATCGTGTTCGGCTGCCTGCCGCCGAACCCGGCCGGTGCGCAGTACGACCGTCCCGACCAGGCGTAACGCCGCACAACGGCGATCGGCCCGCACTGCGCGAATGCGCGGTGCGGGCCGATCTGCGTCGTGCGAGGTGTCAGACCACGCGGAGTCGAGCCAGTACACCGTCGACGACGAGGTCGCGCACGGTGACCGTGGGGTCGGCGATCTGGAAGCGGAGCGCGCCGCCCGGCTGCTCGAACCACGGCTGCACGAAGCGGACGTTCACCATGAACGGGCGCTCGACCAGGTAGCGGTGGGTCTCCGGGACACCGGCGACGTGCGGCGGCAGCGACCGGCTCGGCAGCGGGGTGTCGAGCGGGTGCAGCAGGTAGCCGTCCGGACCACCGATGCGGTCGACGGGGACGCCCGCGGGGATCTGGATGGTCAGCCCCTGTTCGCCGGCCTGTGACACCTGCTGCGCCAGCTGCGGGTACGTCGACGCCGCACGGTCACGGAGGCCGTCGAGCTCGTGCCGGGCGATGTCGCGCGGAGCCGGGAACGGTCGGTTCAGGAACCGACGGAGCATCTCGACCGCGTCATCCTCGCCGCGCGCGGTGGCGAGGCGACGGGCCGTGCCGTAGTCGACGACCTCGAGCGCGAACTCGTCGGACGCCTCGGCCGGGACCACGCGGAGCGCGCCCTCGACCGGCGGCTCGTGCAGGGTCTCACCGGGGAGCTGCACGTAGCGGATCGTGTAGCCGAGCTGGTCGAGGATGGGGCGGGTGGCCGCGAACGTCATGGAGCGGAGCCTATCGGTGGAGTCGATGTCGAGTCTTGGACGACCCCGAGTGTCAGGCGCGGCCCCGCATGACGGCCTGCTTGACCTCGGAGATCGCCTTCGTCACCTGGATGCCACGGGGGCAGGCGTCGGTGCAGTTGAAGGTGGTGCGGCAGCGCCAGACCCCTTCCTTGTCGTTGAGGATGTCGAGGCGGACCTCGGCGGCATCGTCACGCGAGTCGAAGATGAAGCGGTGCGCGTTCACGATCGCGGCCGGGCCGAAGTACTGCCCGTCGGTCCAGAACACCGGGCACGACGAGGTGCACGCGGCGCAGAGGATGCACTTCGTGGTGTCGTCGAAGCGTGCGCGGTCGGCCACGGACTGGATGCGCTCCTTGCCCGGGGTGGGTGCCGTCTTCGGCTGCAGGAACGGCTGGACCTCGCGGAAGGACTTGAAGAAGGGTTCCATGTCGACGACGAGGTCCTTCTCGAGCGGCAGGCCCTTGATCGCCTCGACGTAGATCGGCTTCGAGACGTCGAGGTCCTTGATCAGGGTCTTGCACGCCAGGCGGTTCCGGCCGTTGATGCGCATCGCGTCCGAGCCGCAGACACCGTGTGCGCAGGAGCGTCGGAACGTCAGGGAGCCGTCCTGGTCCCACTTGATCTTGTGCAGGGCGTCGAGGATGCGGTCGGTCGGCAGCATCATGACGTCGAAGTCCTGCCAGCGCGGCTCGTCGTCGAGGTCCGGGTCGAAGCGCCGGATGATGAGCGTGACGGAGAAGGACCCGGGAGGCGCGTCGGTGGTGTCGGTGCGGGGTGCGTCGGAGACCAGGGTGTCGGTCATCTCAGTACTTCCTCTCCATCGGCTGGTACCGGGTCACGACGACCGGCTTCCAGTCCAGCGTGATGTGGTCGTCGGCGAGTGACGAGTGCGGGTCGCCCGTCAGGTACGCCATCGTGTGCTGCATGTAGTTCTCGTCGTCGCGCTTCGGGTAGTCGTCGCGCATGTGGCCGCCGCGGCTCTCCTTGCGGTTGCGGGCCGAGTAGACGACCACCTCGGCCAGGTCGAGCAGGAACCCGAGCTCCACGGCCTCGAGCAGGTCGGTGTTGAACCGCTTGCCCTTGTCCTGCACCGAGACCTGCATGAAGCGGTTCCGGAGCGTGTGGATGGTCTCGGTGACGCGGGCGAGGGACTCGTCGGTGCGGAACACCTGGGCGTTCTTGTCCATCTCGTCCTGCAGCTCCTTGCGCAGGACGGCGATGCGCTCGGTGCCGGTCGAGGCGCGCAGCTGGTCGAGCATGGCCCGGACGCCGGCGGCAGGGTCTTCGGGCAGCGGGAGGAACTCGGCGGTCTTGACCCACTCGGCAGCGTTGTTGCCCGAGCGCTTGCCGAAGACGTTGATGTCGAGGAGCGAGTTCGTGCCGAGACGGTTCGAGCCGTGCACCGAGACGCACGCGCACTCGCCGGCGGCGTAGAGGCCGGGCACGACGGTGGTGTTGTCGTAGAGCACCTCTGCGTCGGTGTTCGTCGGGATGCCACCCATCGCGTAGTGCGCGGTCGGCATCACCGGCACCGGCTCGACGACGGGGTCGACGCCGAGGTAGGTGCGGGCGAACTCCGTGATGTCCGGGAGCTTGGTCTCGAGGACCTCGGCACCGAGGTGCGTGCAGTCGAGCAGGACGTAGTCCTTGTTCGGGCCGGCGCCGCGGCCCTCTGCCACCTCTTGCACCATGCACCGGGCGACGATGTCGCGCGGGGCGAGGTCCTTGATGGTGGGGGCGTAGCGCTCCATGAAGCGCTCACCCGACGCGTTGCGCAGGATCGCACCCTCGCCGCGAGCACCCTCGGTCAGCAGGATGCCGAGGCCGGCGAGCCCGGTCGGGTGGAACTGGAAGAACTCCATGTCCTCGAGCGGCAGGCCCGTGCGCCACACGATGCCGACGCCGTCGCCGGTCAGGGTGTGCGCGTTCGACGTGGTCTTGTACATCTTGCCGAAGCCGCCGGTCGCGAAGATCATCGCCTTGGCGTGGAAGACGTGCAGCTCACCCGTGGCCAGCTCGAACGCGACGACGCCGGCCGGCTGCTTGCGCGTGACGCCGTCCTCGCCCATGACGTCGACCATGATGAGGTCGAGCGCGTAGAACTCGTTGTAGAACTCGACGCCGAGCTTGACGCAGTTCTGGAACAGCGTCTGCAGGATCATGTGGCCGGTGCGGTCGGCCGCGTAGCAGGCTCGGCGGACCGGCGACTTGCCGTGATCGCGGGTGTGGCCGCCGAAGCGACGCTGGTCGATCTTGCCCTCGGGCGTGCGGTTGAACGGCAGGCCCATGTTCTCGAGGTCGATGACGGCGTCGATGGCCTCCTTCGCCAGGATCTCGGCGGCGTCCTGGTCGACCAGGTAGTCGCCGCCCTTGATCGTGTCGAAGGTGTGCCACTCCCACGAGTCCTCTTCGACGTTCGCGAGGGCCGCGGCCATCCCGCCCTGCGCCGCACCGGTGTGCGAGCGGGTCGGGTAGAGCTTCGAGATGACGGCCGTCTTCGCCTTCGGGCCGGCCTCGATCGCGGCACGCATGCCCGCGCCTCCTGCGCCGATGATGACGATGTCGAACTGGTGGTGGTGCACGGTGGTCTCGGTCACAGGGGTCTTTCCGTAGACGGTGGGAAGGCGGTCGGCAGCGGGGATGGTGCTACTGCGCCGGGCAGAAAGAGGGCAGGTCCGCGGCGGCTGCGCCGGCGGGGCACGGGTCGAACGTCCAGCAGACGAGCAGGCCGAGGACGATCAGCACGACGCACGCGATGAGGATCGCGGCGAGGAGCGTCTTCCGGATGCCCGGCTTCGACACGTAGTCGTTGACGATCGTGCGCATGCCGTTCGAGCCGTGGATCAGCGCGAGGACGAGCATGAGGGAGTCCCACACCTGCCAGAACGGGTTGGCCCACTTGCCGGCGACGAAGGCGAAGTCGATCTGCTTGACGCCCTCGCCCGCCACCATGTTGACGAAGAGGTGGCCGAAGATCAGCACGACGAGCAGGACGCCCGAGCCGCGCATGTAGATCCAGCCCCACTTCTCCCAGTTGGTGGAGCGGCGGGCGGCCGAGGCGGAACGGGGAGGTTCGACGATCTGCGTGGTCATCAGGTGCCCCTCTAGTTGAAGTCCGCGAAGAGGTTCATGAGCTGGCGGGGCAGGAAGCCCGCGATCGCGATCGCCCACAGGACGATGACGACCCAGAACATGGCCCGCTGGTACTTCGGTCCCTTGGACCAGAAGTCGACGAGGATGATCCGGAGCCCGTTGAACGCGTGGAACACGATGGCCATCACCAGGGCGATCTCGCCGAGGTTCATGATCGGGGTCTTGTACGTGCCGATGACCGCGTTGTACGCCTCGGGTGAGAGGCGCACCAGTGCCGTGTCGAGGATGTGCACGAGCAGGAAGAAGTAGATCGCGACACCGGTGATCCGGTGCAGGACCCACGACCACATGCCGGTCGATCCGCGGTACAGCGTGCCCTCGAGTTTCCGAGAGGCGCGGGGCGCCTCGATCGTGACTTCGGGGACGGCGGTCGCCGTACCGCCGCCGGTGGGCTCAGCCATGAGCTCGTCCTTCCATAGGACGGGCTCGCCCGATCGGCGAGCCCTTGCCGTTCGTGTTCGTGTGGAACACGACCCATCCTATGCGCGGGCGCTGACCTTCTCGTCCCGACCGGCCCGCAGGCCCCGACTCACGGGCGGCGCGCCGATGTTCCTGGCCGTGTCGTGGTGCTCGAGGAGCTGGTCGCCGACGGCTTCCCACGTGGTGCCCTCGACCCGGAGACGGCCCGCCGATCCCATCCGTTCCGCGAGTGCACGGTCGTGGTGGAGCCGCAGGACCGCCTGTCGCAGGGCCTGCGGTGCGTCGGTGTCGTAGAGCTCGCCGTCGAGTCCGGGAGCGACGAGGTCGAGCGGACCACCCGACGCCGGTGCGATCACCGGGAGCCCCGAGGCGTGCGCTTCCTGGAGGGTCTGCCCGAAGGTCTCGGCCGGACCGGTGTGCACGAAGAGGTCGAGCGAGGCGTACGCGTCGGCGAGGGCGTCGCCGCGGAGCGGTCCGGTGAAGGTGACGTCGAGGTGCCGCAGTCGTCGCTCGAGCAGCGCCCGGGACGGCCCGCCGCCGGCGACGACGACGCGGATGCCGGGGATCCCGCCGAGCTCGGCGAGCCGTTCGACCTCCTTCTCCGGGGCCAGCCGCCCGACGTAGCCGACGATCGTCTCGCCGTGCGGTGCGATCCGGCGTCGGAGCGCCCGGACGTGGGCGGACTCCCGCCGGGCCGGGTGGAAGAGCTGGGTGTCGACCCCGCGTCCCCAGCGTGCGACGCGGGGGACCCCGTCCTCGGCGAGCATCGCGGCCGTGGCGCTCGACGGCGCGAGCGTCAGCGAGGCGCCGGCGTGGATGCGGCCGAGGATCCTGCGGACCAACGGGACGGTCGCCGTCAAGCCGTTGCGGCGGGCGAAACCGGCCACGTCGGTCTGGAAGACGGCGGCGGAGGGGATGCCGAGCCTCCCGGCTGCCGTGATCGCGCGCCCACCCAACAGGAACGGACTCGCGGCGTGGAGCACGTCGGCGCCGGAGGCGGCGAGGATCGTGTCGAGGACGGGGTGGGGGAGCGCGACCGGGAACTGCCGGTACGCGACGGCGGGGATCCGGTGCACGTCGAAGGAGCGGTAGCGCTCGACACTGCTGCGCGACCGGAACTGCGCGAGCCCCGGGGTGTCCGGTGCGATCACGACCGCGCGGTGACCACGTCGTTCCAGGTGGTCGAGGACCGCCAGGACGCTGGTGGTCACGCCGTTGAGGGTGGGCAGGAAGCTCTCGGTCACGACGGCGACGGTCCGGGGGGACGTGCCGCGCTCCACGCTGCGTGCGCTCATGGTGTTGCCCATGCTCCGGGCGCCACGTGACCCCGCGGGGCTGACGACGTGAACGGGGCGGAGGCGACGGGTGAACAACGACGTGCGGGAGCCCGCATGCGGGAAATCGTGCGGAGACCACCCAGGATCCGCGCGGCAGGACCGGTACGGTGAGCGCGTGGCTGACGCTCTCGAAGACTTCTACGCGATCATCCCCGCAGGGGGCATCGGATCGCGCCTGTGGCCGCTGTCGCGCGCGGACGCACCCAAGTTCCTGCACGACCTGACGGGCTCCGGTGCCTCGCTGCTCCGGCAGACCTGGGACCGGCTCGCCCCGCTCGCGGGCGAGCAGCGGATCATGGTCGTGACCGGACGGGCGCACCGCGTCGCCGTCGAGTCGCAACTGCCGGGGGTCGAGGACCACAACGTGGTGCTCGAGAGCGAGCCGAAGGACTCCACGGCGGCCATCGGCCTCGCCGCAGCGATCCTCGTGCGCCGCGAACCCGACGTCGTCATCGGCTCCTTCGCCGCCGACCACGTCATCGGCGACGCCCGCGGCTTCCGCCGTTCCGTGCGCGAGGCTGTCGCCGTCGCCCGTGCCGGGTACGTCACCACCATCGGCATCACGCCGACCGAGCCCGCTATCGGCTTCGGGTACATCCACGCGCACGGCGACACCCTGGACATCGAGGGCGCACCGACCGCGCACGCCGTCCGGTCGTTCGTCGAGAAGCCCGATCTGGACACCGCACGCTCGTACGTCGAACAGGGCACGTACCTGTGGAACGCGGGCATGTTCATCGCCCGCGCCGACGTCCTGCTCGAGGAGATCGGCCGGAACAACCCGACGCTGCTCGCCGGCATCAACGAACTCGCGGACGCCTGGGACACCTCGGCCCGCGGCGCGGTCGTCGACGCGGTGTGGCCCACGCTCGAGAAGATCGCGATCGACTACACCGTCGCCGAGCCCGCTGCTGCTGCCGGACGCATGGCCGTCGTCCCCGGCGACTTCGACTGGGACGACGTCGGCGACTTCGCCTCGCTCGCCAAGCTGCAGTCCGGCGGTCGCCCGAACAACCTCGCCGTGCTCGGTGACGGCGCCCGGATCCTGGCCGACTCGTCGAGCGGCATCGTGATCTCGCACAGCCAGCGGCTCATCTCGCTCATCGGGGTCGAGGACATCGTCGTCGTGGACACCCCCGACGCGCTCCTCGTGACCACCAGCGCGAACGCGCAGCGGGTCAAGGGTGTCGTGGATGCGCTCAAGATCAGCGGCCGCGGCGACGTCCTGTAGCGCTCCACCGACAAACCCCTCGAACTGGGGGTCCGAACGTGACCCCGCGTTACGGGCGCGTTTCGGCGCGGTCGCGATCCCGTAACTGATCCTTCCGGTGCTCAGAACGGGTCCTGTACCGGCCGGGCGGTCGTGTACTGTCGCCACGATCGCCCGGAACGCACGTGGTCCGGGCACGCTCCCCGGAGGAACCCACCCGTGACATCTCGTACCCGACGCGTCGTCCTCAGCGGCTTCGCGCTCCTCGGCACCGCCGCCGTCCTCGCAGGCTGCGCCTCGGCGCCGTCCGACACGACGACCGCCAAGAAGACCGACTTCCGCCCCTGCATGGTCTCCGACGCCGGTGGCTTCGACGACAAGTCGTTCAACCAGCTCGGCTACGAGGGCATGAAGGACGCCGCCAAGGACCTCGGTGCCACCTACAAGGAAGCCGAGTCGAAGGACGCCACCGTCTACGACTCGAACATCCAGCAGCTCATCGGCCAGAACTGCAACCTCGTCGTGACCGTCGGCTTCAACCTCGCCGACGCCACGAAGAAGCAGGCCGCGGCGAACCCCGACACCGAATTCGCGATCATCGACGACAGCTCGATCGACGCGAAGAACGTCAAGCCGATCACGTTCGACACCTCGCAGGCCGCGTTCCTCGCCGGCTACGCAGCGGCGTCCTACTCGAAGACCGGCGTCGTCGGCACCTTCGGTGGCATGCAGATCCCGACCGTCACCATCTTCATGGACGGCTTCGCGGACGGCGTGAAGTACTACAACGAGCAGAAGGACAAGGACGTCAAGGTCGTCGGCTGGAACGTCGACACCGGCAAGGGCTCCTTCACCGGTGGCTTCGAGGCCGGCACGCAGGCCAAGTCGGTCGCGCAGACGCTCCTCGACCAGGACGCCGACGTGATCCTGCCCGTCGGTGGCCCGATCTACCAGTCGGCGGCCGAGGCGATCAAGGACGCCGACAACGGCTCCGTCCTCATCGGTGCGGACAGCGACCTCTACGAGGCCGACCCGCGCTACAAGGACATCGCGTTCACCTCGGTCGAGAAGGGCATGCGGCCGGCCGTGAAGGACGTCGTCGAGCAGGCGGCCGACAAGAAGTTCTCGAAGACCCCGTACGTGGGCACGCTCGAGAACGAGGGCGTCGGCATCGCGCCGTTCCACGACTACGAGTCCAAGGTCGACAAGGGCCTGCAGGGCGAACTGGACGACATCAAGGCCGGCATCATCGACGGCTCGATCAAGGTCAAGACCCAGTCCTGACCCGACGAACGCGGGCGAGGGGCTTCCCTCGCCCGCGTTCTCGTGCGCCCGAGCGGTGCACGCGAGACCGTGCGCCCGCGTGGCGCACGCGAGACCGTGCGCCCGCGTGGCGCACTCGAGACCGTGCGCCCGCGTGGCGCGCGCGAGACAGAAATAGACTCCCGAACATGAAGCTCGAACTCCGCGGCATCACCAAGCGGTTCGGCGCCCTGGTCGCCAACGACCACATCTCGCTCACCGTCGAGCCGGGTGAGGTCCACTGCCTCCTGGGTGAGAACGGCGCCGGCAAGTCCACCCTGATGAACGTCCTCTACGGCCTGTACGACGCCGACGAGGGCGAGATCCTGCTCGACGACGTGGTCCAGGACTTCGACGGCCCCGGTGACGCCATGCGCGCCGGCATCGGCATGGTGCACCAGCACTTCATGCTCGTGCCCGTCTTCACCGTGGCCGAGAACGTCATGCTCGGGCAGGAGCAGACCACCTTCGGCGGCCGGCTCGACCTGGCCGGTGCCCGCAAGCGGGTCAAGGAGATCTCCGACCGCTTCGGGTTCGACGTCGACCCCGACGCCAAGATCGAGGACCTGCCCGTCGGCGTCCAGCAGCGCGTCGAGATCATCAAGGCGCTCTCCCGCGACGCCTCCGTGCTGGTGTTCGACGAGCCGACGGCCGTCCTCACCCCGCAGGAGACCGACGAGCTGATGGGCATCATGCGCCAGCTCCGTGAAGCCGGCACCGCGATCGTCTTCATCACCCACAAGCTCCGCGAGGTCCGCGAGGTCGCCGACCGCATCACGGTGATCCGGCTCGGCAAGGTCGTCGGCGAGGCATCGCCCACCGCGACGAACAACGAGCTCGCGGCCCTGATGGTCGGTCGCGCCGTGTCGCTCGTCGTCGAGAAGGCGCCGTCGACCGGTGGCGAGGACGCCCTGGTCGTCGAGGGCCTCACCGTCACCGACCCGTCCGGGATCGTGCTCGTCGACGACGTGTCGTTCTCGGTCCGTCGCGGCGAGGTCCTGGCGATCGCCGGCGTGCAGGGCAACGGCCAGACCGAGCTCACCGAGGCGATCCTCGGGCTCGAGCCCGTGCACGCCGGCCGCATCACGCTCGACGGCAAGGAGCTGACCGGCCGCAGCGTCAAGCAGGTGCTCGACGCCGGCGTCGGCTTCGTCCCCGAGGACCGCAAGGAGGACGGCCTGGTCGGCGAGTTCACCATCGCGGAGAACCTCATGCTCGACCGGTCCGACCACGACGCCTTCGTCCGCGCCGGCACCATCCGGTCCGCCGAGCGCGACGCCTTCGCCGACGAGAAGATCGCCGAGTTCGACATCCGCACGCCGGGTCGTGCGACCGCTGCCGGTCGGCTGTCCGGCGGCAACCAGCAGAAGATCGTCCTCGCCCGCGAGCTCAGCCGCGAGCTCCGGCTGTTCGTCGCCGCGCAGCCCACACGCGGCATCGACGTCGGCTCGATCGAGTTCGTGCACAAGCGCATCGTCGCCACCCGCGACACCGGAGTGCCCGTCATCGTCGTCTCCACCGAGCTCGACGAGGTCGTGGCACTGGCCGACCGCATCGCCGTCATGTACCGCGGCGGCATCGTCGGGATCGTGCCGGCGAGCACCCCGCGAGACGTCCTCGGCCTCATGATGGCCGGCGAGATCCCAGAAGGAACGGAGTTGGCAGCGTGAGCACCCCCACGCCAGACCACACGCAGCAGCCAGGGGCCGACGCCCCGCTCACCGACGACCGTCTGCAGGAGGCGCCGGAGACCCCGCACCTGATGACGGACTCCGCCGAGGACACCGAGCGACGGAACGGAGCCCCCGGCACCGACCGCTGGCACGCCGCGCTGCAGAGCATCCTGAACGGCTCCGTGCTCGTGACGGTCCTCGCGGTCGTGCTCGCCCTCGTCGCGTGCGGCATCCTCATCGCCCTGACCGACGAGAACGTCCGCGCCACGGCAGGCTACTTCTTCGCCCGTCCCGCCGACATGCTCCAGGCCATCGGCACCGCGGTCGGCGGCGCCTACGCCTCGCTGTTCCAGGGCTCGGTGGTCAACTTCGGCGCCGCGAGCTTCCAGCAGGCGATCGCCCCGCTCACCCGGTCGATCGACTACGCGGTGCCGCTCGTCGTCGCCGGTCTCGGGATCGCGCTGTCCTTCCGCGCCGGGCTGTTCAACATCGGTGGCCAGGGCCAGATCCTGATGGGGGCCGCGGCCGCCGGCTGGGTCGGGTTCTCGTTCGACGGCCCTGCCGCGATCCACATCCCGCTCACGATCGTCGCCGGCATCGTCGGCGGTGCGGTCTGGGGCGGGATCGTCGGTGTCCTCAAGGCGCGCACGGGTGCGAACGAGGTGGTCGTCACGATCATGCTCAACTACGTCGCGCTCTACCTGGTCAGCTACCTGCTCCGGACCCCGGGTCTGCTCCAGGCTCCGGGCAGCAGCAACCCGATCTCCCCGGCCACGAAGGACAGCGCGCTCCTGCCGCAGCTCTTCGGCGAGCGGTACGGCGTGGACCTCGGGTTCATCGTCGCGATCATCGCGGTCGTCGTCGTCTGGTGGCTCGTCAACAAGTCGTCGCTCGGCTTCCGGTTCCGCACCATCGGTGAGAACCCCCGTGCCGCCCGCGTCGCCGGCATGAGCGTGCCGTCGCTGACGATCTGGGTGATGGTCATCTCCGGTGCCCTCGTCGGCATCGCCGGCGCCTACCAGGTGCAGGGTGCGGTCACGACGGGCTTCACCTCGGGCATCGACGCCGGCATCGGCTTCGACGCGATCACCGTCGCGCTGCTCGGCCGCTCGAAGCCGTGGGGCGTGTTCTGGGCCGCGATCCTGTTCGGCGTGCTGAAGAACGGTGGCTACGCCATGCAGGCCGCCAACGGCATCCCGATCGACATCGTCGGTGTCATCCAGGCCCTCATCGTCCTGTTCATCGCGGCGCCGCCGCTCGTCCGCGCGATCTTCCGGATCCCGCAGCCGGGAGCCCGCCAGCGCACGAAGACGAGCAAGAACAGCAAGAAGGCGGTCGCCGCGTGAGCACCCTCAGCCCCACCGCGGCGCCCGCGTCGCCCCTGTCCGACCGTCCGGTCGAGACGACCCGCAGCTGGAAGCTCCCGATCGGGTACGCCGTGTTCACGCTGCTCGCGGTCGTGTTCTTCGTCCTGCTCAGCCGTGCCGGCACGACCACCTTCCGGCTCGCGAACGCCGGCGACCTCGTCGCGCTGCCGAACGTCCCGCTGTCGGCGGCACCGACCGGCTACGTCGTGGTCGTGCTCCTGGCGATCGCCACGGTCTACGCCGTCGTCGAGGTCCGCGCGTACCGCCGCGTCCCGCTCTGGGTCACGTCGGTCTTCGCGATCGTCTTCGTCATCGGGTTCCTGACGTGGGCAGCGGCCGGCGCCACCATCCCGCTGCCCGGCCTGCTGGTCGGAGCACTCGGGCTGAGCGTCCCCCTCGTGTTCGGTGCCCTCGGCGGCGTCATCTCCGAGCGCGTCGGGGTGGTGAACATCGCCATCGAGGGCCAGTTCCTCGCGGGGGCGTTCACCTCGGCGCTCATCGCGTCGCTCACCGGCTCCGCGTGGGTCGGCCTCGTCGGCGCCCTCATCGCGGGTGTGCTCGTCTCGTTCATCCTTGCTGCGTTCAGCATCAAGTACCTCGTCGACCAGGTCATCGTCGGTGTCGTCATCAACGCCCTGATCTCGGGGCTGACCGGCTTCCTGTACTCGCAGGTGCTGTCCCCGAACGAGACCACGCTGAACGTCGGCGTCCGGTTCCCGAAGTTCGAGATCCCGCTGCTCCACCAGATCCCGGTCATCGGTCCGGTGTTCTTCGAGCAGAGCGTCATCGTCTACCTGGCGTACGTGGCCGTCGCGGTCGTCACCTTCGGCCTGTTCAAGACCCGCTGGGGCCTGCGCCTCCGCGCGGTCGGCGAGCACCCGCAGGCGGCCGACACGGTGGGCATCAACGTCACGAGCACCCGGTTCTGGAACGTGTCGCTCGCCGGCGCGATCGCCGGCCTCGGCGGCGCGTACTTCACGCTCGACGCGGTCGGACCGTTCACGAAGGACATGACCGCGGGCGCCGGCTACATCGCCCTGGCCGCTGTCATCTTCGGTCGCTGGGACCCGATCAAGGCCACGCTGGCGGCGCTGCTGTTCGGCTTCGCGTCGAACCTGCAGAACACGCTCGGGGCGATCGACTCGCCCGTGCCGAGCGAGTTCCTGCTGATGCTGCCGTACGTGGTGACGATCTTCGCGGTGGCCGGCCTGGTCGGGCAGTCGCGTGGTCCCGCCGCGTCCGGCAAGCCCTACATCAAGAGCTGACGGCCAGGAGGCACGGCACATGACCGACACGCACGCTGCGGACGACGGCACGGCCGCGTCCACCGACGCGATCGCCTGGACGGACCCGGCCACGGCCCTGCGCGCGGGAGGCGGCGCCACCGCCGCCGACGGGGCGGACGCAGCCACGGGCCTCCCGGTCGACGACGTGGACTGGGGCGCCCTCCGCGACGCCGCCACGGCCGCGATGCGGTGCGCCTACGCGCCGTACTCGTCGTTCCCGGTGGGCGCCGCGGCGCTCACCGACGACGGCCGGATCGTCTCCGGCTGCAACGTCGAGAACGCGAGCTACGGGGTGACGCTCTGCGCGGAGTGCTCGCTCGTGTCGCAGCTGCACATGACCGGCGGCGGCAAGCTCGTCGCGTTCACCTGCGTCGACGGCGACGGGGCGACCCTCATGCCGTGCGGCCGCTGCCGCCAGCTGCTGTTCGAGCACTCGACCGAGGGCATGCTCCTCGAGACGGTCTCCGGCATCCGCACCATCGACGAGGTCCTGCCCGACGCGTTCGGGCCACGCACCCTCGCCACCTACCAGCAGGAGCACTGATCCCCATGGCCGTCGAGCCGTTCGACACCGTCGACCTCATCCGCACGAAGCGATCCGGCAGCGCCCTGAGCACCGCCGAGGTCGACTGGCTCGTCGACGCGTACACGCGCGGCTACGTCGAGGACCCGCAGATGGCCGCGATGGCGATGGCGATCTTCCTGAACGGGATGGAGCGGCGCGAGGTCAAGGACCTCACGCTCGCGATGATCGCGTCGGGGGAGCGGATGTCGTTCGGGTCGCTCGGCAAGACGACCGTCGACAAGCACTCCACCGGAGGGGTCGGCGACAAGATCACGCTGCCGCTCGCACCGCTGGTGGCGTCGTTCGGCGTCGCGGTGCCGCAGCTGTCCGGCCGTGGCCTCGGTCACACCGGCGGGACGCTCGACAAGCTCGAGTCGATCCCCGGGTGGCAGGCGGCGCTGTCGAACGACCGGATGATGGAGATCCTGTCCGACGTCGGTGCGGTCATCTGCGCCGCCGGCTCCGGCCTCGCACCCGCCGACAAGAAGCTGTACGCCCTGCGCGACATCACCGGCACCGTCGAGTGCATCCCGCTCATCGCGTCGAGCATCATGTCGAAGAAGATCGCCGAGGGCACCGGTGCGCTCGTGCTCGACGTGAAGTTCGGTTCCGGTGCGTTCATGCCGACCTACGAGGCGTCGCGCGAGCTCGCGCAGACGATGGTCGACCTCGGGAACGACGCCGGGGTGAAGACCTCGGCGCTGCTCACCGACATGGAGGTCCCGCTCGGCCTGACGATCGGCAACGCGCTCGAGGTGCGGGAATCGGTCGAGGTGCTGGAGGGCGGCGGGCCGGCCGACGTCGTGGAGCTGACCGTGGCACTGGCCTCGGAGATGCTGACGCTCGCCGGGATGCCGGACGCCGATCCCGCCGCGGCGCTGGCCGATGGTCGCGCGATGGACACCTGGCGGCGGATGATCTCCGCGCAGGGTGGGGATCCCTCCGCCGCGCTGCCGGTCGCCCGCGAGCGGCACGTCGTCACGGCGCCGTCGTCCGGTGTGCTGGCGCAGCAGGACGCCCTGCCGTTCGGCGTCTCGGCCTGGCGCCTCGGTGCCGGTCGTGCCCGCGCGCAGGACCCGGTGCAGGCCGGGGCGGGCATCGAGCTGCACGTCAAGCCCGGTGACACCGTGACCGAGGGGCAGCCGCTCTGGACGCTGCACACCGACGACGCCTCGCGGATCCCGCGGGCGCTCCAGTCGCTCGAGGGTGCGTGGTCGATCGGCTCGTCCGACGCTGCCGTGGCGGCCCGCGGGCCGATCGTGCGGGAGCGCATCGCGGGCTGAACGTGGGCCGTCGGGCCGGCCATCGGCCGGGCTGCAGCCGCCTGCCCGGCTGTGGAGAGCCTCCAGTGCGTTCCGGCGTCTGTTGTGCACAGGTGCCTGCGCGTCGGTGGTGACCACCGATAGCCTGGTCGCATGAGCGCCGACGCCCCGACCTACCGCCTGCCCGACGCCGGAGCGGTCATCAACGACCTGCCGAAGGTCTCGCTGCACGACCACCTCGACGGCGGCCTGCGACCCGCGACGATCGTCGAGCTGGCTGCTGCTTCGGGTGTGACGCTGCCGACCACCGACCCGTCCGAGCTCGGGCAGTGGTTCGCCGACCAGTCGAACTCGGGCTCGCTCGTCGAGTACCTGAAGACGTTCGACGTCACCACCTCGGTCATGCAGACGGCACCGCAGCTGACGCGCATCGCCCGTGAGTTCGTCGAGGACCTGGTCGCCGACGGCGTCGTGTACGGCGAGGTCCGGTGGGCGCCGGAACAGCACCTGCAGGGCGGGCTGACGCTCGACGAGACGGTCGAGGCCGTGCAGGCCGGCATCGAGGAAGCGGTCGACGCCGCCGGCGGCAGCATCCGGGTCGGCCAGCTCGTCACCGCGATGCGCCACGCCGACCGCTCGCTCGAGATCGCCGAGCTCGCCGTCCGGCACCGCGACAACGGGGTCGTCGGCTTCGACATCGCCGGTGCCGAAGCCGGGTTCCCCGCCTCGAACCACCGTGCCGCGTTCGACTACCTGGCGTCCGAGCTGTTCCCCGTCACCGTCCACGCGGGCGAAGCCGACGGGCTCGCCTCGATCCGGTCCGCGCTCGTCGACGGCCGCGCGCTGCGGCTCGGGCACGGCGTCCGGATCTTCGAGGACGTCACGCTCTCCGACGCCGGTGACGGCTCGACGCTCGCCTCCCTCGGCGAGGTCGCGTCGTGGGTCCGCGACCGGGAGATCCCGCTCGAGGTCTCGCCATCGTCGAACCTGCAGACCGGTGCGATCGCGGCCTGGGGCGACGACCTCGCCGACCACCCCTTCGACGTGCTCTACCAGCTGGGCTTCCGGGTGACGGTGAACACCGACAACCGCCTGATGAGCGGGACGTCGCTGTCGAAGGAGCTCGCACTGCTCGCCGGCACGTTCGGCTACGACCTCGACGACCTGGCGGCGTTCCAGATCAACGCGGCGCTCGGCTCGTTCCTGCCGCTCGAGGACCGCGAGGAGATCATCGCGACCATCACCTCCGGGTACTCGGAGGCCTGACGCATGGGACTGCCGCCGCTGCCGGACGCCGCCGTGCTCCTCGGGGCCACCGCGCCCACCTGGCGTGACGCGATGCGCCTGGCCGGCGGCGCGCTCGTCGCGTCCGGAGCCACGACCGACGAGTACACGGACGCCATGATCGGCATGGTCGAGGAACACGGGCCGTACATCGTGATCTCCCCGGGCCTGGCGTTCGCCCACGCCCGACCGGGTGGCGCGGTCCTCGGCGACGGGCTCGCCGTCGTGACCCTCGACGCGCCGGTCGCGTTCGGCCACCCGCACAACGACCCGGTCCGCGTGGTCCTGGGACTCGCGGTCGCCGGGGTCGGCACGCACCTCGAGTCCATCGGCGAGATCGCGAACCTGTTCAACGACCAGGCCGTCACGGGGCGGATCGCCGACGCGACGACGGCGGACGAGGTCCGCACGATCATGGGGGTGTCCGCGTGAAGATCGTGACCATCTGCGGTGCGGGCATCGGTTCGAGCGGGATCCTCAAGGTGAACGCCGAGAAGGCCTTGTCCGCCCTCGGCCTGCAGGCATCGGTCGTCGCGGCCGACGTCGCCTCGGTGCGCGACGTGTCCGACGACGCCAACGTGATCCTCACCAGCCAGGAGTTCGTCGAGGCGATCGGCGACACCTACGCCGAGGTCATCGTGATCCGGAACCACTTCGACCAGGGCGAGATCACGGCGGCGGTGGACCGGGCGCTCGGCGAGCACTGAGGCGGGTGCGGTGGCGGCCGCTGCGGCGGGTGCGGCGGCGGCCGCTGCGGCGGGTGCGGCGGCGGCCGCTGCGGCGGGTGTCTGCCCTTTAGAGTTGGGGTATGAGCACCGAGAACCCGCTGAACGACCCCGCTGCCGACCCGTTCGAGGTCGCGCGCGACGCCGCCGCCGTCATCGCCGCGAAGTCCGGCATCGAGCGGCACGACATCGCCCTGACCCTCGGCTCGGGCTGGGGCAAGGCCGCCGACATCATCGGGGAGACCGTGTCCGAGATCCCGGCGGACCAGGTGCCCGGGTTCAGTGCCTCGGCCGTGCCCGGACACTCCGGCACCATCCGGTCGATCCGCCTCGCCGACGGCCGCCACGCGCTCGTCATCGGCGCACGCACGCACTACTACGAGGGCCACGGTGTCCGTCGGGTCGTGCACAGCGTCCGCACCGCCGCGGCCACGGGGGCCACGGTGATGGTGCTGACGAACGGTGCCGGTGGCATCAAGGAGCACTGGACGCCCGGTACGCCCGTGCTCATCAGCGACCACATCAACCTGACCGCCGACAGCCCGCTCGAGGGCGCGACGTTCATCGACCTCACCGACCTGTACTCGGCCCGGCTGCGAGACGTGGCGCGCTCGGTCGACCCGTCCCTCGACGAAGGCGTCTACACGCAGTTCCGCGGCCCGCACTACGAGACCCCGGCTGAGGTCCAGATGGCCAAGGCCATCGGCGGACACATCGTCGGCATGTCCACCGCGCTCGAGGCCATCGCCGCGCGACAGGCCGGCATGGAGGTCCTCGGGTTCTCCCTCATCACGAACCTCGCCGCCGGCATCCAGAAGACGCCGCTGTCGCACACCGAGGTGCTCGAGGCCGGCAAGCAGGCCGAGCCCGTGATCGCGGACCTGCTCGCCCGCGTGGTGACCGCCCTCGGGCAGCCGGCGTCGTGAAGATCGATCTGGACCACGTGCTCGGCACGGCTCGGTCCTGGCTCGCGCAGGACCCGGACGCACAGACCCGCGACGAGCTGACCGCCGCGATCGACGCCGCGTCCGACGGCTCCGGTCCGGCCGTCCGGGCACTCGCCGCACGGTTCGGTGGCCGGCTGCAGTTCGGCACCGCCGGCCTCCGCGCCGAGCTCGGCTACGGGCCGCTCCGGATGAACCGGGTCGTCGTGTCGCAGGCCGCTGCCGGTCTCGCACGCTTCCTGATCGACACGGGCCGGTCGCGCAGCGTCGTCATCGGGTACGACGGCCGGGTGAACTCCGACGTCTTCGCGCGCGACTCCGCCGAGGTCATGCGCGGCCTCGGGCTCGAGGTCACGCTGCTGCCGGTCGCCCTGCCCACGCCGGTGCTCGCGTTCGCCGTGCGGCACCTCGACGTCGGCGCCGGGGTGATGGTCACCGCGAGCCACAACCCGCCCCGCGACAACGGGTACAAGGTGTACCTCGGCCAGGACGACGACGGGTCGCAGATCGTGCCGCCGGTCGACGGTCGCATCGCGGACGCCATCGACGCCATCGCGGCGGGGTCGATCACGGACCTTCCTCGGGGCACCGACTACACCGTCGCGTCGTCCGCGCTGCTCGACGCCTACGTGGCCGCGACGGCCGCCACCGTGGCGACGCCGACCCTGGCGCCGCAGGAGCAGCCCACGGTCGTGTACACGGCGATGCACGGTGTCGGGTGGGAGACCGCACGCGCGGTGTTCGCCGCAGCCGGGTTCGCGTCGCCCGCGGTCGTGCCGGAGCAGATCGAGCCGGACGGAGCGTTCCCGACCGTGTCGTTCCCGAACCCCGAGGAACCCGGCGCGATGGACCTGGCGATCGCCCGCGGGCTCGCGGTCGGCGCAGACCTCGTCATCGCGAACGACCCCGACGCCGACCGGCTGGCGCTCGCGATCCCGGCGGTCTCCGACTCCGGGGACCCGACCTACCGTCGCCTGTCCGGCAACGAGGTCGGGTGGCTGCTCGGGTGGCAGGCTGCCGTCCGAGCGTCGGAGACCGGCGCCACGGGTACCCTCGCGGCGTCGATCGTCTCGTCGCCGGCGCTGGCCCGTGTCGCCGCCCGCCACGGTCTGGAGTACCGCGACACCCTGACCGGCTTCAAGTGGGTCTCGCGGGTCCCCGGGCTGCTCTTCGGGTACGAAGAGGCACTCGGCTACCTGGTGGACCCGTCGGTCGTCCGCGACAAGGACGGCATCTCGGCGGCACTGTCGCTGCTGTCGTTGGCGTCGGACCTCGCCGCAGCCGGATCGTCGATCGCCGGGCAGCTCGACGCCTTCGCCGCCGAGTTCGGGGCGTTCGCGTCGGGGCAGGTCGCGACCCGCGTCGACGACCTGTCCCGTATCGGGCAGATCATGGCGTCGCTCCGGTCCGCTCCGCCGTCGTCGCTCGGCGGGCTGGACGTCCGCACCGTGACGGACTACGTCGAGGGGGTGGAGGGCTTCCCGCCGTCGGACATCCTGCGCTACGACCTGACCGGTGACGCGCGGGTGATCGTCCGACCGAGCGGCACCGAGCCCAAGGTCAAGGTCTACATCGACACCGTCGCCGAGACCCCCGCCGAGGCCCAGCGCCTCGTCGACACCCTGGCCGCCGCCGTGCGCCCCTTGGTCTCGTAGCGGCGCCGCTCGGCCCGTTCGCGCTCGGCTCGTTCGCGCCCGGCTCGTTCGCGCCCGGCTCGTTCGTGTTGCGCCCCGCTGCGTGCATCGCGCCCCGACTCTTCAGGGCGCGATGCACGCAACGGGGTGCGAAGCCCCGTGGCCTGTCCACAGATCGCGCGGACCCCGCTCGCGATGGACCGTGCGTCGCGATCATCGGACCATGGAACACGAACCCATCTCGACCATCGGCCTCGCGCAGGACCCCGGTCGTGCGTCGGCGATCCGTCGCGCAGCGGATGCCGGCGCCCTCGTCCGGGTGCACCGTGGCACGTACGTCGGGTCGGACGAGTGGGCGTCGATGACAGGACGTGAACGACATCGCATGCTCGTGCGGAGTGTGCTCGCCGGCGGGAGGGGCTCCGTCGTGGTGTCGCACCGGTCAGCGGTGGCCATGCTCGGACTGCCGTGGATCGGGGCGTTCGGCGAGCGTGTCACGGTGACCGACCCGTCCCGGGACCGGGGCCAGGTCAAGCGGAGCGTCCAGCGCATCGGCAGCGCCGGCCGGCGACCGTCTTCCGTCGAGGTCGACGGTGTGCCCGTCACGACGTTGACCGAGACCGCGGTCGACGTCGCCCTTCGCGAACACCCGTGGCGTGCCATCGTCGTGCTCGACGCGGTGCTGCGGCGCGGCGTCGAGCGGGCGACGATCCTCGAAGCGCTCGGGAGTCGCCGTGCTCGCGGGCATCGACGCGCGCGGGAACTGGTCGAGTGCGCGGATCCGCTCGCCGAGTCGCCGGGGGAGAGCATCACACGGTGGGGTGCGCACGTGCTCGGCGCTCCGGACCCGGTCCTGCAGCAGGAGTTCCGGCACGACGGCCTGCTCCGCGACCGGGTGGACCTGTGGTTCGCGGAAGCCGGGGTGATCGTCGAGTTCGACGGCCGGGTGAAGTACGACGACCCGCGGCGAGGGCACACCGCGGCAGACGCCCTGGTCGACGAGAAGCGTCGGGAAGACCGTCTCCGCCGTCGTCGGGGGGTCAACGGATTCGCACGGGTGATGTGGTCGGACGCGATGCCCGCGGGGCAGCTCCCGCGGATCCTGCACGATGCCGGGGTGCCGCTCGGTCCGAACTGGAGTACTGCCTGGCGTCATGCTGCGAACCGCGCCCTCTGAAGGTCATCGCGCCCCGAAGAGTCGGGGCGCGATGACCACAGCGGGGCGCAACCCGAGCTGACGGCCCGCGACGGACCGGGGAAGGAGAAACCCCGCCGCGCGGCCTACGCCAGCTCGAGCAGCACGTGACCGGACGAGACCGTCTGGCCGACCGGGGCGTTCAGCCCGGTGACGACGCCGTCCTTGTGGGCCTGCACGGGCTGCTCCATCTTCATGGCCTCGAGCACGACGAGCAGATCGCCCTTCACCACGGTGTCACCCTCGGCGACCGCGAGCTTCACGACGGTCGCCTGCATCGGCGAGGCGACGGACCCGCCGGACTTCGCGATGCCGCCCTTGACCGCCGACGAGCGGCGCTTCGGGGGAGCGGAGGGACCGGCCGGACGACGACCGGCGACACCGGCAGCGGCACCGCCACCGACGATCGACGGCATGGTGACCTCGATGCGCTTGCCCTGTACCTCGACGACGACGGAGTCGCGCGGAGCCGGTACCGGGAGCTCTTCGGGGGAGCCGCTCCACGCCGGAATCTCGTTGACGAAGTCGGTCTCGATCCACTGCGTGTACACGGAGAACGGCGAGGAGTCGTCCGTCGCGAACGCCGGGTCCGACACGACCGCACGGTGGAAGGGGAGCACGGTCGGCAGACCGGTGACCTCGAACTCGGCCAGTGCACGACGCGAGCGCTCCAGCGCCTCGGCACGGGTGGCGCCGGTGACGATGAGCTTCGCGAGCATCGAGTCGAACGAACCGGACACGACGTCGCCGCTCACGACGCCCGAGTCGACGCGGACACCGGGGCCGGACGGCGCGTTGAAGGCGTGCACGGGGCCGGGCGCGGGGAAGAAGTTGCGCCCCGGGTCCTCGCCGTTGATGCGGAACTCGAACGAGTGACCGCGCGCCACAGGGTCGGAGTAGTCGAGCACGCCGCCCTCGGCGATGCGGAACTGCTCGCGCACCAGGTCGATGCCGGTGACCTCTTCGGACACGCAGTGCTCGACCTGCAGACGGGTGTTGACCTCGAGGAACGACACGGTGCCGTCGGCCCCGATGAGGAACTCGCAGGTGCCGGCGCCGACGTAGCCGACCTCGCGCAGGATCGCCTTCGACGACTCGTACAGTCGCTCCTGCTGCGCGTCCGTCAGGTACGGCGCGGGCGCTTCCTCGACGAGCTTCTGGTGCCGGCGCTGCAGCGAGCAGTCACGCGTCGACACGACGACGACGTTGCCGTGCTGGTCGGCGAGGCACTGGGTCTCGACGTGGCGCGGCTTGTCGAGGTACTTCTCGACGAAGCACTCGCCCCGGCCGAACGCGGCGATGGCTTCACGCGTCGCCGACTCGAACTGCGAGGCGACCTCGTCGCGCGTCCGTGCGACCTTCAGACCACGGCCACCGCCGCCGAAGGCCGCCTTGATGGCGACCGGCAGGCCGACCTCGTCGGCGAACGCGATGACCTCGGAGGCGTCCTTGACGGGCTCGATGGTGCCGGGGGCGAGCGGCGCGCCGACCTTCTCGGCGACGTGTCGCGCGGAGACCTTGTCACCGAGGCGCTCGATCGAGTCGGGCGACGGGCCGATCCAGGTCAGTCCGGCGTCGATGACGGCACGGGCGAAGTCGGCGTTCTCAGCCAGGAACCCGTAGCCCGGGTGCACGGCGTCCGCGCCGGAGCGTCGGGCGACCGAGATGATCTTGTCGATGACGAGGTAGGTGTCGGCGCTCGTGGTGCCGTTCAGCGCGTAGGCCTCGTCGGCGAGGCGGGCGTGCAGGGCGTCACGGTCCTGGTCGGCGTAGACGGCGACCGATGCCTTGCCTGCGTCGCGGGCCGCGCGGATGATGCGGACGGCGATCTCGCCGCGGTTCGCGATGAGGACCTTGCTGATACGGGGCATGAGACATCAGCGTATTCGTGCACGGGGAGCGCGTTTTGACTGGCACCCACAAAGAACCGTGCCGAACAAGTGCGGATGTCTACAGTGACCAGAACTCGTGCCAGGGGACGCCGAAGCCGCGGAGCAGCATCGACCGCAGTACCGGCAACGAGAGTCCGACCACCGCCGAAGGAGCCCCGTCGATGCGCGAGATGTACGCCCCCGCCCGCCCGTCGATGGTGAACGCCCCCGCGACCTCGAGCGGCTCGCCAGTCGCCACGTACGCGTCGATCTCCTCGGCGGACAGGTCGTCGGCGAACGTCAGCACGGCGCTGTCCACGGCGACCATGCGGTCGCCACCGGCGGCCAGGGCCGACCCGCCTGGAGCGACGTCACCCAGCTCCGGCACGACGGCAGGAGACGTCACCAGGCTGCGGACGGGAGGCACGGGGCGGGCCGCATCCGGGCCTCCCGTCCGTCCCGTGGCCGGGTCCAGGTCGCGGCGCCGGTCGATGACGCAGTGCCCACTCCACAGCGTCCCGCCGCCGGCGGCGAGCATCTGCCGCCAGCGTTCCCGGGCCACCGACGGGTCGTGCGGCTTGCCGTACAGGCGCCCGTCGACCTCGAAGGCGGAGTCGCCTCCGAACACGAAGCCGTCGACCGGCGACCCGGCGACGTCGGCGTCCGCGACGGCCGACGCCTTCGCGACGGCGAGCAGCGACACGAGCTCCGGGCCGGTCAGGTCGCGGCCGAGCGCGGTGGCGGCCGCGGACGCCGCGGCGTCCTCGTCGACCCCCGGTGACACGAGCACGGGCTCGATCCCGGACTGGGCGAGGAGCGCTCGGCGGGCGGGGGATGTACTCGCGAGGTACAGACGCATGGGACCATCGAACCATGGGTGAATCCGTCGGAACGCTGCTCGAACTCGACGTCACCGGGATCGCCCACGGCGGCATCTCGGTGGCACGGCACGAAGGCCGGGTGGTCTTCGTCTCCGACGCGATCCCTGGGGAGCGCGTCGTCGCCCGGGTGACCGAGGACCGGAAGAAGTCGTTCTGGCGTGCCGACACCGTCAGCGTCGTCACCCCGAGCGAGCACCGCGTCGACCACGTCTGGGCCGAGGCCGCACTCGACCGCGACCCCGAGACGCGCCCGGGCGGTGCCGAGTTCGGCCACATCGCCCTCGCCCACCAGCGCACGCTGAAGCACGACGTGCTCGTCGACTCGTTCTCGCGGTTCGCGCACACGGACCTGACGTCGGTGCTCGGCTCGGACGTGGTCGTCGAGGCCGCACCCGGCGACGACGCCGCGAACGGCCTCGGCTGGCGCACCCGAGTCCGGCTGCACGTCGACGAGCACGGTACCGCCGGTCCGTTCGCCGCACGCTCGCACTCGGTCATCCCCGTCACCAGCCTGCCGCTCGCGAACGACGCCGTGCAGCAGAGTGCGCCGCTGGGCCGTGGCGTGATGCCCGGGTCGTCGGTCATCGACGTGCTGGCACCCAGTGGCTCCGAGGGCGCGCGCCTGGTCATCGACGAGCAGAAGCCCACCGTGGTGACCGAGGTCGTGGGGGAGCGCACCTTCGAGGTGGACGACAACGGGTTCTGGCAGGTGCACCGTGCCGCGGCGTCGGTGCTCACCGAGGCCGTGCAGGACCTGGTCGACCGCGAGCGACTCGACCCCGAGGGCACCCACCTGGACCTGTACGGCGGTGTCGGCCTGCTCGCCGCCGCGCTCGGCGACCTCGTCGGCCCGAAGGCGCGCCTCACGAGCGTCGAGAGCGCCGCGCGCGCGACCGAGCACGCGCAGGAGAACCTCTCCGAGTGGCTCGGTGCGCGCGCCGAGACCGGACGGGTCGACCGCTGGCTCGCGAACACCGTGGCGAACGCCTCGCGCGCCGAGAAGGACCGGTTCAGCGCCGGCACGATCGTCCTCGACCCGCCGCGCGCCGGCGCCGGTCGTCAGGTGGTCGAGCAGATCGCGGCCCTGCACCCGTCGCAGGTCGTCTACGTCGCCTGCGACCCCGTCGCGCTCGCCCGCGACGTCGCGACGTTCGCCGACCTGGGGTACAAGCTCGAGGCGCTGCGGGCGTTCGACCTGTTCCCGCACACGCACCACATGGAGGCCGTGGCGCGCCTGACACCCGCGCGCTGACGGGCAACCGGGCGGTTTCGTCCGCGTGGCGCGTCCGGTTTCCCCGGACCTGAGTCCAGCCTGGGTATCCTGGGCGCTGATGGCGATCCGGTTTCAGGGGCCGGGGACGCGCATCGGAACGAGAGGCCACAGTGGGAGCAGGAACGACAACCGCAGCCGAGACGTCGGGCACGGCCACCAGGCCGGTCCGGGTCGCGATCGTGGACGACCACGAGTCCGTGCGACTCGGGATCCAGGCGGCGTGCCAGAACGAGGGCTTCGAGGTGGTGCTCACCGCCGCGAGCGTGCCCGAGTACGTCCAGAACCTCGACGGGCGCGAGGTCGACGTCGTCGTCCTCGACCTGTCCCTCGGTGACGGCTCGACCGTGACCGAGAACGTCAAGGGTGTGCAGGGGACCGGTTCCGCCGTCCTCGTGCACTCCATCGCGGACCGCGTCGCCAACGTCCGCGAAGCACTCGCAGCAGGGGCCGCCGGTGTCATCCCGAAGTCGTCCGCCACGAAGACGGTGATGGCCGCGGTCGCCACCGTCGCCCGCGGGGACGTGCTGAACAACCTCGAGTGGGCGAGCGCCATCGACGCCGACCGGGACTTCGCGAAGGCCCAGCTCGGCCGACGCGAGCGCGAGATCCTGCACCTGTACGCCTCGGGTCTGCCGCTCAAGCTGGCGGCGCAGCAACTCGGCATCGGGTACTCCACGGCTCGTGAGTACCTCGACCGCATCCGCGTGAAGTACGTCGAGGTCGGTCGCCCGGCCCCGACGAAGGTCGACCTGCTGCGACGGGCGGTCGAGGACGGCATCCTCCCCGGGCTCGACTCGGGCATCGACCCCGACGGCGACGGTCGCTGAACACGATGGCGAGCGCGGCTGAGCCGGCGTCGCGCCGGGGGAGCGGCCCGGGGGTCGGTCGGGGGACCGGTCGGCGCTTCGGCCGCGGGTCGGGCGGCGCCGGTGCGGCGGCGGGCGGCGCTGGTGCGGCGGCGGTCGGCGGTGGTGCGGCGTCGGTCGGCGATCGTCCGGCGGCGGGCCAGGCCGGGCGCGTCTCAGCAGGCTCTGGTCGTGCTCCGGGTGACGAACCGGTCGGCTTCGGTGACGGCGCGCCGTTCGGTGCCGACCCGTCACGCAGCGTCCGAGCGTCGATCACGCAAGCGTCGGTGGAGCGTGCCTTCGCGATCCTGCTGGCGATGACCGCGGTCGGCCTCGGCATCGTCGACACCCCGGCGGTCCTCGCCCAGCTGCCGTACCTCGATCCGTTCTGGGGCCCGGTCGTCGCGATCGCGCTCGGGGCGTCGTTCGTCCTGGTCGGGGTCTCGGCGTTCGTGCCGCGGGTGGCGCAGCTCGCGCAGATCCTGTGCGCCCTGCTCTTCCTGGTCGCGTTGACGACGTGGCCGCTCACGGTGCAGGACTCGATCCCGTCCACGCAGCAGCCGTGGCCGTGGTGGTTCTGCACCGTCGGCTCGACGGCGGCCGCCATGGGCTTCGCCACCTGGCGGGCCACGATCTACACCGCACTCGTACCGGCGATCTACGTCGTCCTCCGGCTCACCCCGGTCGGTGGCGACGCCGGGCTCGTCCGTGCGCTGCTCGACGGCGTGTACACGGCGCTGCTCAGCGGTGCGGTGCTCGTCATCGCCGTGGTCCTCCGCCGGGCAGCGTCGTCGGTCGACACGGCGCAGTCGACCGCGGTCCGCCGGTACTCGCTCGCCATCCGCGAGCACGCGGTCGAGGTGGAGCGCGTGCAGGTCGACGCGATCGTGCACGACAGTGTGCTGACGACGCTGCTCTCCGCCGCGCGGGCCGACACGCTCGAGGCGAAGACCCTCGCCGCCCGCATGGCACGGAACGCCATCGACCACCTCGAGGCCGCAGCGGCCGACGGTCCGGACGACGACACCCCAGTCGCGCTCGCCGACCTCCGCACCCGCATCGGCGAGGCGATCGGTGCCCTCGCGGCGCCCGTTCGGCTCGTCGCGGCGCCGGCCGGGTCGGTCCGGATGCCGGCGTCGGTCGCCGACGCCCTCGCATCAGCGGCGCTGCAGGCCGCCGTCAACAGCGTCCAGCACGCCGGTGGGCCCGACGTCGCCCGGTGGGTCCGCGTCGAGCAGCACGAGGACGGGGTACACGTCGAGGTCGGTGACGACGGTCGCGGCTTCGACGTCGCGACGATCCCGGCAGAGCGACTCGGTGTGCGGCGGTCGATCATCGAGCGCGTCGCCGCCGTCGACGGCCGTGCCGAGGTGCACAGCGCCCCGGGCGAGGGCACGCGCATCGAGCTGCGCTGGTCGCCGACCACGCCGTCCACGCTCCCGACGACGGGAGCCGGAGCATGAGGGTCTCCCTGCCCGCGAGCATCGCGCTCGGCCTGGCGTCGCTGTTCTCCCTGTACCACCTGGTCCTCGCCGTCGCGTCGCTGCAGCGCGTGCACGACGTCGGCCCCGTCATCGCCTGCATGGTCCTCTACGCCGCGGCCACCGGCCTCGCGCTGTTCGTGCCCGGCAAGGTCCTGCCGGTCTGGACGGCGTGCTTCTCGCTCGCCACCGCGATCGTGATGCCGCTCGTCGCGGCGCCGGTCGTCGACCTGGCGAACGGTCCGGGGTCCGCCACGTGGTGGATCGCGGCCGTCGGTACGCTGATGGTCGTGCTCGTCGTGCGGGGACGCGGCCCGTTCGCCTGGGCCGGGGTCCTGTTCCTCGCGGTGTACACGGTCGCCTGGGCCGGTCTCGACGCGCTCGGCACACTCGGGGTGCTCGGCAGCGTGGCCTGGGTCGCGATCGCCACGGTGTTCGCCATCGCCATGAACCGTGCCATCCGGAACACCCGCGAGCTCGTCCGTGCGGAGCAGGAGACCGCCGACTGGCAGGCGGCGCAGGACGCCCACGTCTTCGAGCGGCAGTTCCGCCTGAGCCAGACCACGCGGATGGCGCTGCCGATGCTGCAGCGGATCATCGACTCGTGCGGTGACCTCGACGACGTGGACCGGGCCGAGTGCCTGCACCTCGAGCAGGCCATCCGCGACGAGATCCGCGGCCGCTCCCTGCTGTCCGAGGACGTCCGCGACGAGGTCATGCGCCTGCGCCGCCGCGGAGCGACGGTGCAGCTGCACGACGACGGCGGTCTCGACGAGCTCGAGGTCGACGACGTCCGCCGCATCCACGCCCGCATCGCCGAGGCGCTCCGCCAGGCCCGCGAGGCCGACAACGTCATCGTCCGCACCGTCAGCGAGGGGTCCGACTCCGCGGTCACGGTCGTCGGGCTCAAGCTCGACACGGCCGCGAGCGAGTCCGCAGCCCTCGGCGCGAGCATGGAGGACGACGACGGCGACGAGGACGACTCCGTGGCCCTCTGGCTCGAGATCCCGCGGCACGAGCCCGCCTGAGGCGCGCAGCGCCCGCTCGAGCTGGCGCCCGGTGCGTGCGTGTCGTCCGACGGACCACGAGGTGATCGACGCGTGGAACGTCGGAACATGCGCACGCATGCGGTGCATGCGTGTCGTCCGACGGACCACGAGGCGATCGACGCGTGGAATGTCGCGAAAGTGGAGCGCGCGGCGGTGGACGCGGGACGCAGCGGCCGGGAGGCGCGTGGCGGCGCCGCCACGGGCCCCCGGCTGACACGTGGTCGCGCCGGGCTGGCGCCGACGGCTGACGCGATCATTCCGACAACGCACGAGTCGTTCGACGCGTGGAGTGTCGCGGATGGGGTGCGCGCGAACGCCCCCGGAAACGGGGAACGGGCCGGTCGTATCCGACCGGCCCGTTCACGACCCGAGGCTGAGCGACAACCCGAATGTCGCCCTGCCTCGCAGCGGGCGGTGGCGTCGTACCCTAGTCGGCCACCGACCTGCGATGTTCTTCGTTGAAGGACACCGAACACCAGTAACTATGCCAACCCACAACCCTCGTGTCAGTCGTCATTATGGGGGACAAATTCGGCATTTCCGGTCCTCTTGGACGATTCGTGTCCCCCGTGCGAGGGGATACCGACCGGGAAGTGCAGCCTGCAACGTCCACCGGGTCGGGGACACCAGGGGTACAGGGAGGTCAGCGGAGGTCAGCGGAGCGATCGGCCCCAGGCACCGGGGCCGTGGTCGAGCGGACGACGCAGACCGCGGGCCGACGCCTGCCACCCGGTGCGCGGCTCGTCGACGACCGCTGCACGACCGGCTGCTGCGGCCTCGTCGGCCTGGCGCTGCAGCACGGCCACGACCGCTGCGAGCTCCTCGGGGGTGGGCTCGCCGGAGACCACCCGGACGTCGGCCACCGAGGCGGGCTCGTCCGAGGGCACCGGAGCTGCGTGACGACCCATCAGTACGCACCCATCAGAGGGGGATGTTCCCGTGCTTCTTGGGCGGCAGCGTCGCACGCTTGCCACGCAGGGCACGCAGGGCCTTGATGACCGAGACGCGGGTGGCGTGCGGCTGGATGATGCCGTCGAGCTCACCGCGCTCGGCCGCCAGGTACGGCGACGCGACGTTGTAGGTGTACTCGTTCGCGAGCTTCGTCCGGACCGCTGCGACGTCCTCGCCGGACTCCTCGGCGCGCTTGATCTCGGCGCGGTACAGGATGTTGACGGCGCCCTGACCGCCCATGACGGCGATCTCGGCGGTCGGCCAGGCCAGGTTGATGTCGGCGCCGAGCTGCTTCGAGCCCATCACGATGTAGGCGCCGCCGTAGGCCTTGCGCGTGATGACGGTGACGAGCGGGACGGTGGCCTCGGCGTAGGCGTACAGCAGCTTCGCGCCGCGCCGGATGACCCCGGTCCACTCCTGGTCGGTACCGGGCAGGTAGCCGGGCACGTCGACCAGGGTCAGGATCGGGATGCCGAACGCGTCGCAGAACCGCACGAAGCGGGCTGCCTTCTCGCCGGCGTCGATGTTCAGCGTGCCGGCCATGGCCTGCGGCTGGTTCGCGATGATGCCGACGGTGCGGCCCTCGACCCGGCCGAAGCCGATCAGGATGTTCGGCGCGAACAGCGGCTGGACCTCGAGGAACTCGCCGTCGTCGACGACGTGCTCGATGATCGTGGTGACGTCGTACGGCTGGTTCGTCGAGTCCGGGATCACGACGTCGAGCTCGTGGTCGGCGTCGGTGGTCTCGAGCTCGGGGGCGACGTCGTAGGCGGGGGCGTCGGACAGGTTGTTGTCCGGCAGGAACCCGATGAGCGAGCGCGCGTAGTCGAGCGCGTCGGACTCGTCCTCGGCCAGGTAGTGGGCCACGCCGGAGACCGCGTTGTGGGTCTGCGCGCCGCCGAGCTCCTCGAAGCCGACGTCCTCGCCGGTGACGGTCTTGATGACGTCGGGGCCGGTGACGAACATGTGGCTGGTCTTGTCGACCATGATCACGAAGTCGGTGAGCGCGGGGGAGTACACCGCGCCGCCGGCGGCCGGGCCCATCACGATGGACAGCTGCGGGATGACGCCGGACGCCTGGGTGTTGAGGCGGAAGATCTCGCCGTACTTGCCGAGCGCGACCACGCCTTCCTGGATCCGGGCCCCGCCGGAGTCGAGGATGCCGATGATCGGCACGCCCGTCTTCAGCGCGTGCTGCATCACCTTGATGATCTTCTCGCCGGCGACCTCGCCGAGCGAGCCGCCGAAGACGGTGAAGTCCTGCGCGTACACGGCGACGTTGCGGCCGTGGATCGTGCCGACGCCGGTGACGACCGCGTCGCCGTAGGGGCGCTTGGCGTCCATGCCGAACGAGGTGGTGCGGTGCCGGACGAACTCGTCGAACTCCACGAAGGAGTTCTCGTCGAGCAGCTGCTCGATGCGTTCGCGCGCGGTGCCCTTGCCCTTGGCGTGCTGCTTGGCGATCGCGGACTCGCCCGCGGCGGTCACGGCCTCGTGGTACCGCTCGCGGAGGTCGGCCAGCCGGCCTGCCGTCGTCGAGAGATCGGGGGTGTCTCCTGAAGTCACCCGCTCACCCTACCGGCGGCGAGGTCGGGGCCGGTTGGAGGACCCCCACGGTTCCTGCCCGTACATTTGCGTGCATGTCCACATCCCCGTCGTCGTCGTTCCCCGCCACCAGCGAAGCGGTCCGGTCGACGGGCGCGACCCTCACCGTCCCCGACGAGACCGGCTCCACCAACGCCGACCTGCTCGCCGTGGCACCCGAGCAGCAGCACGGCAGCGTGGTCGCGACGCTCCACCAGACCGCGGGCCGGGGGCGCCTCGACCGCACGTGGAGCGCACCGGCCGGCGAGGCGCTGGCCGCGAGCCTGCTCGTGCGCGCCGACCTCGCCGACCACGACCGCGGCTGGCTGCCCCTCATCGCCGGGGCCGCCATGCGCGACGCGATCGCTCGGGTGCTGCCCGCCGGAGCCGACGTCGCCGTCAAGTGGCCGAACGACGTCCAGGTCGCAGGCGAGAAGGTGTGCGGCATCCTCTGCCAGGTCGCCTCCGACGGCAGCATCGTGGTCGGCGCCGGCGTGAACCTCACGATCCCCGCCGACCGCCTGCCGACCCCGACGTCGACGTCGCTGCTCGTGGCCGGCGCGGTCGACGACGCCCCCGCGTTGGCCGACGCGGTCCTGTCCGCCTTCCGGGCAACCGTCCTGGAGGCCGTGGCCGCGTTGGTCACGGGTGGTCCCGCCGCCGAGTCGGTCCGGTCGCACGTCCGTGCCGGGTGCGGCACGATCGGTCGCCGCATCCGCCTCGAGCTGCCCGACGGCACCGTGGAAGAGGCCGACGCCACCGGCATCGACGACGAGGGCCGCATCACGATCCGGGATCGAGCGGGCGCCTCCAGGGGCGTCGCCGTGGGCGACGTCACCCACCTGCGGTATGCATGACGGCATGACCGCCGAGCCGCCGCCCGAACGCGTCGTCGCTCGCCTGCGACCGCACGCTCGTCGGCTCGTGCGCCCGGCGGTGTTCGTCGTGCTGGTCGTGGTCGCCGGCGGGTTCGGGTTCGGCGTGTTCCAGGCGCAGCTGGCGTGGCTGAACGCCGTCGTCGCCGGACTCGTCGTGGTGCTCGTGGTGTTCGGCGGTGCCGTGCCGTTGTTCCGGTGGATGTCCGAGCGGTACGTCGTCACGACCCGGCGGCTCGTCGTCGTGCACGGGCTCGGCACACGCACCCGGCAGGAGCTCCTGCACTCCCGCGGGTACGACGTGACGGTGCGCCGGCGCGGACTCCAGGGCGTGTTCCGCTCCGGTGACGTCCTGGTGTTCCCCGGCGACGACCCCGCCGTGGTGCTCGCGGACGTGCCGCACGCCGACCTCGTGGTTGCCGTCCTGCACGATCTGGTCGAGGCGTACGAGGCCCGGCGGCGCCACCGCGAGCCGGACTGGGACGAGATCGTCGGCGGCCCGGACCGACCGCCCTGGGGCGACGTCCGCGCCTGACGTCGCCACGACACCCGGGGCACCACGGTGCTGGAACTCCCACGAGAAACCGGTACCTTCTTCGTCGTGCGTATCTCTGTCATCGGCTGCGGGTACCTCGGTGCCGTGCACGCCGCCTCCATGGCCAAGCTCGGGCACGAGGTCGTCGCCGTCGACGTCGACCCGACCAAGATCGAGCGGCTCGCCGCGGGTGAGGCCCCCTTCTTCGAGCCGGGTCTCCCCGAGATCCTGACCGAGGCGCTCGCCTCCGGCCGGATCCGCTTCACCACCGACATGGCCGAGGTCGCCGGCGCCCGCGTGCACTTCCTCGCCGTCGGCACCCCGCAGAGCCCGACCGGCGCCGCGGACATGACCTACGTGGACGCCGCGGTCGCCGCGCTCACCCCGTACCTGTCCGCCGGCGAGTTCGTCGTCGGCAAGTCGACCGTCCCGGTCGGCACCGCCGCGCGCCTCGCCGCCGAGGTGTCCGAGTCCGTGCCCGGGGCGACGCTCGTCTGGAACCCCGAGTTCCTGCGCGAGGGCTTCGCCGTGCAGGACACCATCAGCCCCGACCGCTTCGTCTACGGTGTGCCGGACGGTGACGCCGGGCAGGCCGCCGTCGACACCCTCGACGAGGTCTACGCCGAGGCGCTCGCGTCCGGCACCCCCCGGCTCGTCGTGAACCTGCCCACCGCCGAGCTCGTCAAGATCAGCGCGAACGCGTTCCTCGCCACGAAGATCTCGTTCATCAACTCGATGGCCGAGATCGCCGAGGTCGCCGGCGCCGACGTCACCGCGCTCGCCGACGCGATCGGGCACGACGCCCGCATCGGCCGCAAGTTCCTGAACGCCGGCCTCGGGTTCGGTGGCGGCTGCCTGCCCAAGGACATCCGGGCGTTCCAGGCCCGGGCGAACGAGCTCGGCGTCGGGGAGTCCCTGGCGTTCCTGGCCGACGTCGACGCCACGAACCTGCGTCGTCGTGCGCACGTCGTCGAGTTGGCCCAGGAGCTGCTCGGCGGTGTCGTGACCGGCAAGCGCGTCGCGGTGCTCGGCCTGGCCTTCAAGCCGAACTCGGACGACGTCCGTGACTCGCCCGCCCTCGACATCGCCGCACGCCTGCACGAGCTCGGCGCCACGGTGTCGGCCTACGACCCCGAGGCCGTCGTCACGGCGCGTCGTGTGCACCCGGAGCTCGACTTCGTCGAGACCGCGGCCGACGCGCTGTCCGGCGCGGACCTGGTCCTCGTGCTCACCGAGTGGACCGAGTTCCGCGAGCTCGACGCGACCACGGTGGCGTCCCTGGTGTCGAGCCCGGTCGTCATCGACGGCCGCAACTGCCTCGACCGCGACGCCTGGACCGCCGCCGGCTTCACGTACCGCGGCATGGGGCGCTAGCCGCGACCGACAGGAGGCCCGGTGCCGGTCCGTGGGGCCGGCACCGGGCCTCCTGTGCGTCTGCCGCGTCGTCAGCCGATGGCTGCGCGCAGCACCGCCCGGTAACGCTCGCCGATGCGCTCGGTGGAGAAGTCCGCAGCCGACACGACGGCCTGCTCCTGGTACCTCGCCCGCGCGGCGTCGTCGGTGAGCACGCGGCGCAGGGCGTCGCGGAGCGCGTCGACGTCCCCGGGGGCGACGAGGACGCCGGACACGTCGTCGTGCACGACGTCCCGGATGCCGGGCAGGTCGCTCGCGACGATCGCGGCGCCGACGGCAGCGGCCTCGAGCAGGGTGACCGGCAGCCCCTCCTGGTCGCCGTTCGCCGCGGGGATCGACGGCACCGCCACGACGGTGGCCGCGGCCAGGGTCTCGAGCACCTCGGTGCGTCCGCGCTGGCCCAGGAACGTCACCGGCAGTCCGGCAGCCTGCTGCTCGAGCTGCGCCCGGTAGGGGCCGTCGCCGACCACGGTGAGTCGCCACGGCACCTCGTCGCCGAGTCGCCGGAGCGCCTCGATCAGGTTGCCGAAGCCCTTCTTCTCGACGAGCCGGCCGACCGCCACCACGTGGTGCTCCTGCGCGGGGACTCGGGCGCGGGTGGCGCGGGCCGGACCGAGGTCGACGCCCATCGGGATGACGGTGGAGCGCGCCTCGGGCACGCCCCACTCCGTCAGGCGCTCGCGCATCTCGGAGTTCACGGTGGTGACGTGGGCCGAACGGCCGAAGACCCAGCGCTTCAGGCGGACCAGGGGAGCGGCACGGAGCGCGTAGACGTCCCCGCCGTGGGTGGTGACGACGACGGGGACGCCCGGGGCCGCCAACGTCGCGACGAGTGCCTGCGGGATGGCCCAGTGCGCGTGGATGACGTCGGGCTTCGCGGAGCGGACCACGCGGCGGATCGCGAACCACTGCGCGAGCACCAGGGCCGGCACCTGCACGATGCGCGAGCGGCGTTCCTTGAGGTTGTCGAGGATCGCGCCGTCGGCCAGGTCCTCGAACGCCTTCGGGAAGTACGGGAATCGCCGGACGCCGACGTCGCCGATGCGCTCGGTGGTCGCGCCGCCCGGGACCCGCGGGGTGAGCACCATCGTGTCGAACTCGAGGGCCTCCTGGTGGGCGAGGTCGAGCACGA
>NZ_JANZKM010000030.1:0-39752 GCF_025642935.1 Curtobacterium sp. RIT-PI-V
CGATCGACGCGTGCCGTGTCGCAAGATGCGCATGCATCGGATGCGTGCGCATCTTCCGACAGGACACCAGGTGATCGACGCGTGTTCCGTCGACAGATGCGCGCGCACTGACCGGGAGGCCCGGCTCGGCTCCGCCACGTCGCCTCCGTCCGGCCCGGGCCGGGTGGGTCAGCCGGCGGCACCGTCCCAGTCGGCGTACGGGTCCCAGCCGGTCGTCGGCACGGGAGACCCGGCGCGCAGCAGGTCCGCGTCGCCGCGGTCGCGCACGACACCGATGCGGCGGAAGCCCCCCGGCAGCACAGCCCCCGCGGGGAAGGTCGCGAGCAGGCCGTGGTCCTCGCCGCCGTGCAGAGCGACCTCGTCGAGCGGCGCATCGGCATCGAGTTCGAGCGTCACCCGGCTCGCGCGGGCGAGTCGTCCGGCGTCGATCGCCAGGCCGTCGGACAGGTCGAGCATCGCGGTCGCCCCGGCGACAGCGGCGCGGGGCCCGTCGCCGATCGGCGGCACGGGTCGGCGCTGGCGGTCGACGTCGGGATCGGCGTCCGCACCGCTCGCCACCGTCGCTGCGCGGTCCGGCTCGCCCTGCGCGTCCACGCCGTCACGGAAGAGCCGCGCGAGCCCGCGGGCAGCGCGGCCGAGTTCGCCGGACACCGCCACGACGTCGCCCACACGAGCTCCCGACCGGAGCACCGGGGCGCGACCACCGAGGTCGCCGAACGCCGTGACAGCCACCGTGAAGGTCGCCGAGGTGGAGAGGTCGCCGCCGACCACGCCGCATCCGGGCGCGAGCGCGTCGACAGCGAGGCGGAAACCATCCGCGATGCCCTCGAGCACCGCCACGGGGGTGTCCTGCGGTGCAGCGAGGGCGATGACGAGGCCGCTCGGCGCCGCACCCATCGCCGCGACGTCGGAGAGGTTTGTCGCGGCGGCCTTCCAGCCGACGTCCTCGGGCGAGGACCACGCCCACCGGAAGTCCGGGCCGTGCACCATCATGTCCGTCGTCACGACGAACCGGCCGTCGGGGGCGGCGACGACGGCGCAGTCGTCCCCGGGCCCGAGGAGCGGCGAGCCCGCAGGCAGCCGGCTCGTGATGCGGTCGAGGACGGCCAGCTCACCGAGCGCCCCCACGGTCGGTCCGGCCCAGGCGTCGTACGTCGCGTCCACACGAGAACGGTAGCCTGGACCGCGATGGACACCGCGCGCCGCACCCCTCGCACCCTCGCGATCGCGGGGGTCGTGATCGCCCTCGCCGCCGGGCTGACCGGGTGCACGAACGCCGTCGGCATGAGCGCGGCACCCTCCGCGAACGCAGCGGCGTGCGCGGCCGCACAGGTGCGGTTGCCCGCGACCGTGGACTCGACGTACGACCTGCGGAACACCACCGCGCAGTCCACCGCGGCCTGGGGCGACCCCGAGGCAGCGCTGTACCACTGCGGCGTGGCCGTGCCCACGGTGTCCGACCTGCCGTGCGTCACGCTCGGGTCGGTCGACTGGATCCGCGACGACCGCGAGAAGCAGATCGTCTACACGACGTTCGGACGGTCCCCCGCGGTGCAGGTCGTCGTCGACACGTCGAAGACCGGCAGCGCGGTGCTGCAGGACCTCGCGACGGCGGTGTCGACGCTGCCGAAGGACGGCCACAAGTGCCTGGACCCGTCCGACGTGCAGGGCTGACGCGGGCCGACCCCGTCGCCCTGCTCAGCGTCAGCGGACGGCGGCGCGCCCCAGCTCGATCAGCTCGGTGACCAGCTCGCCGTAGGACACACCCGACGCCGCCCAGCAGCGCGGGTACATCGACAGCGGGGTGAACCCGGGCATCGTGTTGACCTCGTTCACGACGAAGCCGTCGTCGGTCAGGAAGCAGTCGACGCGGGCCAGCCCGGAGCCGCCGATGGCCTCGAACGCACGGGCACCGATCGACCGGATCTCGTCGGTCTGCGCCTCGGTGAGCGGCGCCGGGCACAGCAGCGACTCGTCGCCACCGAGGTACTTCGACGCGAAGTCGTAGAAGCCGTCCTCGGCCACGACGATCTCCCCGGGCAGGCTCGTGCGCGGCGCACCGTCACGGCCCTCGAGCACGGCGACCTCGACCTCGCGGCCGACGACCCGGGGTTCGACGATCACCTTGGAGTCGTGCTCGAACGCCAGGTCCATCGCGGCACCGAGCTCGTCGGGCCCGTCGACGCGCGAGACGCCCATGCTCGACCCGGCGCGCGCCGGCTTCACGAACAGGGGCCAGCCGTGCGCCGCGATCGTCTCGGCGACGTCGACCGGGGCGGCTGCCCACTCGCGGCGGAGCACGGTCGTCCAGGGAGCGACCCGTAGACCGGCGTGCTCGAGGACGGCCTTCGCGACGTGCTTGTCCATCGCCAGGGCACTCGCGAGTACGCCGTCACCGACGTACGGCAGACCCGCGATCTCGAGCAGGCCCTGGATCGTGCCGTCCTCGCCGAACGGACCGTGCAGGATCGGGAACACCACGTCGACGGCGACGGTCGTGACCGAGCCGTCCGGGTGCGAGACGACGAGTTCGTTGGTCGCCGGCGAGGTCGGGAACGCCACACGCGTGCCGTTGTCGGGAACGGTCGGCAGGGAGCCGTCGCGGATCGCCCACTGCGAGGGGTCGTCGGACTGCAGCGTGAACGCGCCGTCCTTCGTGATGCCGATCGGGACGATCTCGTACTCGGTGCGGTCGACGACGTCCATGATGCCGCCGGCGGTCACGCAGCTGATCTCGTGCTCGCTCGAGCGCCCGCCGAACAGGACGGCGACGGTGGTCGTGGGAACGTCGGTTCCCTCGGGGATCGTGGGCACGGGAGTCCCTTCGTGACTCGGTGCGGGACCGGTCACTCGCCCTGGGGCTCGTCGGTCTCGGTGAGGTGCGGCGCGATGTTGCGCGGATCGAGCCTACCGGCGAGGACCTCGCCGACCTGGCTGACGATGGGCATGTCGACGCCGTTCGCGGCGGCGAGCTCGAGGATCGGTGCGACGGACGCCAGACCCTCGGCGGTCTGGTTCATCTGCCGCACGACCTCGTCGAACCGGTACCCCTGACCGAGCAGGCGCCCGGCGGTGTTGTTCCGGGACAGCGGCGACTGGCAGGTGGCGATGAGGTCACCGAGGCCCGCGAGGCCCGACAAGGTCGACGGCTGCGCGCCGAGCGACACCGCGAACTCGGTCATCTCGGCGAGGCCGCGGGTGATGATCGACGCCTTCGTGTTCTCGCCGTAACCGACGCCGTCGACGATGCCGATCGCCACGGCGATCAGGTTCTTCAGCACGCCGCCGAACTCGGTGCCGATGACGTCGGTGTTGATGAACGACCGGAAGTACGGGTTCGTCGCGACGGCGGCGACAGCGGTCGCGGTCTCCACGCTCGACGACGACACCACGGCCGCGGTCGGCTGCCGGCGGGCGATCTCGAGCGCGAGGTTCGGTCCGCTCGCGACGGCGATGCGGTCCTGGTCGATGCCGAGCCCCTGGAGCAGGACCTCGCTCATCCGCAGGCCCGTGCTCTTCTCGACGCCCTTCATCAGGCTGACGACGGGAACACCGGCGGGCAGGAGCTCCCGGATCGCGTCGAGGTTCGAGCGCAGGGTCTGCGACGGCACCGACACGTACACCTGGGTGGCGCCGTCGAGCACCTGCTCGAGCGTCGTCGACGCCGTGAGGGTGCGGGGCAGGTTGATGCCGGGCAGGTAGTCGGAGTTCCGCTTCGTCTCGGTGATCTCGCGGGCGACCTCGGGACGACGGGCCCACACCACCGTGGAGGCACCGCCCTCGGCGAGCACCTTCGCGAACGTGGTGCCCCAGCTGCCGGCACCGATCACCGCGACACGGGGCTTGTCGGTCGACTGCATCACCACCCGGATCGCGGCGGTGTCGAAGGCACCCGGCGCTGCGGCGACGGGGTCGGGACGATCGTCGTGCGGGCGGAGGTCACTCAAACCGGCCGGTCTCCTTCTGGTTGTTCGCCGCCGGGTCCCAGCGGGTGTTCGGGGCCTGCTCGCCACGGAGCTGCTCGAGCAGCTCCGTGATGCGCTGCATGAGCAGCTCGGTGGCCTCGATCAGCATCTGCTGGTCGATCGGCCGGCCACGGTAGGCGGACAGGTCGACGGGGTCGCCGACGATGACGTCCACGCGCGACCGCGGGAAGAGGCGGAGCTTGTTCGAGTAGCGCGCCATGATGCCCTGCGTGCCCCAGTGGGCCATCGGGATCAGCGGCACGTCGTTCTCGAGCGCGATGCGGACCGCACCGGTCTTGCCGCGCATCGGCCACAGGTCGGGGTCGCGGGTGAGCGTGCCCTCGGGGTAGACGATGATCGCTCCACCCTGCTCGATGAGCGACCGGCCGCCTCCAAGCGGGTCGCTCAACCGGGTGCGGCCGGAGCGCTCGACCGGGATCTGGCCCATGCCGGACATGAGCTTGCCGAAGACGGGCACCTTGAACAGCGACGCCTTGGCCAGGAAGCGCGGGGCCCGCCGACTGATGTAGACGGCGGTACCCACGACCAGCGGGTCGATGTTCGTGAAGTGGTTCGGGGCGAGCACGAAGGCACCGTCCGCCGGCAGGCGGTTCGGGCCGTACCAGTGGTAGTTCGACGAGAACCGGAACGTCGGGATGACGACCGACGCCACGATGCGGAACGCGGGGTTGAGCTCCCCACGCTTCCAACGCCGTCCACGCACCGGCAGGCCGGTCGCGACCTGCACGGCGGACGCGTCACGGGCCTCCCGGCCATCGCCCTGGCGCGACGGGCCGTCACCCGGACGCGACGGACCGTCACCCGGCTGCGGAACCGACACCGCGACTAACCCGCGAAGTCGAAGTCGGCGCCCAGCTTCCGCAGCTTCGGGATGAAGTGCTCGTAGCCGCGGCTGATGATGCCGACGTTGGTGATGTGGGACTCGCCGTCGGCGGTCAGCGCCGCGATGAGGTGGCTGAAGCCACCGCGCAGGTCGGGGACCCGGACGTTCGCCGCGTGCAGCGTCGTCGGACCGGTGATGACCGCGGCCTGCTCGAACGGACGGCGGGCGACACGGCGGTCGTGGCCGGGGAGGCCTTCCTTGTGGACGACGATGTCGGCGCCCATCTCGTTCAGCGCGTCGGTGAAGCCGAAGCGGTTCTCGTACACGGTCTCGTGCACGATGCTCTGGCCCTCGGCCTGGGTCAGCGCCACGACGAGCGGCTGCTGCCAGTCGGTCATGAAGCCGGGGTGCACGTCGGTCTCGATGACGACGGGCTTGAGGGTGTCGCGCTCGCGGTAGAACCGGATGCCGTCCTCTTGCACGTCGAAGCCGCCGCCGACCTTGCGGAAGACGTTGAGGAACGTCATGAGCTCCTGCTGGTTCGCCCCCTCGACGAAGATGTCGCCGTCGGTGGCGAGTGCGGCGGAGGCCCAGCTGGCTGCCTCGTTGCGGTCGTTGATCGCACGGTGGGTGTAGCCGCGCAGCGACTCGACGCCCTCGATGAAGATCACGCGGTTCGGCTCGACGGACACGATCGCGCCCATCTTCTGCAGGATCGCGATGAGGTCCATGATCTCGGGCTCGATCGCCGCGTTCCGCAGCTCCGTGACGCCGGTCGCCAGGACGGACGACAGCAGGACCTGCTCGGTCGCACCGACGCTCGGGTACGGCAGCTCGATCGACGCGCCCTTCAGCCCGTTCGGAGCCGTCAGGTGGATGCCGTTGACCTGCTTGTCGACGACGGCACCCATGGCGCGGAGCGCGTCGAGGTGGAAGTCGATCGGGCGGTCGCCGATGCGGCAGCCACCGAGGTCGGGGATGAACGCCTCGCCCAGCTTGTGCAGCAGCGGGCCGCAGAACAGGATCGGGATGCGGCTCGAGCCGGCGTGGGCGTCGATCTCGGCGAAGTGCGCCGACTCGACGTTGGCCGGGTCGAGGATGAGCTCGCCTCGTGCAGGATCGGTGATGCGCACGCCGTGCACCTCGAGCAGCCCGCGGACGACCTTGACGTCGGAGATGTCCGGGACGTCCTTGAGGATCGACGGGGTGTCACCGAGCAGCGACGCCACCATGGCCTTGGTCGCGAGGTTCTTCGCCCCGCGGACCTCGATGCGCCCCACGAGCGGCTTGCCCCCGCGGATGACGATCTCGTCCGACTTGAGGCCCACGCGCGCCCCTGCGGCCGCTGCGTCCTGTACGAGAGAGTTCACTACTTCACCGGCAATGTCTTCGGCCGCCAACTGGAGCGGCGGGATTCGAACTCCGTGATCGAGGTCTCGTCACGGAGGGTGAGCCCGATGTCGTCGAGCCCTTCCATCAACCGCCAACGAGTGTAAGCGTCGATCTCGAAGGGGACGTCCACATCCCCGAGCGACACGCGCTGCGCCACCAGGTCCACGGTCGCCGACACCCCCGGGTTCCGCTCGATCTCGGCCCAGAGCCGCTCGACTTCCGATTCGGTCACGATCGCGGTGACCAGGCCCTGCTTGCCCGCGTTGCCCTTGAAGATGTCGGCGAACCGGGGCGAGATCACGACCGCGAAGCCGAAGTCGCGGAGCGCCCACACCGCGTGCTCACGCGACGAACCGGTACCGAAGTCGGGACCGGCGACGAGCACCTTCGCGCCCTGGTACTCGGGCTGGTTCAGCACGAACGCGGGGTCCTGCCGCCAGCCGGAGAACAGGGCGTCCTCGAAGCCGGTCTTCGTGACGCGCTTGAGGTAGACGGCGGGGATGATCTGGTCGGTGTCGACGTTCGACCGCTTGAGCGGGGCAGCGATGCCGGTGACGGTGGTGATCTTGTCCATCAGACTGCCCCTTCCAGGACGGTGTTCGCTTCGGAGTTCTCCAGGTCCCACGGGCTGGACAGCGTGCCGCGGATCGCGGTGGCGGCGGCGACGAGCGGCGACACCAGGTGGGTGCGCCCGCCCTTGCCCTGGCGCCCCTCGAAGTTGCGGTTCGAGGTGCTCGCGCAGCGCTCCCCCGGTGCGAGCTGGTCGGGGTTCATGCCGAGGCACATCGAGCACCCGGCGAACCGCCACTCGGCGCCGAACTCCTTGATGACGACGTCGAGCCCCTCGGCCTCGGCCTCGAGCCGCACGCGAGCGGACCCCGGCACGACCATGACCCGGACGCCGTCGGCCTTCTTGCGGCCCTGGATGATCGACGTGAAGGCCCGCAGGTCCTCGATGCGCGAGTTCGTGCACGAGCCCATGAAGACCGCGTCGACGGCGATGTCCTTCATCGGGGTGCCGGCGGCGATGTCCATGTACTCGAGGGCCCGCTGCGCGGCGGCCTGGTCGTTCGGGTCGCTGTAGCTGGCGGGGTCCGGGACGCTCTCGGACAGCGAGACGCCCTGGCCGGGGTTGGTGCCCCAGGTGACGAAGGGCTCGAGCTCGTCGGCGTCGATGAAGACCTCGGCGTCGAACACGGCGTCGTCGTCGGTCGCCAGGGTGTCCCAGTACGCGACGGCGTCGTCCCAGTCGGCACCGGTCGGGGCGTGGTCGCGGCCCTGGACGTAGTCGTAGGTGATCTGGTCGGGGGCGACCATGCCGGCGCGGGCTCCGGCCTCGATCGACATGTTGCAGATCGTCATCCGGCCCTCCATCGAGAGCGCGCGGATCGCGGAGCCGCGGTACTCGAGCACGTAGCCCTGTCCGCCGCCGGTGCCGATCTTGGCGATGACGGCGAGGATGATGTCCTTCGCGGTGACGCCCGGACGCAACGTGCCCTCGACCGTGATGGCCATCGTCTTGAAGGGCTTCAGCGGCAGGGTCTGCGTCGCCAGCACGTGCTCGACCTCGGAGGTGCCGATGCCGAACGCCATCGCACCGAACGCCCCGTGGGTGCTGGTGTGCGAGTCGCCGCAGACCACGGTGATGCCGGGCATCGTCAGGCCGAGCTGCGGGCCGACGACGTGCACGATCCCCTGCTCCTTGTCGCCGAGCGAGTGCAGGCGGACGCCGAACTCCTCGCAGTTGCGGCGCAGGGTCTCGATCTGGATCCGGCTCGTCGGGTCCGCGATGGGGCGGTCGATGGCGAGCGTCGGGGTGTTGTGGTCCTCGGTCGCGATCGTCAGGTCCAACCGGCGCACCGGGCGGCCGGCCTGGCGCAGGCCGTCGAACGCCTGCGGGCTCGTGACCTCGTGTACGAGGTGGAGGTCGATGTAGAGGAGGTCCGGGTTCCCGTCCTCGCCCTTGACCACGACGTGGTCGTCCCACACCTTCTCGGCGAGCGTCCTACCCATGAGCTCGACTCCCTCGTTCTCGTCGTCCGGCGCCGCTGGTGCGGCGCTGCCGTCACCGCTGACGCGGCGCGATCCGCCGACTCTACCAGGTTGGTATACCAACGCGGGTCACGGGCGCCGCGTGGTGCGACGGTCGACCGGGAGGCCCGTGGCGACTCCGCGACACCCGTCGCGGTGGGAAGATGGTCGGGACATGACGACACCTGCGCACTCGACCCGGACGATCAACCTCGAGGGCGCGGCACGCGCAGCGATCGCGGGCGGTGCACCACTGGCGCTGCTCATCGCCCTCGGGATGCCGGGCTACGCCGCGTTCGCCATGTTCGCCGGCTTCACCGCGATCTTCGGGGCGACCGAGCCGTACCGGCAGCGCGCCGTCACCACCGGCGTCGCGGGTGCGCTGCAGACCCTGTGCATGTTCGCGGGCATCGGTGTCGCCCTGCTCGGTTCCCCGCTCTGGTTGCAGGCCGCCGGGCTCGTCGTGGTGCTCGTCATCGCGGTCTGCACCCTGTCGACCCTGCGGACGATCCCCGCGCAGCCGATCTTCCCCGTGTTCGCGTTCGTGGTCTCCGCCCTCGTGCCGCTCAGGCCCGCGGACGTCCCGCTCGTCGCGACGATCATCGTCTGCTCGGTCGTCTGGGCGTGGCTCGTCGCGATGTCCGGGTTCGTCATCCGGCACGTGTGGCACCCGCGCGCCCCGCACCGGTTCCGGCCGCTGGCGCCGCTCAAGCAGCGCGGCTTCGGCATCCTCCGCACGGCCGCACTGTGGGAGACCGTGGCGCTCAACGTCGTGGGGTCCCTCGTCGCCGGCGCGGTGGCGTCGACCATCCCCTGGCTCGGGCACCCGTACTGGGCCGTCATCGCGGTGGTGTCGACCCTGCCGGCCCTCCGCCAGCGGCACACCGTGATCCGGGCGTTCCAGCGCTTCATCGGCACGATCGGCGGCACTGTGATCGCCGTCGGGATCCTGCTGCTCGAGCCGTCGGCGTGGTGGATCGTCGTGATCGCCGTCGTGGGGCAGTTCTTCGCGGAGATCTTCGTCGCCCGGAACTACGCCGTCTGCCTGTTGTTCCTGACGCCGCTCGCCCTCGCCGTGTCGTGGCTGAGCCTACCCGAGGCCCCGGAGCTCCTCGCGCTGGACCGGGTCGCGCAGACCACCCTCGGTGCGCTCGTCAGCGTCGGGCTGCTGTTCGTGGGGCGCGCGATCGAGCGGCGTCGCGGCCGTGCCCTGGGTGCCACGAGCGCGATCCGTACCGTCTGAGTACCTGGAGACCCGTGCCGTACCTGGTCGTTCCGGGCATACCTGACCATTTCTTCTGACCAGGTACGCCCGATTCCACCGACCATCGCGCGCGTTCGGGGAAAGAACGGGCGCGTCAGTCGCGGGGCTGGATGTTCCAGGCGTCGATGACCGGGCGGCCGTGCTCGTAACCGAGGACGCTGATCGATGCGGTGCCGAGCTTCAGCACGGCACCGTCCTGCGGCGCGAGCCGGATCCACGCGGCGCCGAGGGCACGCAGCACGTGGCCGTGCGCGATGAACACGGCGTCCTGCCCCTCGGCGAGCACCGGACGAGCGCGGTCCAGGATGCGCTCGACGCGGACCCGGACCTCCGCGGCGTTCTCACCGGGGGTGTCACCGGCAGGCACTCCGTCGGTCCAGAGGTCCCACGGCCCGTGGCGCAGCACCTTGATCTGCGGGGTGGTGAGCCCCTCGTACGCGCCGTAGTCCCACTCGTACAGGTCCTCGTCGAGCTCGGGGTCGGCGCCGATCAGGTGCGCGGTGTCGCGCGCACGCTGCAGCGGACTCGACAGGGCCAACGCGAACGAGCGGTCGGCCAGGTACCGGCCGGCGCGCTTCGCCTGCTCGACACCGTTGTCCGTCAGCGGGATGTCGGTGCGGCCGGTGTGCTGCCCGCTCTTCGACCACTCCGTCTCTCCGTGACGGACGAGGACGAGTTCGCCGGGGCGTTCCGAGGTCATGAGTTCCTTCCGATCCAGAGGCCGAGCGCAGCTGCGCCGACCGAGACGACGAGCATCCCGAGGCCGTGCAGGACGGCGAGCCGGGGCTTGCCGGATCGGAGGAGCTGGACGGTCTCGACGCTCGCCGTCGAGAACGTCGTGTACCCACCCATCATGCCCGTCCCGAGCACCGCGACCGCCGGGAGCGGGATCGTGCCGGCCTGCCCGAGGCCGGTGAGCAGCCCGAGCACGAACGATCCGGACACGTTGATGAGCACGGTCCCGAGCGGGAACCCGGCAGTCCGCGAGCGTGACGTGCGGGTCTTGACGAGTCCGTCGAGCAGGAAGCGGAGCGCGGCTCCGACTCCCCCGCCGACGGCGACGAGCAGCAGGTTGAGCGCGTTCACGACGCGCCTCCGTCCGGGCCGGTTGACGCCGGTCGGAACCGCCCGGCGAGCCAGATCCCGAGGGCGACGGCGCCGAGCCCGAGGACCACGGACAGCAGTGCGTACCCGCTGCCCGCACCCCGCCGGCCGACGTCGAGCAGCTGCGCGGCGTCGTCGGCGAGTGTGCTGTACGTCGTGAAGCCGCCGAGCACGCCGGTGCCGACGAACAGCCGGAGCGTGCGGCGGCCTCCGACGTCGGGGCCACGCCGCGCGAGCGCCTCGAGGAGGAGCCCGAGACAGAAGGCCCCGACGACGTTGATCGCGAGGATCACCCAGCTGATGCCGTGGTGTGCGGGGAACGCTTCGGCGAGCAGTGCCCGGATGGCGGTCCCGATGGCGCCGCCGAGCGCGACGAGGGCGAGGAAGCGCCAGCGGAGGTGCGGCGGTCGCGCATCGGTCATCGGTACTCCTATCGCCGAGCACGCCGGATCGATCCCGCGCGTGCGGTGTTCTCGGGATAGGGACCGTTGGCGCCTCGTGCGCGGTTGGGTCCGGCAGGCCCCACTGCCGGGTCTGACGACCCGTCCAGCGTACTGCTCAGTCGGCGACGGCGGCGATCGCCTCGACCTCGACGAGCTGGTCGTCGTAGCCGAGGACGGTCACGCCGAGCAGTGTGCTCGGCACGTCGTGGTCCCCCATCGCGGCGCGGACGACGTCCCAGGCAGCGACGAGGTCCTGCTGCTCGGTCGTCGCGACGAGCACCCGCGTCTGAACGAGGTCGTCGACACCCGCGCCGGCGGCTGCGAGCGCCGTCCGCAGGTTCGCGATGCACTGCGCGGCCTGCCCGGCCACGTCACCGACGGCGACCGTCGCGCCGTGCTCGTCGAGCGGACACGCCCCCGCGAGGAACACGAGCCGTGTCCCGGCCGGCACGGTGGACGCGTACGCGTACTCCGCGACGTCGCTGAGCGCTGCGGACCGGATGAGCTGGACGGCACTGGACACGGAAGCAGCCTGACACACGACGACGAAACCCCCGGCGAGCCGGAGCTCGTCGGGGGTTTCGTGGTGCTGGTGACCCCAGCGGGATTCGAACCCGCGTTACCGCCGTGAGAGGGCAGCGTACTAGGCCGCTATACGATGGGGCCGCGGCTGTTGTCGGACTCGGAGCATGTCACCTGTGGTGACCCCAGCGGGATTCGAACCCGCGTTACCGCCGTGAGAGGGCAGCGTACTAGGCCGCTATACGATGGGGCCGTTCCGACAACTCGACAAGTATTGCACAAGCCGCGCATCGCGCCAAAACGAGGCGTGTCGCCCGGGTGTGCCGCCATGCCGCGCCCGGCGTACGGCGCTGGTTGCACGTGCAGATTCCGACGGAACACCGGTTGAACGACGCTCGTTCTGTCGCAACATGCACACGCATCCGTTGCGTGCGCATCGAGCGTCGAAACACCCGTTGAACGACGAGCGTGCTGTCGCAACATGCGCACGCATCGGTCGCGCGGCCGTGGACGCGACCGCCCAGCGGACGGGAGGCGCGGGGCGGGCCCGCCACGGGCCTCCCGTCCGACCGCACGCACGTCCGGGGCCGCACTTCGTGAGCAGGAACGGTCGCGTCCCGCGCGGTCAGATCGTGAGCGACTCCCCCGGCCGCAGGACCTCGAGCACGCCGCTCGGCGCGAGCGCCTCGCGCAGCCGACCGGTGTGCATGCCGTAGCCGACGTCGGAGAGCGTGGCCTCGTGGATCGGGTAGGCGCGGGCCGGGGCGAGCGCGGCGACGTAGTCCATCATCTCGGCGACCTTGAGCCACGGGGCACCGACGGGTACGGCGAGGACCTCGACGGGGACGCCCGGGTCGGTGTACGAGTCGCCGGGGTGGAAGAGCGTGCGGTTCACGAGCACGCCGGTGTTGTCGACGATCGGCACCGAGGAGTGGATGAGCTGGTGCCGCGTGCCGTGGAAGTCGAGTTCGAACGGGCCGACGGTGCGGTGGTCCCCGTCGGTCACGACCTCGACCGCGATGCCGGAGTCGGCGAGCGCCGCACGGACGCCCTCGGGGCCGAACACGACGGCGTCGGGGTTGGCGGCGAGGATCCGGTGCAGCTGCTCGGGCGTGACGTGGTCGGGGTGTTCGTGGGTGACGACGACCGCGACGACCCCGGTCGCGTCGACGGGGCGGGTGAAGTTGCCCGGGTCGAGCACCAGGCGGGCGCCGCCGTCCGACAGGATCTGGCAGGCGTGTTCGAGCTTCGTGACCTCCATGCGGGCGACGCTACCCGCGGCTGGCTTGGGCCGACTCGGCCGGCGCCGACTCGGAACGACGTTCCCGTTGTCGTACGACATCGGGAACGTCGTTCCGAGTCGATCCCGCCCACGCACCACCACACACCCTCACCCCGGCGGCGGTCCCGTCGTCCCCCGCACCACCAGGTGCGCCGGCGCCGCGACGATCGCTCCGGCAGCGCCGCCGTCGACCTCGGCCAGCACTGCTCGCGCCGCTGCCCGCCCCTGCGCCTCCGGGTCCTGTGCCACGCTCGTCAGGCCCACGGTGGCGCCGTACTCGTGGCCGTCGATCCCGATCACGGAGACGTCTCCCGGCACCGACAGCCCGGCCTGCCCGGCGGCGAGGAGCACCCCGAGCGCCATCTCGTCCGACGCGCACAAGACCGCTGTCGGGTGATCGGGCCCGGCACCCGCCGCACCCGCCACACCCGCCACCGTGCTCCCGCCGAACAGCGCCGCACCCGCCGCCAGCCCTCCGGCGAACGAGAACCGTCCGTCGAGCAGCCACCGATCAGGCACCGCGTGTCCGGCGGTCCGCATCGCGTCGACGAACCCGTCCCGCCGCAGGTGCGGCACCGCCACGTTCATGCCGGCCTCGTCCTGCCCGCCGACGTAGGCGACCCGTCGGTGCCCGAGTCCGCACAGGTGGTCGACCGCGATCCGGGTGACGGCTCGGTCGTCGACCCCGATGTTCCGCAGGCCCGGTGCGGGTCCGCCGATGACGATCATCGGGTGCCGGGTGAGTTCGAGCTCGGCACGCTCGGTCGCGTCGAGCACCAGGGACAGCAGGACGAGGGCGTCGACCCGGTGCCGCAGCATCGAGCGTCGGAACGCCCGGTCGCGGTCGCCGCCCGGCCCGCCGAGGTTGTAGAGCACGAGGTCGTACCCGGCCCGCCGGAGTTCCGCGTCGACGCCACCGAGCGCCTTGACGTAGAACCACCGGTCGATCACCGGGACGACGACGCCCACGGCGCGCTGCCGCCCGGTGGCGAGGCCGGCCGCCGCCGAGCTCGGGACGTACCCGAGCTCGTCGGCGACCCGACGCACCTCGTCGATCGTGGTCTCCGCCACGTTCTCCATGCCGCGCAGCGCTCGCGACACCGTGGACTTCGACAGTCCCGTGACGGTCGCGATCTCCTGGATCCCCATCGATGCGACCCGGGAGGCCCGTCAGCCGTCCGTACGGTGCGTGACGCCCGCCGGACGGTCGGCTGCAGTGCCGGGGATGGTGTGCGCGACGGCCGCTGCGGTCCGGCGCGCCCGGTGCGGTGCACGACGACCCGCTGGTGCGAGCTCGTCCCACCCGCTGTGCTGGTGCACCCGACCGTCCGCCGAGGGCCGTGGCTGACGACGAGTGTCGTCGCCGCGAGCGGTGCGGACGGGGGCGACGGCAGGAGCGGCACGGATGCCGTCGGTGGCCCCGTCGACGACCGCGTGGCGGCGGAGGACCGCGACCCGCCACCGGTCGAGCGCCACGACCCCGAGCACGCACACCAGCAGGGTGAGTGCCCAGCCGAGTGCCGGTCGACCGGTGACCTCGCAGAACACCGTGGCGCCGAGGAACAGGATGCCGAACATGCCGACGAAGCCGATCGCCTCGTCGATCCGGGCCGTGGGCCGGGTGGGTCCGCGCTGTGCCATGGTCGTCACCCCTTCACGCCACCGGCGGTGAGGCCGGCCACGATGCGTCGCTGGAAGACGAGGACCAGGATGACGAGCGGGATCGTGACGATCGTGCCCGCGGCCATGACCGCCGTGTACGGCTCCTGGTGCGGCTGCGACCCGGCGAACGAGGCGATCGCCACGGTCACCGGCTGCGTCGCGTCGCTCGAGAGCTGCGAGGAGATCAGGTACTCGTTCCAGCTGGAGATGAACGCCAGGATCGCCGTCGTGAACACCGCGGGGGCGGCGAGCGGAAGGATGATCCGCCGGAACGCCTGCACCCGGGTGCAGCCGTCGATGCGCGCTGCTTCCTCGAGGTCCCACGGCATCTCGCGGAAGAACGACGCGAGCGTGTAGACCGTCAGTGGCAGCACGAACGAGATGCTCGGCAGGATGAGCGCCTGGTACGTGCCCATCCACCCGATGTCCGTGAAGAGCTGGAACAGCGGGGAGATGAGCGCGACGCCCGGGAACATCGACGCCGCCAGGATCGCGCCGGCGATCAAGGACTTCCCGCCGAACTCGAGTCGGGCCAGCGCGTACGCCGCCGTCGTGCCGACGAGCAGGGCGATGATCGTCACGACGCCGCCGATGAGGAGGCTGTTGGCCAGCGCCCGCCCGAGGTGGTTGCCGAGCGACGTGGAGAACGCGGTCGCGTAGTTGTCGAGCGTGACGTGCGTCGGCCACGGGGTGGCGTCGAACGTGAAACCGACGTCGCGGAAGCTCGTCACCACCATCCAGTAGAACGGCAGGAGGCACCACACGGCGATGACGATCGCCTGCACGGCCGTGCGGATGCGGGGGCCGGTGTCGCGGCGGACCCGGACGTCGGCGCGTGCGCCAGCACGTTCGCCGGGGACTGGCACCGACCGGGGGCGGTCTGCTGCGAGGGTCACTTGAGTTCACCCTTCTGCTGGGCGGCTTGCGTCTGCACGACGTTGGCGCCGAGGAACCGGACGAAGACGAACGCCACGATGAAGATCACCAGGAAGGTGATGGTCGACAGGGCCGACGCGGAGTTGAAGCCCTGCCGGATCTGTTCGACGACCAGGATCGACAGGGTCGTGGTGGCGTTGCCGGAACCACCGCCACCGCCGGTGAGGATCGCGGGCAGGTCGTACATGCGCAGCGCGTCGAGCACGCGGAACAGGATCGCGACCATCAGCGCGGGCTTGATGAGCGGCAGGGTGATGAGCACGAAGCGCTGGAACGTCGACGCGCCGTCCATCTTGCCGGCCTCGTAGACCTCCTCCGGGATCAGCTGGAGCCCCGCCAGGATGAGCAGTGCCATGAACGGCGTGGTCTTCCAGGTGTCGGCGATGATGACCGCCCACCGGGACGCCCACTCGCCGCTCGTCCACAGGATCTGCTGCCCGAGGACGTGGTTCAGGACGCCGTTCGCGTCGAAGATGAAGTACCAGAGCTTCGCGGTGACGGCGGTCGGGATCGCCCACGGCACCAGGATCGCGGCGCGGACGAGGGCGCGGCCCGTGAAGTTGCGGTTCATGATGATCGCCATCCACACGCCGATGGCCGTCTCGAACGCCACGGTGACGACCGTGAAGAAGAACGTGTTGCCCATCGACACCCAGAACTGGGAGCCGAGGCTGCCGGGCGGGCAGGTGACGTTGCCGCACTGCTGGCCGAGCCAGTGCGCGTAGTTCGTGATGCCGGCGAACCCGCCCTGCACGAACAGGCCGGTGGCCTTGTCGAGGCCCTGGTCGAGCTGGAACGACTGGATGATCGCACTGACGACCGGGTAGCCGATGACGATCGCGAGGAGCAGGATCGTCGGGCCGATGAGGTACACGGCCCACCGGCCGTGCTCGGCGTTGAGTCCGCCCTTGCGCCGTTGGCGCTTCGGTTCCGTGCCCGTCGGGTTCGGGATGGCTGCGGGGATCTCGGTTGCTGCTGACACGTGTCGGCCTCCTTGCCGGGGGTGTCGGAACGCAAGTAGGGGCGGACTGGAGGCACGTGCCGGGATGGCACCGTGCCTCCAGTCCGATGCGGCGTGCGCCGCGCGTTGCTAGCTGCTGGTCGCCGACTTGAGGGCGTCCTGCATGTCCTTCAGGGCTTCGTCGACCGACTTCGATCCCTTGAGCGCCGCGTAGGTGTTGTCCTGGATCGCCTTCGTCACCGCCGGGTAGAACGGCGTGACCGGCCGCGGCTCCGCCGACTCGATCGACTTGAGCAGCGTCGGCAGGTACGGCAGCTTCGCCGTCAGCTCCGAGTCGGTGTAGAGGTCACCGACGACCGGGGCGAGCGACCCCTGCGTCGCGAAGAACTTCTGCGTGTCGTTCGAGATGAGGAACTCGAGGAAGTCGTGCGCCGTCGCCTTGTGCTTCGAGTACACGCTGATCGCGGCGTTGTGCCCGCCGAGCGTCGAAGCACCGGTGCCGTCCGCACCCGGGATGGGGGCGATGCCGAACGTGTCCTTGACCTTGCTCGAACCGTCGGTCTTCGCCAGGTTGTAGACGTACGGCCAGTTGCGCAAGAACAGCAGCTTGCCGGCTTCGAACGCCGTGCGGCCCTGCTCCTCCTGGTAGGTGATCGCCTCGGCCGGGATGTTCCCGTCCTCGAACGCGTCGACCAGGTTCTGCAGGCCGGCCTTGGCGTCCGCGGTGTCGACGTCCGGGTCCCCGCTCTTGCTGAGCACCGAACCACCGGAGCCGTTGATCGCTTCAGAGGCGTTCACCGTCAGGCCCTCGTACTTCGCGAACTGCCCGGCGTAGCAGCCGATGCCCTTGTCCTTCGCGATCTGGCAGTCGGCCATCATCTCCTTCCACGTGGTCGGAGGCGTCTTGACGAGGTCCTTGCGGTAGTAGAGCAGTGCGCCGTCCGAGGTCTGCGGGGCGGCGTACAGGGTGTCGTTGTAGGTCGCGGTCTTCACCGTGGCCGGCAGCAGCTTCGAGGTGTCGATCTCCATGTCACCGGTCAGCGGCGTCAGCCAGCTCTTCGCGGCGAACTCGGCGGTCCAGACGACGTCGACGTCGACGACGTCGTAGTTGGCGTCCTTGGCCTGGAAGTGCTGCACGAGGTCGTCGTGCTGCTGGTCGGCCTGGTCGGACTGCTCCTTGAAGGTGACCTTCTCGTCGGGGTGGGCCTTGTTCCACTTCGCGATCAGCGGCCGGACGACGTTGGAGTTGTCCTTGCCCTGCACGTAGGTGATGGGCCCGCGGCTGTCCTGGCCGCTCTTGGCGTCGTCCGAGCCGGCGCCGGAGCTCCCGCTTGAGCAGCCGGTGAGCACGAGGCCGATGACGGCGACCCCGGCAACGGATGCGAACCGCACCCTGGAGCGTGTTGTCTTCACAGCGTTGTCTCCTCATTGAGATCACCAGGGGGCATCGACCGGGTTCGACGACACTGCCCTGGAGCAGGCGCCGCTGCCTGCTGGTGGAGGAAGCTACGCCCGCCGCAGGGGTTCCGCAACCGGTTGCATCGGTTCCGTGACCTGAGCGTGACCTTGGAAGTCCCGGAGACTTCCTGGGTGAGCGCTCACCCTCGTCGAGGAACTCCCGCGCGCCACTGCGGAACTCCGCATGAACACCGCCACTGGGGTCCTGCGCCGTTGTCCGCACCCACTGCCCCACGTAGCGTCCACGACATGGCCACCCTCCACACCGCCGACACCGTGCCCGCACCGCGCCGTGTCATCGGCGTCGACCTCGACGCCCCGCTCCCCCGTCTCGTCGCCGACGAGACCGGCGAGTCCGCCATGGTGATCGGCTACCGCGGCGGCCACCCCACCGGCACCCTCGACGTACGGCTCACCGACGACCCCGCCGACGCGGCCCGCGCCCTCGAGGCGCTGCAGGAGACCGTCCTGGCTGACGTCCCCGCGGTGTCCGACGACGACCTGCCGACCATCTCGGTCGTCGTGTCCACCGTCGTCGACCGCGTCGAGGACCTCGGCAAGCTGCTCGACGTCCTCGAGCACCTCGACTACCCGCGGCACGAGGTCATCCTCGTCGACAACCGCGTCCGCGTCCCCGCCGGCGACGCCCTGCCCGCGATGCTCGCCGGGCGGAACGTCCGCTTGGTCGAGGAACGCCGCCCCGGTCTGTCCGCCGGACGGAACGCCGGTGTCGCCGCTGCGACCGGCGACGTCATCGCCTTCACCGACGACGACGTCCGCGTCGACCCGCAGTGGCTGCGCGCCATCGGGTCCCGGTTCGTCAGCGAGCCCGGCCTGGACGCCGTCACCGGCGTGATCCTGCCGAGCGAGCTCACCACCCCCGCGCAGATCTGGTACGAGGCGTACTACGGCGGCTTCAGCGCCGAGCGCACCTTCTCGCCCGTGACGATCGTCCCGGACGACGTCCAGGGCACCATGCGCCACGCCCGCGTCTCGGCGGTCACCCCGTCCGGCGAGGTCCTCAAGCACTTCGCCGTCTACGGCATCGGCGCGTACGGCGCTGGCGCGAACATGGCGTACCGACGCACCCTGATCGAGGCCGTCGGCGGCTTCGACCACACCCTCGGCGCCGGCTCCCCGGCCCGTGGTGGGGAGGACCTGGCGATGTTCATCGAGACGCTGTGGCGCGGTGGGAAGATCGGCTTCGAGCCCCGCGCGGTCGTGCACCACCGGCACCGCCAGACCATCGAGGACCTGCACAAGCAGCTGCACGGCAACGGCGTCGGCTTCACCGCGCTGATGTTCGCGCTCGCCGCGAAGGACAAGCGGCACGTCGCCGTCCTCGCCCGCCTGATGCCGCTCGCCGCGAAGGTCAAGTCGAAGCAGATGCTCTCCCGCCTGGCCGGTCGCCGGGACGCCGCGACCGAGGTCACCAACGACGCCTCGACCACGCGCATCCCGAAGACCCTGGCCTACCACGAGCTGCGCGGGTTCCCCGCCGGCCCGGCAGCCTGGTTCCGCAGCCGACGCCGCTGGCGCGACGTCGAGGCCGGCCGCTTCCGGCCGTAGTCGCGGAGCGTGACGGACGGGAGGCCCGTGGCAGTGTCGCCACGGGCCTCCCGTCCGTCCGTTGCGCACGCAACAAGCGACACTCGCGTGGTCGTACGACGTCGCGGATGTCGCACCCACGCGCACGCAACCGTTGCACGCGCAACAAGCGACAAGACACGTGTCGTACGACGACCGTCTTGTCGCAAACCTGTTGCGGCGACTCCGCTCGCCGCGCCCGCCGGCATCCGCGCCTCAGCGCGCAGTCAGCCGCCCGGCCACGTAGCGCCACGGCCCGCCCAGCGCGGCCGTCAGCTCGGCGCGCTTGAGCCCGCGCGTCGCCTCGGTGAACTCGGCGTCGACGGGCCAGCCGCCGCTCGCGTCGACGGGGTGCTCGTCGGCACCCTGCCCGAGCGCGCCGAGCCGCCGGAGCGCACCGGCCGCACGCCGCAGCACCGCGAAGGCCGTGGAGGGCCGCAGCACGAGCTTCGTCACCCAGGCACCGAGCCCGGTGCCGTAGCCGGTCGCCTGCGAGCGCAACGCGGCACGGTCCTTCCGGTGCTCGTGCCAGACGACGGCCGAGGGTTCCACGGCGAGCGCCCCACCGGCGAGCAGGACGCGGGTGAACAGGTCCGGGTCCTCACCGGCTCGGGCGCGGGTGCCGGGCCCGAGGGCGACGTCGAAGCCGCCGAGCTGCCGGACGGCGTCGCGGCGCACGGACATGTTCGCGCCCGTGCCGAACGCGCCGACGGTGAAGGGGAACAGGGGCTCGTCAGCGGGCGGGGCGGACGTGCGGTACACCCGGCGCTCGAGGTTCCGCGCCCAGGTCACCCGCTCGTCGAAGAAGCGCTGCGTGGGGGTGCGGAGCTCGCCGCTGGGGACGAGTCCGGTGACGCACCAGACGTCGGCGTCGCGCTCGTAGGCGGCGGCGATGGCGGCCATCCAGTGGCGGTCGACGACGACGTCGTCGTCGATGAACGCGACGATGCCGCCGGTGGCGCGGGCGAGTCCGGCGTTGCGGGCCCGGGAGACGCCGGCACGTGCCTCGAGGACGTAGTGCACGCGCGGGTCGTCGATGGCGGCCACGACGTCGCGGGTGCCGCTGGTGACGGGGGCGTTGTCGACGACGAACAGCTCGAAGTCGTCGTACGCGGAGTCGAGGACGGAGCGCACGGCGCGGGCGAGCGCCACGGGGCGCTCGCGGGTGCCGATGACGACGGAGACGCGTGCGCCGTCCGCGGGGGCGTCGACCGGGAGGCCCGGGGCCGGCAACCGACGCAGGGCCGGTCCCAGCTCGGCCGGGTCCACCGCCCCGCGGTCGTCGACGCGCACGTCGACGAACCCCGCGACGTCGCGGCCGTCGCGCACCATGAGGCGGGCGCGACGGAAGCCACTGGCGCCGGCGAGGTGCACGGTGTCGGCGGCGAGCGCCGCGGACCGGTCGACGGCGCCGACCCAGGCAGCGCCGACCCAGGTGGGGGCGTCGGGCGAGGGCATCGCGGGGTCGAGCGTGAGGGCTCGTTCCGCGGTGGTGGTGTGGTCGGTCATGTTCGTCCCGTCGGGCCGGTCTGGTCGGGTGGACGTGGCAATGCTCCGCGCGCGTCGACAGGGGGTCAACCGCGATGCTCGGAGGATGCGGGGAGGCTGCGGTTTGCCGCCACTAGACTCGCGGGAGACGCCGGTCGACCCGCCGGTGCGACCCCGGTCCCCGCCGGACACGAGGAGGACGCATGCCGCTGGCCCGAACGATGGACCGGCTCGGCCTGACCAGGCGTCCGCGCCCGACGTTGCACCTGGTTCCGGACCCCGACGCCTCCGACCTCGTCGTGGTGCACCTCGATGCCGACGACGCCGCGTGCGGCACGTGCGGGCACGCCCAGGCGGCGCACGAGCACTACCGTCCGGGCACGGACTGCGCGCTCTGCGACTGCCCGAGGTTCCGCCGCGCCCGCTGACGCGATCCTCCCCGCGATCCCCCTCGATCGGGGGGCGCCTGCGGGAAACCGCCGTTCCCCCGCAGGTGGTCCCGACCTCCCTTGTCGGTGCTGCCGGGCCCGCTTAGCGTCGCGGACATGGCCATCACTCCCACGCCACTCGCGTGCATCGTCCTCGCCCACGAGGACCCGACGCACGTCCGTCGGCTCGTGGCGGCGCTCGACCCGTTCCCGGTGTTCCTGCACTGCGACGCGAGCACCGACGACGCCGTCTTCGAGGCGATGACCGCCGGCCTGCCCGACCGCGTGCACGTGCTGCCGCGGATGCGCACCGGATGGGCGAAGTGGGAGAACGTCGCGGCCGAGGTCGCCGGCTACCGTGCTGCCCTGGCGCAGACCGACGCCACGCACGTGGCGCTGCTGACCGGCAGCGACTACCCGCTCGCCGACGCCGACGAGATCTCGGCGCTCCTGACGGCGAACCCCGGGCGGTCGTTCGTCGAGGCGAAGCCGCTCCCGCACCCCGCGTGGGGTCGCGACGGCGGTCGGTCGCGCGTGCGGTTCCGGCACTGGGCGTGGCGGAAGCACATGCTGCGCCTGCCGGTCCCCCGTCGGGTGCCGCGCGACGTCGTGTTCGGCGGCGGCTCGCAGCTCAAGGTCCTGGCCCGGCACCACGCGCAGGGGGTCGTCGACGTGTTCGACGGGCGCCCCGACCTGGTGGCGTTCTGGGAGCGGGTGTGGATCGGCGACGAGACCTTCGTGCCGTCGGTCCTGCTGACCCCGGCGTTCACCCCGGACTTCGCGGACGCCCACGCGGCGCAGCCGCTCTGGTGGATCGGGTGGGACGGCACGAAGCAGAAGAGCCCGCCGTGGCTCGGGATCGAGGACGCCGGCCGGGTGCTGGAGCGTCGCACGGCGGCTGACCAGTCGACCCCGTACGTGTTCGCCCGGAAGTTCTCGACGTCCCGGAGCACCGACCTGCTCGACGTGGTCGACGCGACCTTCGGGCTCCGCACGTCCGCCGACGACCAGCCGGTGGTGGTGGCGCAGTGACCGTCCCCCAGACCCGACGCGAGGCGCGTGCGGCCGAGGCGGCTGCGCTGGCGGCACAGCAGCCCGACGACGACGAGCTCGAGGCGTCCGTGCAGCCCGCAGCCCCCGGCGCGCTGTCCACCGACACGGACTCGATCGCCGTCGCACGCGGCTCGTCCGTCCTGTTCGGCCGCGGTCTGCTCTACGTGGTCGTCTGGTCGATGCAGCTCGTCGTGAGCTCGCTGATCTCCCCCGTGCTCGCGCACCTGATGCCACCGGCCGAGTTCGGCGTGCTGGCCTCGGCGATCGCGCTGTACCAGGCCCTGGTGGTCGTGGCCGTCTGCGGCATCGACCAGGCGTCGGTGCTGCAGCGCGCCGAGGACGGCGACGACCGGCGTGCCCGCGGCCTGATGTTCGTCGGCATGGTCACCGCGGTCACCGTCACCGTGTTCGCCCTGGTGTCGATCCCGCTCTGGGGCGACGCCGCGGGCTTCGTCGACCAGCACCCCCTGCTGCTGGTCGCCGTGCTCTGGACCGGACCCGCCGCGATCGTGCAGCTGTCCCTCGCGCTGCTCGTCGCCCAGGACCGCATCCGCGTGTTCGCCGTGACGAGCCTGCTGTCGTCCGTCGGCGGTTCGATCATCGGCCTCGGACTCCTCGCCGCCGTGCACGCCGACGCGACCACGTACGCCTGGGGTGGGGTCGTGGCGCAGGGCGCCGCGATGGTCATCGGCATCATCGCCACGAAGCCGCGCCTCCGCGGTCTGTTCGACCACCGCACCACGATCCGGGCCTTCAAGCTCGGTGTCCCGATCGCGCTCGGCAGCCTGTCGTACTTCGTCCTGAACGCCGGTGACCGGCTCGTCGTGCAGCGCCTGCTCGGTGCCGACGAGGTCGCCCGCTACCAGATCGCCTACGTCGTCGGCTCCGCGGTCATCCTGCTGCTGACCTTCACGAACCAGGCCTGGGCGCCGCACTTCGCCGCCCTTCGCGACGCCGTGGCCCGCCGCCGGCTCGCCATGCACGCCCGGGACGAGCTCTACATGCTGCTCGCCCCCGTGCTCGTCGCCGTGACGCTCGTGTCGCCGGTGGCGCTGCCGATCCTGGCGCCGGCGTCGTACCGGGTCGAGTCCCTCACCGTCGTCGTCTTCGTGGTCGCCCTGACCGCGTTCCCGGTGGTCGCGAGCGGTGCGACCGGTCGGCTCCTGCTGGTCGAGCGCCGCGGGGTGACGGTCGGCGTCATCGGCGCGGTCGCCGGCGTCGTCAACATCGCGGCGAACCTGGTGCTGGTGCCCCTGACCGGCATCGTCGGCGCGGGCATCGCCACGGTCATCGCCTACGGCATCCTCGCCGCGCTGCAGCAGGCCTCCCTGCCGGACCGCCGCGAGTGGCGCGGCCCCCGCCGCCGTGTGCTGCTCGCCATCGCGATCGCGATCGTCGTCGCCGCGGCCTCGCTCCTCCCGCCGCAGGACCTCGCCTGGAACATCGTGCGCATCGTCGGCGTCGCAGCGTGCCTGCCCTGGTTCTTCCGCCGCCTGAAACTCGCTCGCGGAGGATCCGCATGACCCGTCCCGCCCGCCGTCCGCTGCGTGTCGTCGTCGTCACCAACGGACTCGCCATCACCGGCGGTGTCGAACGCTGCGTCGTCGAGGACGTCGGCGAGCTCGTCGCGGCCGGCCACGACGTCGAGGTGTGGCACCGCGCCGGCCCGGACGGCGACCCGGACGAGGGCCGCGCGGTGTTCGACCGGCTCGGTGTCCGACTGCGCCATGCCCGCGACTACCGTTTCGGCATCCGGACCGTCCCGACGGACGTGTTCCGCTTCGTCCGTGAGGGCCTGCGCCTCCGCCGCTCGCGCCCGGACGTCCTGTGGCTGAACCGTCCGGAGTTCCTGCCGTGGGGCCGCGTCGTGTCCTTCGTGTCCGGCGTCCCCCTGGCCGTGCACCTGCACCACGCCCCGAACTACCGTCGGCTCGGCCCGTTCGCCGGCGGCCGAACCCGGTACCTCGCGGTCTCGGCGGCGATGGCACGTGCCTGGACCGCCGTCGGTGCCCCGCCGGACCGCGTCGACGTGGTCCCGAACGGCGTCGACACCGCGGCGTTCCCCGCCGCCACGCCGACGAGCACGCGCCGAGCACGCGCTGAGCTCGGCCTCGACCAGGACCGCCCCGTGGTGCTCTACTACGGACGGCTCACGCGGTCGAAGGGCGTCCTGGCCCTCCTGGAGGCGTGGGGTCGCGTCCACGCGTCGGCCCGCGTCCTCGTGGGGCCCGGCACACCGCCCGCCCCGCCTCCGGTGCTCGTCCTGGCGGGTGCGCTGTACCCGCAGGACGCCCCCGCCGTGCAGCGCGCGATCGCCAGGCTGCCCGAGGGGTCGGTGGTCGTGGTGCCCGAGCGCGACGACGTCGTCCCCCTGCTGCACGCAGCCGACGTCGTGGTGGCACCCTCCATCGAGCCCGAGGGGTTCGGCCGCGTGGTCGTCGAGGCGATGTCCACCGGACGACCCGTCGTCTCGGCGGCGTCGGGCGGCACCGCCGAGATCCTCAGCGGTGAGTGGGCGCGGTTCACCGTCGACCCCACCGAGACCGGCGCGCTGGCCGACAAGGTGCTCGAGGCGCTGCACGCGGCCGAGACGGAACCCGGACTGGCGGACCGGTGCCGCGCCTGGGTGCGGGACCGGTACGGCCGGGAGCGGCACGTCGCGGCGCTGCTCCGGTCGATCGAGGTGCACGCGAAGCACTGACAGACGACGACGACCTGAAGCGGTGCCGACGACGACGTCGGCGCCGCTTCAGTCGTTCGGGACCGTCGTCGCGGTGTCGTCCGGCACCGACGCGCTCGGCTCGGCACCGTCCGCAGGCACGTCGATCGTCATCCAGTCGATGAGGAGCGACCCGGCGGCGTCCGCAGGCGGGTTCCCGGCGTTCGACCCGGCCTGCACCACCAGGTGCATCCGAGCGGTCGGGATGTTCTCCGTCGTGGTACCGACGACCTCGTCGTCGACCAGGAACGACATCCGGTCGGCGGTCCACTCGATCGTGTAGGTGTGCCAGTCCTTCAGCGACGCCTCGGTCTGCTGGTGGATGCACTTCTCGGCGGGGTCGGCCAGGCAGTGCACGTTGAGCCACGCGGGCGCGCCGAGCGCTCCCTCGGGGAAGTCGATCTCACCGTCCGACCACAGGTTCTCGTCGCTCCAGAGCAGCACGGCGACGCCGTAGCCGTCGACCTCGTCGCTGCGCATCCGGATGCTGTACCGGCCGGCGGTCTGCCCGCCCCACTCGCCGTCGACGAGCGGCACGACACCTCCCGCCAGCGGCACCCCGGCGCGCGTGGTGCGCAGACGCACGTCGAGCACGCCGTCGTGCGTCGACAGGGTCGACGCCTGGTAGCGCCCCGTCCCCGCGGTGTCGGCGAACCCGTGGTAGGCGACGAACCGGTCCGAGTACCGGGACTCGAACGTCCGGTTCGTGGCGGCGTCGGCGAAGTCCTCGCCGAACACCCGGGTCCACCCCTCGGGCTCGGAGCTCGGCATCGAGACGCCGCTCGGGTCGTCGAGGGTCACGTCGTCACCGTTCGCCGTGGTGGTCGCGGTCGTGGTGCCGGCGACGATGCCGGCAGCCACGAGCAGGGCGCCGGCCGCGAGCGCGGTCCGGCGGGTGCCGGGGCGCCGCGGCGGTCGGTGCCGGGACAGGCCGCGACCGTGTGCCGGTGGGGCGCCGTGGGCCGATGCCGCGTCGTCGGCGACGTGTTCCGACCAGGTGGGGCGGGCCTCCTGGCCGTCACCCTGCTCGTCGGTCATCCGGTCGTCCACGCGCGGATCTCGGAGAGTCCCACGTTGCCTGTGCTGTTCGAGACGCCCGTCACCGTGAACCGCACCCAGATGACGTCACGCGGGGTGAAGTCGACCGTCAGGGCGTCGCCGCCGTTCGGCAGGGTGCCGACCGCGACCTGGCTGCCGTCCGAGAACGTCAGGGTGCCGCTGGTGACCTGGTCCGAGCTGTTCGGGCGGTCGTGCAGGACGATCCGACCGAGGTGCTGGGAGGCGGCCCAGTCCAGCTGGATCCACACCCCGGTCCGGCCCCACGGGGCGACCCACTCGGCCGTCGGGTTGTCGGGGTAGCCCGACACGACGCCGTCGACGGCCTTCGCGACGGTCTGCCCGGTGGACTGGTCGTCCCACGCGGCGGTCGGGGTGGCCGAACCGGTGACGTCCGCCACCGTCGGCGTCGGGGTGGGCGTCGGCGTCGGGGTGGGCGTCGGCGTGGGCGTGGGCGTCGGCGTCGGCGTCGGCGTGGTGTCCGCCGGCCGGAACGCCCGGATCTCGGCGAGGCCGACGTTCCGGGTCGTGCCGCTCACGGAACCGACCGTGAACCGCACCCAGGTGACCTGTCGGGCGCTGAACGCGACGCGCTGCACGGCTCCCCCGTTGTCGAGCGACGGGACGGCGACGCTGGTGCCGTCGGAGAACGTCAGCGTGCCGCCGGTCACCTGGTCGTCGCCGTTCGGCCGGTCGGCCAGGTCGATCTCGTGCAGGGTCGTGCCGACGGACCAGTTCAGCTGGATCCACGTGCCCGCCCGGCCACCGGGCGCCGCCCACTCCGCCGTCGGGGCGTCCGGGTAGCCGCTCACGACACCGTCGACGGCCTTCACGGCGGTCTGACCGTCGGCCGGGTTCTCGGCGCTCGCGGTGACGGTCGCACCGGCGGTGACGTCGGTGCCCTGCGAGGTCGGCGGGTCCGTCGGGGGCTGGGCCGACGAGCCGACGGCGTACTGCCGGCTCAGCCAGGAGCCCTCCGGGCGCGACGCGCAGGCGGACGTGGAACCGCACGTCTCACCGTCGTACGCGGCGTACGCGAAGAAGGCGGCGGCCTTCGCGGCCGTCTGCGCGGAGCTCAGGTTCGACGGACGGTCCGCGATCGGGTACCCGAGGTAGCCCGTGAACGTGTGCGTCGCCGTGTAGGCGGACTGCGCCTGGTCGGCGAGGTACGCGACGGTGTGGTGGTCGCTGTGGTCGCCGTCGCCGTACGTGCCGCCGTGGTCGAGCGTGTGGATCTCGGTCGGCGCGTACCCGGTGACGAGCCCGGAGAACGTCGCGCGCAGGTCGGTCAGCGAGAAGGAGGTCGGTTGGGCTGCCCCGGTGACGGTGTGGATCGTGCTGATCTGGCCCTCGTAGAGCTTCTCCAGGCTCTCGCCGCCCGTGGCCGCGAAGCCGGAGCCGTCGATGTTGCCGTCCGGCAGCTCGAGGAACACCAGGCTGAGCCGCGGGGCCGTCGCCAGGGTCGCCATGCGGAGCGTGTGGCCGGCGACCGACAGCTGCCCGGCGGTCCAGTTCGACGAGACGCCGGCGATCGACGCGTACGACGCCATCAACCCGTCCTCGCGGGCCTGCCAGTACCAGGCGGGCTTGCCGGCGTCACCTGCGGTGACGACGACCGAACGGACGCACTTGCCGGCGTCGATGTCGGCGCGGAGCTCGGTTCCGGAGAACAGCAGGTCGTCGTCGGCGTGCGCCACCATCGTGAGGACCCGGCCAGCGCTGCAGTCGGCGTTCGCGGAGGGCGTGCCACTCGTCGGTGTGCTGCTCGGCGTGGGCGTCGACGTGCTGGTCGGGGTGCTCGGCGGCGGTGTCTTCCGGCCTCGTGCGTCGGCGGACATCGCACCGCCGGGTCCGGCGATGACGGCGACGACGACCGCCAGGACCCCCAGGACCGCCCCGGCGGACGCGGCGCGCGTGCGCCACGTCCGCCGGGGGGCCCGGGTCGTGCGGTGTTCAGTTCGTGGCATGTGCGAGTCCTGCCGGGGTCAGTTCGTAGACGGCGGTGGTGCCCGAGCCGAAGACGCGCTTCCAGTAGGGCGAGTCGGCCATGGCGGCCGCGAGCTCCTGGTAGTCGGCGTCGGTCTGGTACCCGTACCGCTCGTCGTAGGCGCCGAAGGGCTCGGCGACCAGTGCGTAGTACTTCGTCGCCGGCCAGTCCAGGACGAGCTGGCGGGTCATCGTGGACACGTCGGCCTCGGCGTCGTAGCCCTCCGGCTCCGGGTACGCCCCGAGGACCTCGCGGGACAGCGCCCCGACGTCGAAGTAGCGTGCACCGGTGTTGCTCGGGACGGCGTTCGCCGAACCGGTCAGCAGCATCATGGAGCCCTTCGGCGCGTTCGCGTCGTAGAACTGCGTCGCCGCCGACTGACTGCGCGTCGGGACGCGGTTCCAGTCGAGGGCGGTCTGACCGAACGCGCCGATCCCGACCATCGCGGCGACCGCGGCCGCAGCGATGACGACCTTGACCGCCGTGGGCCGCACCGCACGGGTGACGAGTCGACCGACGGGAGCCAGCCGGCCGCTGGGCATCGGGAGCCCAGCCGCCAGGATCGCGATCCACGGTGTCGCGAACAGCACGACACGGAAGATGCCCTCCTGGCCGTAGTTCGTCGCCACGAGCAGCGAGATCGGGCTCGCCGCCGTGGCCAGCAGTCCCCAGTGCACGCGGTCGCGGCGCATCAGCACGGTGATCACGGCGACGAGGCCGAGGACCACGAGGGCTGCCGCGGGGATGTCGAACGCGAGCCGTGTGACGAGCGGCTTCGGCAGGACCGTCATGTCGTGCGACGGCGGCTGCACGTTGTCGAGCACCTTGCCGACGGCGCCCAGGGACAGGAACTTGCCGAGGATGTCGTCGTTCAGCAGCGCGAAGCCGACGGCCGGCACGAGCACCACGACGGGCAGCCACCAGGGGCGGAGCAGCCGGAACACGATGAGCGTCACGAGTGCGGCGACCGTCAGGTACGGCGAGATCTGGTGGGTGACGACCAGCACGATGCCGATCACGGTGATCGTGATGATCCGCGACAGGCCGACGCGGCGTGCCCGCAGGATCGTCGAGCGGACGCCGTCGGCTGCGGTCACCGCGGTGCGTCGCAGCGGGCCGACGGCCAGCACGAGGATCACCAGGGACATCAGGATGCCCACCGACTGCGGCGAGAAGTACGTCGTGTTGAGCGAGCCGGTCATCGCGGTCAGGAACGCGGCGATCCAGGGGCGACGGTTGCCGGACAGCCAGTTGGCGGCCAGGACCCCGACGGCGATCGTCGTGCTGAAGGCCAGCAGGACGGGGACCCACGCGGCGATGGTCATCGCGTTGTCGATCCCACCGACGTCCGCGACCCAGGCGCCGCCGGCGAACAGGCCGGACCACGTCTGGAAGATGTCGGCGGCCGGGTTCGTGGAGCCCCAGCGGCGGATGTACTCGAGCACGCCGATGTGGCGGGCGGCCGCCATCACGGTGGGCATGCCGTAGGTGATGGCCTGTGCGAGCTGGATCGACCCGCCGAGCACGACGACCGGGATCGCGAGTCCGCGACCGCGCACCAGGGCGACGACGGCAGCGGCGACGACGATCGCCAGTCCGATGACCAGGCCCGGCCCGAGCGACCCGAACAGCCCGTCCGGCACCGGGTCGCCGATGTGCGTGAGCGCGGCGACGACGATGACGAGCAGGCCGACGACCGAGCCGGCGGTGACGGTGTCGGTCGTGGTCCAGCGGCGGGCCGTGGTGCCGTCGGCGGCCGGCTCGAGGCGGGCGCGCTGCAGTTCGGCGACGTCACGCGGCACGGCGATCGCGAGGGCGACGGCGGTGAGCACGACGACCCCGACGAACGGCACCGTGGGGTTCCAGAGCTGGAACGTCGCCATCGTGTAGCCGATGCCGATCGTGCCGACGAGCGACGCCGTGACCGCGAAGACGCTGAAGCGTGCCAGCGGCATCGGGCGGACGAGCAGGAGGGGTGCGACGCCGAGCAGCGCGAACAGGTACACGCCGATCGCGCTCCCCCGCAGCACCGGGAGTCCGGCGATCGCGGCGACCCCGGCGACGAGGAGCGTCAGGACGACGATCGCCGCTGCGGTGAGTCGAGCGATCGGGCTCATCGCGTCCACCGCGAGCGGGCGGGCGGGACCGGCCGAGGCCAGGCCGTGCCGGAGCTCGTGGCGACCACGGGCGTTCCGGTCGATCGTGCCGCCGCCACGCAGGCGTTCGACGAGCGCCAGGAACGGCGCCGTCAGGACCGAGCGCTGCTCGACCCCGCGCAGCCGTCGCTGGGTGGCGGCGAACTCGGCGTCGACCGCGTCGGGCACGCGGTCCGCGTCACCGGGCTGGTCGCCGGCGATGTCCGTCGCACGGTCGCCCTGCTCGAGGCCGAGTCGTGCGAAGGCGCTGAGCGCCTCGGGCGCTGCGTCCACCGATGCGGTGAGCGACTCGCGGTCGATGGCGTTCTTGGTCATCCAGGCTCCGAGTCCGTGGCCGTGCGCGGCTGCAGCGGCGCGGAGCGACGCGACGTCGTCCGCCGATCGCTGCCACGCGATGGCGGCCGGTTCGACGGCGATCGCGGATCCGGCGAACAGCAGTCGTGTGAAGAGGTCGAGGTCGTCGCCGGCACCGACGCGGGTGCCCGGTCCGAAGGCGGTGTCGAAGCCGCCGATCCGGAGCGCGGTCGCGCGGTGCACGGCGAGGTTGTCACCGGTGCCGTAGGCAGCGGCGGCGAAGGGGTGGTGCGGGGGCGCGTCGTCGGTGTCGTCGAGGCGGAACACCCGACGGCGGACGGTGCGGCCGGCCGCGGTGCGGTCGTCGTGCCAGCGCTGCGCGGGGGTGCGCAGTTCGGCGCTGGGGACGAGACCGGTGACGCAGGCGACGTCGGGGTCCGCGGCGAACGCGGCTGCCAACGCGGCGACCCAGCCACCGTCCACGACGGCGCCCTCGGCGACGAACGCGACGACCTCGCCGCTCGCGGCGAGGAGTCCGGCGTTGCGGGCGGCCGCGAGGCCACCGGTCGGCGCGGCGATCGTGGTGACGTGCCGACCGCCGATCTCGACCGTCGCGGTGCCGCCGTCGTCGGCGCCGTGCGAGACGACGACGACGTCGAAGTCGGGGTATTCGTTGGCGAGCACCGACCGCATGGTGGTACCAGCGGCCCCGTCCGTGCAGAGCACCACGGTGACGGACGGCAGCACCAGACCTGCTGCCGGCCGACGCTCGGGTCCCGGCATCGGCCGGATCGCGCGCTGGAGGGCGCGGACGTCGATCGTCCCGCCGATGCGGCGACGCTCGGTGATGTCCGCCTCGACGAAGCCGAGCGGCTCACCGTGGTCGCGGACGAGCAGTCGAGCGCGCCGGTAGCCCGCGGCGCCCTCGAGTGCGACCACGTCGCGGTGGCTGGACGCGTGCACGTCGGCGCGGTCCACCTCGCCGACCCACAGGGCGCCGTCCCACGTCGGGGACAGCGCCCCGGTCACGATCGGCGAGATGACCATCGCCAGGGTCGCGCGGGTCACCGCGTACCCACCGGTTGTGCGACCGGGACGGGAGCCGGGGTGCGGACGACGACGCCACCGAGGACACGCCCGACGGCGTAACCCGTGACGGTCGACGCGACGGAGAGCACGATCGCGAAGGCACGCAGGGCACCGCCACGACCGATGTGGCGCAGTTCGCGCAGCACCGCTCCGGGGATGACCTTCGTCAGGTACGTCGACTCGCTGGCGAGCGAGTCACCCGTGCCGACGCGTCGGCTCAGGACGGCCTTCGAGATGCCCTCGTAGTAGCTGCGACGGCGCAGGTAGCGCATCGTCACGCGGTCCGGGGAGACCCGGTGCGAGACGTTCGAGCGCGGTTCGTGGCGGATGCGTGCACCCGGACGGGCCTGTGCGATGCGGATGCAGAGTTCGGTCTCCTCGCAGCCGAGCGGCTGGTTGCCGACGCGGCCGATGCCGGAGCGGAACCCGCCGGCGAGCATGATCGCGTCACGGCGGAACGCCATGCTCGAGCCGATGACGTTGCGCACGTCGCCGGGGGTCTCGGGCAGGCCGCGGTAGGAGCAGCCGACGATCCAGAGGAGCTCGTCCGCGTACGGGCCGGCACCGGTGGCGGTGGGCCAGGACGGTGTGGCCCGGCCGCCGACGCCGACGACGTCCGGGTCCTCGAGGGCGGTGAGCATGTGGCCGAGCCAGTCCGGGTCGGCCGTCGCGTCGTCGTCCAGGAACGCGACGACGTCGGCGTCGGTGAGGGCGACGCCCGTGTTGCGGGCGCCGGACAGGCCGCGGTCCTCGGTGTTCGGGACGACGCGGAGCTCGGGCCAGCGCGCCGCGGCGCGGGCGAGGAGCTCGGGTTCGTGGTCGATCACGACGACGACCTCGGGGGCCTCGGGCTGGCGCTTGGCGGACTCGACGCTGTCCTGCAGGTCGCCCCAGCGCTGCTGGGTGTAGGCGCAGATGACGACCGCGACGGTCGTCACGCGACTTCCTCCTCGAGGCTGGCCACGGCGGCGACGGGGGCGGCGTGCGGGGCGTGCCCGGCCGCGTGGACCGAGGCGTGCGCTCCGGCCGACGCGGCGTGGGGTGCGGCGGCGTGCGGTGCGGCGGCCAGCTGCTCGGCCGGCGGCACGACGCTCATCGCCGCGCGACGGACCTCGGAGCGGCCGATCGCTGCGCGACGACGCTCGTGCATGATCGACTTCAGCACGCGGATGCCGTCGGTCACGGCGTTCAGGTTGCTCGAGCCGTGCACGCGGAGCTTCTCGTGGCTGGGGACCTCGGTGATCGCGAGCTCGGCGGCCGACCAGCGGCAGGTGAGCACGGTCTCGATCTCGAACCCGTCGCCCCAGAGCATCGAGCCGTCGGACGGCTTCGGCAGCTCGGAGGACAGCAGGCCGATCTCCGGCAGGACGTCGGCCCAGAAGGCGTTGTAGCCGTAGCAGAGGTCGCTGTAGCGGGTGCCGAGGATGATGTTGCAGAGCATGTTCAGGCCACGGTTGCCCATGTTGCGGACGATCGTGATGTCGTCGCTGCCGCCGCCGAGCGAGTAGCGGGTGCCCTTCGCGACGTCGGCACCCTCGACGAGCGCCTGCACGAAGCGCGGGATCTCGTCCGGGTCGGCGGAGCAGTCGGCGTCGAACATGACGACGACGTCGCCGGTGACGGCCTCGAACCCGCAGGCGAGGGCGTTGCCCTTGCCCTTGCGGGTCTGGTGCACGACGCGGATGTCGGGCATCACGCGCTGCGCGGTGGCGATGGTGTCGTCGACGGAGTTGCCGTCGACCAGGATCACCTCGTACACCGGCGGGAGCTTCGGCAGGATGATCTCGAGGTTTCGGGCCTCGTTCCGCGCCGGGATGACGACGGAGACCCTCGGGTCTGCAGGGCGAACGGTACGTGCGGGCATGGGCGCGGTCCTGTCGGGTCAGGGTTGCTGTCGGGTTGTGGCTCGTGTGACGAGCGGCGCGTCCTCGGATGACGCACCGACGACGGTGACCGTCGTCGGTCGAGCAGCGGGACGCGGGTACGACGCCGCCGGCTTCGCAGGTGAGTGGGTACTCTCCCCCGCGTGTCCAACCATCGTCGCGGGCTGGCAGGCGGTCAATGCGCGGTGCGGTCCATTGCGGACACTCGGCTGCGGATACGGAAACCCGCAACACCGCGCCGGCCGCGTGCCGTGGACGCTCCGACAGGCGGACGGGAGGCGCGGTGCCAGCTGGCCCCGCGCCTCCCGTCCGTCACCCGGCTCAGTTCCGGGCCGCGCCCTCCGTCGCGAACGCCGCACGCAGCGCCGTCGCGAGGTCGGCCACGTGCGGTTCCCGCAGCAGCGAGCTGTGCTCGGCCGCGATCCGCACGGTCTCGGTCCGCCCGCGCAGCAGCGCGGACCAGCCGGTCGCGTCCGGGTTCGCATCGGCGAGCACGTACGTCGCCCGTCCGTGGAACGGCGTCGGGTGGTGCCGCCGGGTGACGAGCTCGGCCTGGTCGAAGAAGGCGTCGAAGTCCTTCTGCCCACCGTGCCGCAGCACGCCCGCGCTGTAGGCCCGCGCCCGCTTCGCGACGTGCTCGCCCCACGACATGCCGGACGGCATGACCCGCCGGACGGCCCCGGCGAGGCGCTGGCTGACGACACGGACGGCGGGGTTGCGGTGCTCGCGGGGCTCGAGCCGTCCGAACTGCTGTCGGACCCCCTCGGCCCCGGTCCGCGGCAGGTACGTGTCCAGCAACGCGACGTGCTCGACCTGCTCACCGCTCTCGGTGAGCAGCCGGGCGATCTCGAGCGCGATCAGCCCGCCGAGCGAGTGGCCGACCAGCAGGTACGGTCCGCGCGGCTGCACGATGCGCATCAGGGCGACGTACCGGCGGGCGCTGGCCTGGATGCTCCAGTCCGGCACACCCCGACGCTCGAGGCCGTGCTGCTGGAACGCGTACACGTCGTGCTCGGGCAGGTAGCGGGACAACGGCAGGAACGTCAGGGCGAGCGCTCCACCGCCGGCGAAGCAGAACACCGGCGGACGGCCGGACTCGCGCGCGCCGGACACCTTGACGACGTCGGGGTGGCTCGGCAGCGCCGTCGTGCCGCTCCGCACCCGACGGGCGAACGCCCGGAGCGTCGGGTGCTGCAGGACGTCCGACGAGCGCAGGTCGATGCCGAGACGGCTCTGCACGAGCGCGAGCATCTCCTCCGCCGACAACGAGTCGCCGCCGAGGGCCGAGAAGTCCTCGTCGAGGTGCACGCCGCGCAGGCCCAGCACCTCGGCCCAGATCTGCCCGACCACGAGCTCCCACTGGTCGTACTCGCCCTCGACCATCTCGGTCTCGATGCTCGGTGCTCCCGGCAGCTCGGCACGGTCGACCTTGCCGCGTTCGTTCCGCGGCAGCTCGGTCATGGGCACGATCGACGCCGGCACCATGTACTCCGGCAGGCGGTCGCGCAGGGCCAGGCGCAGGGCCGCGGGCGCGGGCGTGCGCTGGCCCGGACGGCCGACGACGTACGCGACGAGGCGCGTGACGGCGGGCGGGTCGACCTGCGCGGTGACGACGGCGTCGTGCACCTCGGGGATCGCGCGGAGCGCCGCCTCGACCTCGCTCGGTTCCACGAGGTACCCGCGCACCTTGACGGCGTCGTCGGAGCGTCCGAGCAGCACGAGCCGCCCGTCCGGCTCGATCCGGGCCAGGTCCCCCTGACGCCAGGTCGGCGTGCCGTCGTCGGTGCGTCCGGCGCGCTCGGCGGTCTTCTCCGGGGCGCCCCAGTACCCGGCGGTCAGGCCCTGGGAGACGATGACGAGTTCGCCGGTCTCCCCCGGGTCGGCGGGGCTGCCGTCCTCGCGCAGCACGAGCACCTGCTTGCCGGGCAGTGGCCACCCCGCGGGCACGACGCCCTCGGGCGCCGGGGCACCGGGTTCCACGGGGCAGTACGCCACGCAGCCGGTCTCGCTCGACCCGAAGGCGTTCAGCAGCAGTGTCGTCGGGTCGAGGTGCGGTCGGGCAGCAGCGATGTCGGCACCGGTCACCGCCTCGCCGGTGGTCATCAGGAAGCGGAGGCCGCCGAGCGCGGGGCCCGCCCCGGACGCCTGCGCCCCGGGAGCCGTCTGCGAGCCGACGATCGAGCGCAGCAGGTGCGGGGTGCAGACGAGGACGTTCACACCGTCGTCGGCGAACCGTGCGAGCAGGCGTTCGACCCCGAGCTCGCGGGGTTCGAGGAGCACGACGCTGCCGCCGCTCAGCAGCGTGTCGAACGAGAACAGCAGGCCGGCGGCGAACGACAGCGGCAGGACCACGCCGAGGCGGTCGCCGGGTCCGGTGCCGAGGGCGACGGCGTCCTGCTCGGCGTTCGCGAGCTGCTGCCGGTGCGTCAGGACGACGCCCTTCGGCATGCCCGTCGAGCCGGAGGTGAACACGATCGCGAACGCGTCGTGGCCGCCCGGGCGGGTGCCGGCACGGTTGTCGGCCGCTGTGGTGCCGTTCGCGTCGGCCGGAGAGCTCGTCTCCGTTCCGTTGCCCGCGGTCTCGCCGCGTCGTTCGATCAGCTCGTCGAGTGCGTGCACCCGGCCGTCACGGTCGGCGACGACGGTCGCCGCCAGGTCGGCGCGTGCGGCGTCCGCCACGACCTCGTCGACCCCGGCGAGCTGTGCGACGTGCCCGAGGCGGACCGCCGGCAGGTGCTCGTCGAGCACCACCACGGTGCGCCCCGCGCGGACGAGTGCCAGGATCGCGACGACGGCCTCGGTGGTCTGGCCGGCCATCACCCCGACCGGCTTCGACGCGCCACCGGCCACGGCGCCGACGCCGGCACCACTGTGGTCGTCGGGTCGGAGCTCGGCCCCGAGCACCGAGGCGAGGTCGCGCGCCGCCCGGTCCGCCTCGGTGAACGTGTAGGGACGGCCGTCCCCGGCAAGAGCAGCGGCGTCGCCGTGGAGCGCGACCACACGGTCCCAGCGGTCCAGGACGGAGTGGTCGTCGGCCAGCGGGATCGCGGCGCGGTGGGTCCAGTGCTCGGTCGTCGTCAGCGGGTCGGCGGAGGTCACGATGACACCTCAGATGCTCGTCGGCGGGCCGCCGCGGGTCCCGCGCCGGTCCTGCGACGGTACGTCCGACGCGGTACGGCCCACGAGCCGTGTCACGCGGGGTGCGGGGTCACGCAACCCGACCGGGAGGCCCGGCGCACCTCCGCCAGCGTGCTCGGCCCCCGAACGGGGACGGTTCAGGGCCGGGGCCGGCCCGGGTGGGCGCGGAGCATCGTGCGGTTCCGCGCAACCTCGGGATGCGCAGTCCGGAGCCTGTGGATCTCCGATGGAGGCTCGGAGACGCAGGAGTCCGGAGACGAGAACAGCCCCCGGGGATCCCGGGGGCTGTTCTTCGAGTGCTGGGGTACCTGGACTCGAACCAAGAACGACGGTACCAGAAACCGCTGTGTTGCCAATTACACCATACCCCAAAAGGCCTGCTGGCCTTCTGTCCCCGTTGTCCGGGGCACGATCAACTACTGTACAGCATCCCGGAGGTCCACGAGACCACCCACGAGGTCTCGGTGCACTGCCGCGGCCGTCGTGGCACCGTGTCCGGCGGCGACGATGAGCTGCTCCGGCCCGGGAGGGGTCACGTCCCCCACGGCGTACAGCCCGGGAACCGTGGTCCGGCCGACCCGGTCGACGACGAGGAGTCCCTGGGCATCGCGCTCCGGGGCCGTCGGCGCGCCGGGCGTGTCGGTGCGGAGCCAGTCGAGGTCGGCGTGCCAGGTCGGCCGGACGAACCCGCCCGTCCGTGGCTCCACGTGGCCGTCGACGAGCCGGACACCGGTCATGCCGGTCCGGTCGCCCTCGAGGTCCTCGATCACCCGCTCGTCGACCACGACACCGGCACGTGCCAGCCGCGCCCGCCCCGCGTCGTCGAGCGGAGCGACACCGTTCGTGTAGACGATGAGGTCGTCGGCCCACGCCGCGATGAGCAGTGCCCGGTCCACGACGTCGTCGGTCTCGCAGATGAACGCGAGCGGCTCCCCCGCCTTCTCGTACGCGTCGCACTCGACGCAGCTGTGCACCGCGGTGCCGTAGAACGCACGGAGCATCGGCAGTGCCGGGAACTCCTCGCGCAGCCCCGTGGCGACGACGACGGTCCGCGCCCGCGCATCCACCTCGGTGCCGCGCCAGGTCCCGTGCAGCCGCCAGCCGTCGGCGTCGGGGGCCACCAGGTCGACCACGGCCTGCACGATCGTCGCCTCGGGGTACTCCTCGACCTCGGCACGCCCGAGCTTCCGGAGCTCGAGCGGGGAGATCCCGTCGCGCGTCAGGAAGCCGTGCGACCGCAGCGTCGCTGCGTTGCGCGGCCGGTTGGCGTCGACGAGGAGCACCGTGCGCTTCGCCCGCACCAGGTTGAGCGCAGCGCTCAAGCCGGCCGGTCCGGCGCCGATGACCGCGACGTCGTGGACGACCGGGGGGCTCGGCGCGTCCGTGGGCCCTGCAGCGCTGTCCGCGGTGCTCATCGTTCGCCGCTCAGCGGGCCGCGAGGGCGCGGAGCCGCGTCAGGGTGGACTCCTTGCCGAGGATCTCCATCGACTCGAAGAGCGGCGGGCTGATCCGGCGCCCGGAGACCCCCACGCGCAGCGGACCGAAGGCAACCCGGGGCTTCAGCCCGAGGTCGTCGATGAGCGCCGTCCGGAGGGCCCCCTCGATCGCCTCGGTGCGCCAGTCGTCGAGCTGCTCGAGCGCTGCGATGCCGGCCGTGAGCACGGCGCCGGTGTCGCCCTTGAGCGATGCCAGTGCGTCGTCCTCGACCACCAGGTCGGCGTCAGCGGTGAACAGGAAGCCGAGCATCGCCGGGGCCTCGCCGAGCAGCTGCATGCGCTCCTGGACGAGGGGCGCCGCCTTCGTCAGGACCTCGGTCTGCTCCGCGGTCGGCGGGTCGGCAACGAGGTCGGTCAGGTACGGCAGGAGCCGGGAACGGAAGTCCGACGCCTCGAGCAGCCGGATGTGGTCGCCGTTGATCGCCTCGGCCTTCTTGTGGTCGAAGCGCGCCGGGTTCGGGTTGACGTCGGTGACGTCGAACGCCGCCACCATCTCGTCGATCGAGAAGACGTCACGGTCGGCACCGATCGACCAGCCGAGCAGCGCCAGGTAGTTGACGAGCCCCTCGGGGATCATGCCGGCGTCGCGGTGGTGGAACAGGTTCGCCTCGGGGTCGCGCTTCGAGAGCTTCTTGTTGCCCTCGCCCATGACGTACGGCAGGTGACCGAACACCGGGATCGCCGGTGCGAGCCCGATCTCGTACAGCGCCTCGTACAGGGCGATCTGTCGCGGGGTCGACGACAGCAGGTCCTCGCCGCGGAGGACGTGCGTGATGCCCATCAGGGCGTCGTCCACCGGGTTCGTGAACGTGTACAGCGGCTTGCCGTTCGGCCGGACGACCACGAAGTCCGGGAACGTCCCCTGCTTGAAGGTGATCTCGCCACGGACGAGGTCGTCGAAGCTCAGGTCACGGTCCGGGACCCGGAGTCGCAGCGCCGGCTCCCGACCCTGGTCGCGGAACGCCTGGCGCTCGGCGTCGGACAGGTCCCGCTCGTGGTTGTCGTAGCCCTGCTTCGGATCGCGGCCAGCAGCCTTGTTGCGGGCCTCCATCTCCTCGGGGGTGACGAAGGACTCGTAGATGTGCCCGGACGCCTTGAGCTTCGCGATGACGTCGTCGTAGATCGCGGTGCGCTCCGACTGCCGGTACGGTCCGTGCTCGCCGCCAGCGTCGACGCCCTCGTCCCAGTCCAGCCGGAGCCAGCGCAGGCCGTCGAGGATCTGCGCGTAGGACTCTTCACTGTCCCGCGCGGCGTCGGTGTCCTCGATGCGGAACACGAGCTTGCCGCCGGTGTGGCGTGCGTACGCCCAGTTGAAGAGCGCCGTGCGGATGAGCCCCACGTGCGGGGTCCCCGTCGGGCTCGGGCAGAAACGGACGCGGATCTCGGACCCGGAAGCAGAGGTGAATGGCGCAGTCATGACCCGCCAATGCTACCGTCACGTCCTGCTCGAGCGACCCGTGAACGCAGAAAACCCCTGACCAGTGCTGGTCAGGGGTTCCCTGGTGTTACTACGG
>NZ_JANZKM010000031.1:0-39072 GCF_025642935.1 Curtobacterium sp. RIT-PI-V
GCCGAAAGAACCTCGCACCGGGAGGTCAACCTCGCACCAGGCGGAGCGACTCACGCGGCGGCGAGCACGTCCATCACCTGGCGGGCGATGAGCCGTCCGGCCCGGTTCGCCCCGATCGTCGAGGCCTGCGGCCCGTAGCCCGCCAGGAACAACCGCGGCTCGTCGACCGAGCGGCCGTCCGCCACGACGACCCCGCCGGCCGTGGTCCGCAGGTGCAGCGGAGCGAGATGCCGCAGGTCGGCCCGGAACCCGGTCGCCCAGAGCACCGCGTCGGCGTGCACGTGCGTGCCGTCGGCGGTCACCACGCCGGTCTCGTCCATCCGCGTGAACATCGGTTGGTCGCGCAGGACCCCGCGGTCGATGCCTGCCCGGATCCGCCGCGAGACCGGCACGCCCGTGCCGCTCACGATGCTCGGGAGCACCTCGCCGGCACGGGCGGCCCGGTCCTGCTCGTCGACCGCTGCGACCGCCGACTCGAGGTCGAGTGACGACGAGTCCGCCCACACCATCGGCCGTCGGGTGAACCAGTGGGTGGACCGCGCGACACCGTCGAGTTCGAGCAGGAAACCGATGGCACTCGTCCCGCCGCCGACCACGACGACGTCCTGCAGGGCGAACTCCGCGGCGCTGCGGTACTCGGTCGTGTCGAGCTGTCGTCCGCGGAACGCGCCTCGGCCCGGGTACCACGGCACGAACGGCGTGCCCCACGTGCCCGATGCGTTCACCACGACGTCGGCACGGATCCGGGTCTCGGTGCCGTCCGCGGAACGGGTCGTGACGCACAGTCGGCCGTCCGCGGAGCGCGAGACCGACGGCACCGCGACCGGACGCCGGACCCGCAGGTCGTAGTGCTGCTCGAACCGCCGGTAGTACTCCCCCACGACGTCCCGGGCGGGTCGTGACCGATCGGCGTCGTCGAACTGCAGCCCCATCGCCCGCATCCCCGGCAGGTCGTGCACGCGGTGCGCCGCGCCCAGCCGCAGGGCCTCCCATCGGAACTGCCAGGCGCCACCCGTGCTCGGGGCACGATCGAGCAGCACCAGGTCGGTGCCGGGCACGAGCCCCAGGCGGCGCAGGTGGTATCCCACCGACAGTCCGGCCTGCCCCGCACCGATGACGACGACACGGGCGGACTGGTCGGCTGGGCTCTCGAGGGGTTCGGTCATCACTTCGATTCTCCTGTGCACGGAGCCGTCGCGGCGACGTCCAGATCGAGGTACATGGTAGAGTGATCGGCAGATTTCAAACCACGAACCGTCTGGTTCCCCGAGTGATCTTCCGTCATTCGCCAGGACCGGACCAGAGCCGAACGAGGGGGTCACGCATGGGGCGCGGCCGTCAAAAGGCGAAGCACACCAAGGTCGCCCGTGAGCTGAAGTACTTCAGCCCGCAGACGAACTACGGTGCACTCGAGCAGGAGCTCTCCGCCGGACAACACTCCGATGACGATCTCGTCGACCGCTGGGCGGACCAGTACGGTCCCGAAGCGGCAGACGAGGCCGACGAGTTCGAGACCGAAGCGGACCAGAACAAGTCCGCCTGACCTGCACAGCCGTCACGCCGCGCGCCTCCGGGCAGCGCGGCGTTTCTGCGTGCCCGGACACGTGGCTCCCAGACACCCCTCGGGTGGTCACCACTCACCGTGTGCACCATGTCGACTGGTCAAGACCCGTCGGTTGCAGGCCCGTCAGGCGACGGTTCGCGACCACTCGCCGCACGCACTACGGCGAGTCGCAAGCACGATACGCACCGGATGTACGGACCCGCGGACCCGCGGACCCGCGGACCCGCGACCCAGGGCCCCACGCCCCGGAACCGCGCCCGGGTCCCCGCCTCGAGTGGTCACGACTCCCCGCGCACAAGCTGCCGAGCGGTCGAGAACCGTCGGTTGCAGGCCTGCCGAACGACGGTTCGTGACCACTCACCGCACGCAGCACGGCACGGCACGGCACCGCACGCAGCACGGCACGGCACGGCACCGCACGCAGCACGGCACGGCGCGGCACGGCACCGCACGGCACCGCACGGCACGGCCGAGCCGGGCAGGGTCAGCCCCAGGGTCAGCCGGCGTAGCTCCCGACGAGCCGGACGGCACCGCCGTCGACACCCTTGGCGCCCTGCTCGAACCCGGTCAGGTCGCGGGCCGACGTGGCGATCGTGCCGACGGGCCACGCGGGCATCCCGGCGACGCCGAGCGACTCGATGACGTCCACCGCGGCGCTGGCGGACACCACGGCGAACATGCCGATGCCAAGGTTCCAGGTGCTCTCGGTGTCCTCGATCGGCGTGCCGGCCATGTCGGCGAGCACGCGGAAGACGGGGAGCGGCTGCCAGGTCGAGCGGTCGACCTCGATCCACGAGCCGACGGGCAGCACACGCGCCAGGTTGGCCGCGATGCCGCCACCGGTCACGTGCGACAGGGAGTGCACGGCGCCCGGGTGCTGTTCGAGCAGCTCCAGCAGCGGCGTCGTGTACAGGCGGGTGGGCTCGAGCAGGGCTTCGCCGACCGAGACGCCGCCGAACTCGGCCAGCTGGTCGGTGTACCCGACCCCGCGCGACGCCAGGATGTGCCGGACGAGCGAGTACCCGTTCGAGTGCAGCCCGGACGACTCGATGGCGAGCACGACGTCGCCGTCCTGCACCAGGTGGGCACCGAGCTGCGAACCGGCCTCGACGACACCCGTCGCGGCACCGGCCACGTCGTAGTCGTCCGGGCCGAGCAGCCCGGGGTGCTCGGCGGTCTCGCCACCGACCAGCGCGGTGCCCGTCGCCGAGCAGCCGCGGGCGATCCCGGCGACGATGTCGGCGATGCGGTTCGGGACGACGCGCCCGCAGGCGATGTAGTCGGTCATGAACAGCGGCTTCGCACCGACCACGACGATGTCGTCGACGACCATGCCGACCAGGTCCTGCCCGATGGTGTCGTGCTTGTCGATCGCCTGGGCGATGGCGACCTTGGTGCCGACGCCGTCGGTCGAGGTCGCGAGCAACGGGTGTGAGAAGTCCTTCAGGAACGACACGTCGTAGAGTCCGGCGAAGCCGCCCACGCCGCCCAGCACGTGGCTGTCGTGCGTCGCCGCGACTGCGGACTTCATGAGTTCGACGGCCAGGTCACCGGCAGCGGTGTCCACTCCGGCTTCGGCGTACGGGTTGGGCATGCGGAGTCCTTCGCGGTGACATGGCAGACTTGTTCGGTACCCCCCGATTCTACGGTCTGGAGCACACCCGCGAATGTGCGGCATCGTCGGCCTCGTTGCACAGGGCCCCGCCAACCAATCCATCTACGACGCACTGCTCCTCCTGCAGCACCGCGGGCAGGACTCGACGGGCATCGCCACGGTCGAGGGTCACGTGCACCACATGCACAAGACCCGCGGCCACGTGCGGGAGTCGTTCCGCACCCGTGACATGCGCGCCCTCCTCGGCACCATGGGCCTCGGCCACGTGCGCTACGCCACCAAGGGCGCGGCGAGCAACGAGGAGGAAGCGCAGCCGTTCTACGTGAACGCGCCCTACGGCATCGTCCTCGTCCACAACGGCAACCTCACCAACACGCGGGAACTGACGCGTGAACTGTTCGACATCGACCGTCGACACCTCAACACCACGTCGGACACCGAGCTCCTGGTCAACGTGCTGGCGCACGAGCTGCAGGGGCAGGTCCGCGGTACGGACCTCGACCCCGGGCAGGTCTTCGACGCCGTCGAGCGCGTGCACGAGCGGGTCGAGGGCTCCTACGCCACGATCGCCACGATCGCCGGCCACGGGCTGCTGGCGTTCCGCGACCCGTTCGGCATCCGGCCGCTCATCCTCGGGCACAAGTTCGACGAGGCCGGCCAGCCCGAGTGGGTCGTCGCGAGCGAGTCACTGGTGCTCGAGTCCGGCGGCTACGAGATCGTGCGCGACGTCGCCCCGGGCGAGGCGATCTTCATCGAGATGAACGGGCAGATGCACGCCCGGCAGTGCGCGAAGAACCCGCGGCTCGTGCCGTGCTCGTTCGAGTACGTGTACCTGGCCCGTCCCGACTCGGTCATGAACGGCATCTCGGTCTACGACGCCCGCCTGCGCCTCGGCAACCGGCTGGCGGACACCATCGAGCAGTACGCGCCGACCGGTGACATCGACGTCGTGATGCCGATCCCGGACTCGTCCCGACCGGCCGCGATGCAGGTCGCGCAGAAGCTCGGCATCGAGTACCGCGAGGGCTTCTACAAGAACCGTTACGTCGGCCGGACCTTCATCATGCCGGGCCAGGCGGAACGCAAGCGGTCCGTCCGGCAGAAGCTCAACGCGATGTCGTCGGAGTTCAAGGGCAAGAACATCCTGATCGTCGACGACTCGATCGTGCGCGGCACGACGAGCAAGGAGATCGTGGAGATGGCCCGCGCCGCCGGTGCGAACGAGGTCACCTTCACGAGTGCCGCTCCGCCGGTGCGGTTCCCGCACGTCTACGGCATCAACATGCCGACGCGCGACGAGCTCATCGCGCACGACCGGAAGATCCCGGAGATCAACCGCGTGCTCGGCAGCGACCACCTGATCTACCAGGAGATCGGCGACATGCGAGACGCCATCATCGAGGGCTCCGACGTGACCGACCTCGAGATGAGCTGCTTCACGGGCGACTACGTCACGGGCACCGTGAGCCCGGAGTACCTGTCCTGGGTCGAGGCGAACCAGCTCAGCTGAGTGGGGGTCGCGATCGCGACCACCAGACGGACAGGAGGCCCGGTGCCAGCTGGCACCGGGCCTCCTGTCCGAAGACGGTCGCGGCTACGGCCGCTGGTCGCCGTGCTCGTCGATCTCGCCGTCGACCGTCTCGGGCGGCAGCTCGACCTCGACACGCTCCGCCGTCAGGCGGGCCGCTCGCCGGGCGAAGACCCGGTCGAACACGACGGCGACGACCGCGCCGACGAAGGCGCCGATCGTCACGCCCCACAGGCTGAAGTAGCCCACCAGGCTGCCGAAGCTCGACTCCTCCTGCTGGCCACCGAGGTTCATGGTGAGCGAGACGACGATCAGGGTCGCGATGAACCCGAGCACCGCACCGCCGACGATGAACACCCCGAACTTCGGGGCACGACGGATCGTGACCTCGTCAGAGGTGGAGACGGCGTTCGGCGCAGGGGCCGGGACCGGCTGGTCGTCGGGTCGATCGGTGTTGCTCACCCACCCATTGTCCCCCACTGTGGGACGTCTCCCGGCCTGTCCGCGCAGTCCGATCCAGGAGAGGATGATCCGTACGCGTTGGTATCCCAAGGGCTGGAGGTGACACGGATGCGAGAACGGACCGTACGGGGGCGAGGTCGCACCCCGAGCACCCCGGCGCGCGTGACCTGGCCCGTGATGCAACGCCACGAAGAGGACCGTGCCGTGTCCGTCGTCGCGGAGCACCAGTGGAGCGTCGCGCTCGTCGGCGCCCCGGGTCTCGGCAAGAGCACCGTCGCGGCCCGCGTCACCGACCGCGTCGCCGGACGGGACGCCACCGGGCGCACGGTCGTGGTGCCCATCACCGCCGTCGCCTCCGGGCGGTCGATGCCCTTCGGGGCGATCTCGGACCGCTTCGGCGAGCTGCCGGCGACCCTGTCCGAACTGTCGGACGACGCCGGGGCCGAGCAGCGCCTCCGGGCCATCGCCGACCTGGCGGACCGCGACGTCCTGCTGCGCGTCGACGACGCCGACCACCTCGACGCGATCTCCGCACGGTACGTGGCGTGGCTCGTCCGACACCAGGGTGCGCGGCTCGTCCTGACCTGCCGTGACTTCACCGCGCTGCCGGAACCGCTCCGCGCCCTGTGGCAGGACGACCTGCTCGAGCGCATCGACCTCGAGCCGCTCACCCTGCGCGAGACGTCGGCCCTGGTGGCCGAGGCGCTCGGGTCGCAGCTCGAGAACGCCTCGGCCGAGCGGGTGCACCGCGCGACCGCCGGCAACCCGCTCTACCTGCGCGAGGTCGTCCGCGCCGCCCGCACCTCGGGCGCCCTCGAGCACACGGCGTCCGGGTGGTACTGGCGCGGCCGGGTGACGGCGTCGAACAGCCTCGCCGACATGTACCGGACGGAACTCGGCTCGCTGCCGGAGGACCTGCGCGACGTCGTCGACATCGTTGCGCTGGCCGACCCGATCCCGCTCGCGCGGCTGCTCGGCCTGGTCAGCGGCGGCGACGTCGACCGCGTGGTCGCACTCGGGCTGGTCCGGATCGACTCACTCGACGACGGTGCCGCGGTGGCCCGTCCGCAGCACCCGCTCGTCGGCGAGGTGATCCGCGGCCTGGTACCGGTGGCCCGCCGCACGGCACTCTTCGCCCGCGCGAACGCCTTCCGCGCCGACAGTCCCGAGGGCGCCCCGCCCGCCGCGCGGTTGCGGTCGGCACTCTGGGCGCTCGACTGCGGTGTCGTGCCCCCGGTCGAGCAGCTGCTCGACGCGGCGCAGGTCGCGGTGCGTCTGCAGGAGCACGAGAGCGCGATCGCCCTGGCATCCGCAGCACTCCGGCGGACGCTGCACCCGAACGAGCAGGTCGCCGCGCGCTGCCTGCGGTCGCTCGCGTACTCGTACAGCGACGGGCGTGAGGCCGGTCGTGCCGACGCCGAGGCCGCCTGGGCGGTCGCCCGCGCGGACCCCGGCACGGTGGACGACACCCTCGTGGTCGAGGCCTGCGAGATCCTCGCCAACATCCGGCAGTTCCACGACGACGACGTGCTGGCGGCGGTCGCGCTCACCGACGTCGCCAGCAGGCTGGTGTCCGGCGAGGCGGTCGAACGGCTCCGGCTGCTGCGCCTCGCGCACCTCGGCTGGGGCGGGCGGTTCGACGAGGTGCGGGCCGAGCTCGAGCGCAGCGGCATCGTGCACGCGCCGACCATCCCGTTCGCGTTCCTCTGCGTCGCCCCCTGCGCGATCATGGCGCTCGCCACGGCCGGCCGGCTCGACGACGCCTCGGCCCTCGGTCGCCGGGCGCTGGCCACCGCGACCGAGCACCTCGAAGACGCACCGTGGAGCGTCGGTGAGATCGTGTCCGTGCTGCACCAGGTGCAGGTCTGGCGGGGCGACCTGGCCGATCTGCTGACCGAGGTGCCCGTCCGACGGTCCAACCCGTACCTGAAGTACGACTTCACCCTCGAGCTCATCGGGGACGGCAACCTCGCCATCGGCCAACGGCGCTGGGACGACGCGATCGCGGCGTTCTCCGCCGCCTGCGAACGGTACGACGTCGCGGACCACGGTGGTTTCGCGGCCTACCCGTGGGCGCGGCTCGCGATGGCGTACGCCTACGCCGGTCGCACCGAGGACGCGACACGTGCGCTCGACCGGGCGAGGGCCACACCGAAGCGGGCCATGCGGATCACCGGGGAGCAGGTCGCGGTGACGATCGCCTGGACCGAGGCGGTGCTCGGCAACCCGGCGGGGCTCCGGCACGCCGACGACATCATCGACCGCGGGACGGCCAGCGGTGGGTGGACGCACGTCATGTACGCCCAGACGCTGCACTACGCGATGGACATGATGAACGGACGCGAGACCGGTACCTCACTCGGTCGGATGCGCGAGGCCGCCGCTCGGGTCGACGGTCCGCTCGCCGCGGCGATCGTCGAGTACGCCGACGCCCTGACCGCACGCGACCGGACGCGGGTGATCGCGGCGCAGGGGGTGCTCGCGTCGCACGGGATGGCGGTCACTGCCGGCCGGCCGAAACCACCGCTCACGAACCGCGAGTACCAGGTCGCCGAGCTCGCGGCGCAGGGGTTGAGCAACCGACTGATCGGCGAGGAGCTCGGGCTCTCGACGCGGACCATCGACGCGCACCTGTCGCGGGTGTTCGGCAAGTGGGACCTGCACGCGCGGTCGGAGCTCGCCGGCCTGTTCTGAGTCCGCTCCAGACGCAAGAACGTTGCGCATTGCAGCACGACGCGCCGCGGCGGTTGACACGTTGTGTGGAACATCGCGTACCTTGGTCCCTGTCGCCGGGTTCGGACCCGTTCGGGTCGGGTCCGAATCCCGGCGACTTCAAGCGTAGGTTCGCAGTGCATGCGCCCGCATCGGTAGGGACTACCTAATTCGGTTCGTCCGCCTAGGGAGTTCCTCGACGCGACTACGGCGTGACCCGCACCGGCAGGAACGCCGTCAGGTCCGCACGCGAGCCGGAAGCGCTGACGCGTGACTGCGTGACGGCCTCGTCCCAGGTCAGCTCCGCGGTCGCGAGCGCGAGCCAGGTCGTGGCGTCCGTCTCGACCACGTTCGGCGGCGTGCCACGGGTGTGGCGCGGGCCGGGGACGGCCTGGACCGCGGCGAACGGCGGCACCCGGACCTCGACGCTGTTGCCCGGGACGTCGTCGGCGAGGCGCTGCAGGGTCCACCGGACGGCCGTCGCGATGGTCGCCCGTGCCGTGTCGCCCTGCTGCACCGCTGTCAGCGCGGCACGGCCGGCGGCGTCCTCGATCCTCCTGGGTGGCATCTCCACAGGCTAGCCGTCGCCTCGCGGGGGGCGAGTCCTGATCGGTAGGGTGATCGGGTGCGAATCCTCGTCCTCGGTTCCGGTGCCCGCGAGCACGCGATCATCACGGCCCTCCTCGCTGAACAGGCGGGCCACGTCATCACGGCCGCGCCCGGCAACGCCGGCATCGCCGCCGACGTCGAGACCGTCTCCCTCGACCCCACCAACGGCGCACTCGTCGCCGAGTACGCGATCGAGAACGGCGTCGAACTGGTCGTCGTCGGGCCCGAGGCACCGCTCATCGCCGGTGTGGCCGACCCCGTCCGCACCCGGGGCATCCCGGTCTTCGGGCCGGGCAAGGCCGCCGCGCAGCTCGAGGGCTCGAAGGCCTTCGCGAAGCGCATCATGTCCGAGGCGAACGTCCCCACCGGTCGCCCGGTGTACGCGGGCACGGCTGAAGAGGCCGTCGCCGCGATCGACGAGCTCGGCGCACCGTACGTCGTGAAGGCCGACGGGCTGGCCGCGGGCAAGGGTGTCCTCGTGACCGAGGACCGTCAGGCCGCGATCGACCACGCCACCTACTGGCTGCAGCACGGGCACGTCGTGGTCGAGGAGTTCCTCGACGGCGAAGAGGTCTCGCTGTTCTTCCTGAGCGACGGCCACGACGTCCGCCCGCTCAGCCCCGCACAGGACTACAAGCGCCTGGCCGACGGCGACCTCGGGCCGAACACCGGCGGCATGGGCGCGTACTCGCCGCTGCCGTGGCTGGCTGATCGTTGGGCGTCCGAACAGGCCTTCGTCGACGAGGTCACCGAGCTGGTCGCCCTGCCCACCGTCCGTCGCCTCGAGCACGAGGGCACCCCGTTCGTCGGGCTGCTCTACTGCGGCCTCATCGTCACCGAGCAGGGCGTCCGGGTCATCGAGTTCAACGCACGCTTCGGTGACCCGGAGACCCAGGTCGTCCTCCCCCGCCTGGCGACGCCGCTGAGCGGGCTGCTGCTCGCCGCCGCGACGGGCCAGCTCGGGGGCACCCCGGCACCCTCGTTCCGTCCGGACGCAGCGGTCACGGTCGTGCTCGCGAGCGAGGGCTACCCGGAGAACCCGCAGACCGGCCGGCCCATCACTGGCATCGACGCCGCGAACGCCCGCGACGGTGTCTCCGTCGCACACGCCGCCACCGGACTGCTCGACGGAACCCTCGTCGCCACCGGCGGTCGCGTGCTCAGCGTCGTCGCGACCGGGTCCGACTTCGCCCAGGCACGGGAGCGCGCCTACGCGGGCCTCGGCGACATCACCCTGCAGGGCGCTCAGTACCGCACCGACATCGCTGCGAAGGTCACCCGATGAGCGCCGCGCCCGTGATCGAGGGCTGGGAGCACGTCTCGTCGGGCAAGGTCCGCGAGCTCTACGTGCCGGCCGGTACCGCCGACATCCAGAGTGCGTCCGAGCTGCTGCTCGTGGCGTCCGACCGGGTCAGCGCCTACGACTTCGCACTCGAGCCACCGATCCCGGGCAAGGGCGAGCTGCTCACCCGCCTGTCGCGCTTCTGGTTCACCCAGCTGAGCGACGTGCCGAACCACATCATCGGCCCGGCGTCCGGTGGCACCCCCGTGCCGGCCGAGGTCGAGTCGCGGTCGATGCACGTCATGCCGCTCGAGATGTTCCCCGTCGAGTGCGTGGTGCGCGGGTACCTGGTGGGCAGCGGCTGGGCCGAGTACCAGCAGACCGGCAGCGTCTGCGGCGTCGCCCTGCCCCAGGGGCTGTCCGACGGCGACCGGTTGCCCGAGCCGATCTACACCCCTGCCTACAAGGCACCGCAGGGTGAGCACGACGAGAACATCTCGTACGAGCAGACCGTCGACCTGGTCGGCGCCGAGGTCGCGGCGACCCTGCGCGACCTGTCGCTGCACGTGTACACCGAGGCAGCCGCGATCGCCCTCGAGCGCGACGTCGTGATCGCGGACACCAAGTTCGAGTTCGGGCAGGACGCCGACGGCCGGATCCGGATCGCGGACGAGGTCCTGACCAGCGACTCGAGCCGGTACTGGGACGCCCGGGCCGACGGTCGGACGGACTCCTTCGACAAGCAGATCGTGCGCGACTGGCTCAGCGCCAACTGGAACCGCCAGGGCACGCCCCCGGTGCTGCCCGAGGCGATCGTGTCCCGCACGGCCGCGCGCTACGCCGAGCTCATCGAGCGCCTCGGCGCCTAGCTGATTCCTGCTGCGGGCCTGCTGCTGCGTGCCCGAGCGGACCCCGAGCGGGCCCCGAGCGGGCCCCGACCGGTCACGACACCCCGCTCACATCCGGCGACCGGTCACAAGCCGTCGTTCAGACCCCCGGCGCCCGACCGTTCGTGACCGCCCGGCGGCGCGCCGACGGCACGTCGTGACCGGTCGAAGAGCGACCAGTCCTGACCGACCGACGATCGGCGCACGGTGCGCCGACGACTCGTCAGACGTCGCGCGCGACCACGACGACGGTCAGGTCGTCGCCCGGGTCGTGGTCGACCGCACGCGACCGCACCCGCTGCAGGAACGTCGCGATGTCCGGCGACCCGCGGTAGAGCACCCCGAGCTGCGACAGTGACGCGAGCGTGGAGTCCCACAGCTCGAGGGCGCCGTCGCTGACCACGATGATCACGTCACCCGGACGCATGACGAGCGAGCCGGAGGCACGTTCGATGCCCGCGGGGTGCAGCCCGATCGGCAGGTCGGACGACCGCAGGATCCGCTCGGCGCCGTCGTCGCGGAGCTGCAGGACGAGCCCGTGTCCGGCGTCGGTGAAGTCGATCCGGCCGGTCGAGGGCGTGAGCCGGCTGTGGAACATCGTCGCGAACGACTCGGCGCGACTGAGGTCGGGTGCGACCTGCGCCTCGAGCTCGGCGACGGCGACGTCGGGTGCGAGGTCGCCGCGGGCGAGCAGTGCACCGCGGATGTTCGCGGCGAGCAGCCCGGCCGACATGCCCTTGCCCATGACGTCCGCCACGGTCAGGTGCACGGCGTCGTCGCCGGAACGGTGCCAGTCGTGGAAGTCGCCGGACACGACGCCGTGCGGGACCGACAGGCCCGCGATCCGGTAGCCGGGCACGTCGACCGTGCCGGGTTCGAGCCCCGCGAGCACGGACCGCAGGCGGTCCTCGTCGGCGCCGGCGGCCAGTTCCCGCTCGGCCCACACACCGAGTTCCTGGAGCAGGGCGACCTCGTCGGCGTCGAGGGTCCGCGGTTCCGGATCGATGAGGCAGAGCGTGCCGACCTTGACGTCGTCGTCGCCGAGCCGCAGCGGGACCCCGGCGTAGAAGCGGACGTTCGGGTCGCCGACGACCATCGGCATGTCGGAGTAGCGGGCGTCGGTGCGCGCGTCCGGCACGAGAACGGGGCCGCGCTCCCCCAAGGTGCGCCCGCAGAAGGTGTCCTGCAGCGGGATGACCGGTCCGAAGTGGCTGTCGCTCTGCTGGGACTTGATGGTCAGCGAGGTCTCACCCGCCAGGTTCAGGAAGGAGCCGGAGACACCGAGGGCTTCACGCGCGATGCGGGTGATCCGGTCGAAGCGCTCTTCGGCACCACCCTCGACGACGTCGAGTGCGGCGAGCAGCGCTGCTCGGCGCACGGCGTCGGGCGCGCCGGTGACTGGGACGGTCGTCGCTGTCTCCGAGTGCATGCACCCACGCTAACGCGCCAACCGGACAGGTCCTGTCCCCACTACGGAGGACCCACCACCCCAGTCCGCGGGGCAGGCTCGCCGAGCGCTCGGCGGCCGACCCTGGTCCGGCGCGACCCGGCACCGGACTACCCTGGACGCGTGTCCCGCCGTGTCCTGCCCGCCGTCGCCCTCGCCGCGGTGGCCCTGGTGACGCTCGCGGGGTGCGGTGCCCACGACTCGACCGGGCAGGTCTCGGTCACCGTGTCGGACAACGCCGCCGACCGCTCCTACGAGGTCGAGGTCTTCGCGTCGACGGGCAAGCTCTCCGAGCACCAGCGGGTGTTCCCCGGTGGCACCGCGGACTTCGCGGGCGTTCCGCTCGGCAAGGTGACCGTCCGCGCGGGCTCGCTGTGCCCGCAGACGACCACGGTGACGAACGACGCCGTCGCGACGGTCACCCTGACGACGACTGGCTGCTGAGCGCGGGTCGGTTCAGACCGCGCCGGGACCCCGAGCGATCGTCTCGTGCGGCTGCTCGCCGAAGCGTGCGCGGTAGTGGGCAGCGAAGCGCCCGAGGTGTGTGAACCGCCAACGCCGGGCGACGTCGCTCACCAGCAGCGCGCCCGAACGCGATCGGCCGAGTTCGAGGTGGACCCGGTCGAGCCGGACTTCGCGCAGGTACTGCATCGGTGTCACCGCGAGCCGCCGGCGGAAGAGGTCCTGCACACCGCGCTCGCTCAGGCCGCACGAGTCCGCGATGTCGGCCACCGAGAGCCGCCGGTCGGCCTGGTCGTGCACGAAGCGGATCGCGCGACGCATCCGGTGCTCGACGTCGGACCGCGCCGGCGAGAACGTCGACAGCACGACCGTCGCGATGCGTCGGTTCAGGGCGGCCCGCTCGTCGGCCGGCAGCGCGGGGTCGAGGACCCGCCCGGTGACGTCGCGGAGCAGTGCTCGGAGGGGCTCGATCCGGGGGTCGGCGGCGTCGGGTTGCCGGAACTCGGTCCGCCCGCCGCTGTCGCCGAGCAGTGCCGGGGACAGGTGCATCAGGGTCATGGCGGTGGCGTCGGTGTCGAACCCGTAGGCCACCGGCGCGGACAGCATCATCGGGCGTTCAGCACCGACGTCCCAGGATCCGCCGCTGTCCGAGGTCACTCGGGCTCGGCCGTCCGTCAGCCAGAACACCACGTGCTCCGGACGCGGCCCGATGGTGCCGGACTGCGGACCGTGTGTACCGATGCGGCGGATCGAGAGCTCGTCGTCGCCGCCGACCTGGTAGTCGAACGCGGTCTCGGAGGCCGCCACACGCGCCTCCGGTCCGCTCGGCACCGGCCGGTCCGGCGCGCGAACTGGAACGCTACCGCACCGAGCGCGACCGACGTCAGGACGGGTCCGGCACCTGGTCCCACTCGTCGGCGTACCGCGAGAGCACCGTCCACCGTGAGACCGGCCACGTGGTGATGAACGCACGACCGACCACGTCGTCGACCGGCACCGTGCCGTGCACGCGGGAGTCCGCCGAGTTGTACCGGTTGTCGCCCATCACCCAGATGCGCCCCTTCGGCACGGTGATGTCGAAGTCGGTGCCGGAGACCCGGTCCGACCCGATCTCGGGCACCACGTACGGTTCGTCGACCGGGTGGCCGTTCACCGACAGCCGACCATCGGTGCCGCAGCACGACACGGTGTCGCCGGGCAGGCCGATCACGCGCTTGATCAGGTCGTCGCCCTGCCCGGTGCCGAGCCAGCCACCCGGGTCCTGGAACACGACGACGTCACCGCGCTGCAGTGGGACGGCGCCGGGGACGAGTTCGTTGACGAGCACGCGGTCGCCGATGAGCAGCGTGTTCTCCATCGACGCGGACGGGATGTAGAAGGACCGGACCAGGTAGGCCTTCACCAGGAACGACGCCAGCAGCGCCACGACGACGATGACGACGAGGTCGCGGAGGAACTTCCAGCCGGCCCGCTTCGGCTTCGGCTCGGACTCGGTGGCACTCAATGCGTCAACACCACCTTCACGAGACCGATCACGAACGCCACGGCGGCCAGCACGATGCCACCCCAGAGCCCGAGGAACGTGGGCCGCTTGCCGCTGAACCGCTGCATGAAGACGCCGACCATCCCGATGCGCACGACCAGGATGACCAGGGCCGCCGTCTGCGCCCACCCCGTCGGGATCCACCCGATCCACGCCACCGCGTACAGCACCGCGGGGATGAGCCCGGACGTCGCGATCGGGTTCGCGTTCCGCATGATCGTCACGACCGACTCGCGCCGGGCGTCGTCGGTCTGGGAGTCGTCGCCGAGGCCGTGCGCCACCAGGTGCGCGAGCACGTGCGCCAGGTAGGTCAGGACCGCGGTCGCCAGGACGGCCCAGATCGCTGAACCGTGGTGGATCGCGGCCGGGTCGACGGCGATCGCGGCGGCGAGCACCGTGATGTTGCCGTAGATGTAGGACGACATCCGGTCGCGGACGTGCTCGATCGGCAGGTCGCGCGGGTCCGGACGACCGCCGCGGGGTCCGCGTCCGAGCGGTGGTCGTGTGCGTGGCATCCGTCCATCTTGGCCCTCGCGTGCCGGTCCTCGCCGACAGGACACCGAGTGCGATGGCCACGCGCGTGGCCGGTTCCGGCAGACTGGGTGGCGATCGGTGCGACGGCGCACCGGACAGGAGGCCCGTATGACGTCCGCACGACCACTCGCCCTGGTGACCGGCGTGGGCCGCAGAGCCGGTATCGGCGCGGCGCTCGCCACCCGTCTGGCGACCGACGGCTGGGACCTGGCCATATCGTGGTGGGGCCCGTACGACGACCGCGTGAGCGGTGGGGCGGATCCCGACGGGGTCGAATCCGTCGTGCAGGAGTGCGAGTCGGTGGGTGCACGCGTGACGCGCCTCCCGGTCGACCTGGAGGACCCGGACCAGGCGGCCGCCCTGGTCGGCCGCGCCGAGACCGAGGCGGGCGCACCCGTCACCGCCCTGGTGATGTCGCACTGCGAATCGGTCGACTCGGACGTCCGGACCACGACGGTCGAGTCGTGGGACCGGCACTTCGCGGTCAACGCCCGCGCGCCGTTCCTGCTCGTGCAGGCGTACGCGGCCGCACTCGAACGCGCTGGCGACGCTGCACCGCGGGACCGCCGGCGGATCGTGGCACTGACGAGCGACCACATCGCGTACAACCTGCCGTACGGGGCGTCGAAGGGGGCGCTCGACCGCCTCGTGTTCGGTGCCGCGAAGGAGCTCGGCAGCCTGGGCGTCAGCGCGAACGTCGTGAACCCCGGCCCGAACGACACCGGGTGGATGTCCGACGACGTCAAGCGCTGGGCGGTCGAGGGCACGCCGCTCGGCCGACTCGGACGACCGTCGGACACCGCTGCACTCGTCGGGTTCCTCTGCTCGGAGCAGGGCCGCTGGGTGAACGGGCAGCTGCTGACGTCGGACGGCGGGATCTCGAACCGCGCGTGACCCGCGCGGCGGGGCAGCGGGGCCGTCGGCGCCGAGTCTCGGTGGCAGCGACACTTCTCGTGGCTTCGGGCGCGAGAACAGTCGGTCAGCCCGAGTCTCGGCCGCCCGCAGGCTCAGCCGCGACCGGGCGCAGTCACCTCGATGCGGTTCGCCCACGGGTCCTCGAACGCGACCGTCCGCCCGTCGTCGGCGGTCTGCACCCCGGTGTCGTGCATGCGTGCGACGAGGGCACCGAGGTCGTCCGATCCAGGCACCTCGATCCGCACGAGCCCCAGCCCGAGCGCGAGCTGGCGACGCCCGGCCCCGCGGGAGTTCCAGGTGTTCATCGCCATGTGGTGGTGGTACCCGCCGGCGCTGACGAACAGGGCCTCACCCCACCCGGCCGTGGTCGCGAAGCCGAGCTTGTCGACGTAGAAGTCCTTCGCGCTGGCGACGTCGCCGACCGACAGGTGCACGTGACCGACCCGGCCCGGCGCGTTCGGCGCGGACTCCACCGCGTCGGCCGTCAGGTGCTCCTGCAGGAACGCGTTCGGGTCGACGTACTTCGTGTCCATGTCGACCATGCCGTGCGTCCACGACCACTCGGTGCGGTCGCGGTCCCAGTACAGCTCGACGCCGTTGCCCTCGGGGTCGGTGAAGTAGAACGCGTTGCTGACCAGGTGGTCGGCGCTGCCGGTGAAGGTCTGCGGGAACTTCGTCGCGACCGAGTACAGCGCGGCAGCCAGGTCGGCCCTCGTGTCGAACAGGATCGCGGTGTGGAACAGGCCGGCATCGTGCGGGCCGGCGTGCTGCATCGACGGCGCGTGCTCGAGGATCACGATCGGGATCGCCAGACCCCCGGCGCCCGGTCGCCCCAGCACAGCGACGCCGCCCTCGTTCGAGAGCAGCGAGAGCTGGACGCCGTCGCGGTAGTAGCCGATCATCCGGTCGAGGTTCGCGACTCGGAGGGTGACGGCACCCATCCCGGTGTCGGCGGCGAGGAGGTCCTGCGTGTGCATGGCACCAGTGTGCGCCCATTTGGTTGACGCGTCAACCAAATGGGCGTGGTCGGCCGCGCCAGAGCGACAGATCCATGCGACGCCGGTGCGACGTGCGCGCCAAAGCGACAGATCGCCGTGAACAGTTCACGGCGATCTGTCGCTTTGGCGGACGGGTCGCTTGGCGGACGGGTCGCGTGGCGGACGGGTCGCGCAGCGGACGGGAGGCCCGGTGCGCCTCCGCCTCGCCAGCTGCGGTCAGCGGGAGCGGAAGTAGCGGTGCAGCGCGCGCTCGCGGATCGCGGCCGCGGCGAGCGCCCCGCCGAGCAGCGCGCCCACGAGCCCGAGGGACGCGATCGCGATCGCGTCGTGCACGATCGGCAGCGCGTCGTCGACGTCGAGGCCACGAACCGACACCACCGCGACGCTCGTCGCGACCACCGCCCCGACCCATCCCCAGACCAGGTGCTGCAGGACGATTCCGAGGACCTGCGCGCTCCGCGGTACCCCGACGTGCCGGTCGGAGGCCAGGGCGAGCCGGCGCCGTGCGACCGCTGCCGCGCCGATCGTCAGCCCGACGAGGGCGGCTGCACCGAACGGGACGAGCACTGGTTGCCGCACTGCGGGGGTGAAGACCGCGCCCAGGGTCGGGTTGAGCTGCGCAGCGGTCGGTCGATCTTCGCCCTCGGCCCCGCTCGCCGGCATGACGGTGCGCCGGAGCATCGAGACCGTGTCGTCGCGCTGCGGCCACACCGTCGCCCAGCAGGCGTCGAACGGCGACCCGTCGTCCACCGTCGGCGCGAGGACCGCGTACTCCAGGTCAGGGTCCCGGCCGTCGTCGGGGTGGTCGTACACACCGGCGACTCCGGTGTCCGCGCCGCTCACCGTCACGAGGCGATCGCCGGCAGCAAGACCCAGCGCCTCGTGCACCGCGGGCGAGACGATCACGCCCGCGGCTCCGTCGGCTGCCGAGCCGCCGAGCAGACCACCCACCCCGGCGGTCACCTCGTAGGTCGGGATCGCCGAACCCGGGAGCGCAGCGGGGACGACCCCGGCATCGAGGCGCCGGAATGCACCGGACGCGATGACCCCCTCGGTGTCCGCGAGGGCATCGCACACGCGGCCGTCGATCCGACCCTCGGCCCGCTGGACGGTCGTCGCCGCACCGCTCGCGACGAACTCCGCAGCCGCTCGGACGTCATCGGCGACCGCTGCGGCACGCATGCCCACGACACCGCTGAGCAGCACCGCGAGCACGACAGCGGCCGTGGCTGCCCACGACGCTCCGGAGGCGATGTCGCGCCACGCCTCTCGCCAGACCTCGGTCACCTGCATCCGGCGGGGGCTCATCGGTACCGCCCGAGGTCGAGCACTCCGTCGCAGGCGTCACGGGTCGCGTCGTCGTGCGTGGCGACGACGACGACCGTCCCCGACGCGGCGAGCGCACCGATCCCACGGTTCACCTCGATCGCGGTCGCCCGGTCGAGTTGCGCCGTCGGCTCGTCGACCAGCATCAGACCCGGCGCACTCGCGATCGCGCGCGCGAGCATCAGGCGTTGCGCCTCGCCACCGGAGAGCTCGGCGAACCGTGCGTGCGCCCGCGAGCCGAGCCCGAAGCGCTCGAGGACCTCGAGCGCCCGGACGTCCGCGGTCCGACGATCCGCGCCCTCGGCGACGAACGGCAGCGCGACGTGGTCGAGCACGCGGCGGCGGGCCACCCCGTACGGGTTCTGGAAGACCCAGAGCGGCCGACAGCCCGGCGGACGGACGGCGGCACCGCGCGTCGGACGGAGCATCCCGGCGAGGATCGCGAGCAGTGTGGACTTGCCGGAACCGCTCGGCCCGACGACCGCGGTCACGCTCCCCTCGGCGAAGGTGCGGTCGACGCAGTCGAACAGCACGGTGCCGTTCGGCCAGACGTGTCCGACGCCCTCGAGCGTCACCGGCACGAGCTGGTCCGGTCCGGCGCGGCACGGATTCGGTCGAGCGTTCGTCCGCCGGGCACCCGGACGAACGACTGCCCGAGTTCCGATCCGAGGACCTCGACCCGGAGCGACCGCCCCGTCGTCGGTTGCAGGCACGCCCGGTCGCCCTCGAGGTCCCAGAGGGCGGTCGGTGGCACCACCTGGACGGTCCGCGGGCGGCTGAGCGTCCACGTCGCGGCCACGGTCGGTGTGCCGTCGGCCGAAGCGACCGTCGCCGCGTACTCCGGCAGGGCGGTGATCGCGGCGAGAGCCGTCGGCGACGAGACCAGGCCGGCGGCGTCGGTCGGGACGTCGGCGTTCCCGATCCGCAGCACGCGCTCCCCCGGCGCCGGATCGACCGGGAGCGCCTCGATGCGCGCACCGCGGAGTTCGGCCGGGAGTTCGACGACGACACCGTCGGCGCCGACTGCTGCACCGACGACGGCCACGCACGCCAGGACGGTGTTCTCGGCGGCTGGCACCCATGCGAACGGGTCCCGCGGCACGACGTCGTCGGCCAGGTCGTCGCGGTCGACACCTCGGTCGACCAGGAACTGGTGCGCAGCGCGGAGCGTGCCCGGGCCGAGGACGCCGTCGACGCTCAGCCCGGCACCGAGCCGCGTGAGTTCGCGCTGCAACCCCCTGACGTCGGCCCCGCGGTCGCCGCGCTCGAGGTCGCGCCACAGCGGCTCGTCACTGGCGAGCGCGATCACCGGCCGCCCGTCGACCCGCGCGAGGACGTCCCCGCTCCGCACGGGTGCCCCGGTCGAGCACGTCGACGTCGTCACCGTGCCGGTCCGCGACGTCACGACCGCCCGCGGGGCGCCGGTGTCGAGGGCGAGCTGCACCTGTCGTTCATCGGCATCGGTGCGCTCGGTCACCCGGACGGTGCTCGCGGGGGCCGCCGTCCGGAGTGCAGCCGGCACCTCGGCCGGCACCGTGACCACGATGGCGGCGGCCGTCGCCGCCGCGACCACCATCGCCCCGAGCGCCAGGAGTGCGGCAGACGGGAAGCGCATCACTGCCGCCAGAGCCCGAGCGGATCAAGGGCGCACTGCTTCGCCTGCTCGCCCATCGAGTCGAACGGGAAGGCGTCGGCGTCCTGGTCCTTCCGCCACTGCTCCTCGGTGTAGTCACGTCCGACGAGGCCGGCCTTCCGCAGACACGGAACGGTGATCTTCGCATCATCGAGTCGGTCGGGGTTCCGCCGCGTCTCTTCGTAGAGGTACGTCACGTACTCGTCGGCGGTTTCCTCGCATTTTCGGAGGATCGGGTCCGAGCGCTCGAAGAAGCCGTCGGGATAGCGTCCATCGAGTGATTCGAGGCCGAATCCACCGTCCGGGTCGTAGTCGATCCGCAGTCCGGAGTCCGCGAGGCACCGGCCCACGCGCTCGTGCGCAGCCTCGAGCTCCGCAGTGGTCACCTCACCGTCAGCGAGGACCTTGAACTCGAAGTCCGAAACACCGTCATCGAGCGCAGCTCGGAACTCTTCGGCCCACGGCCCGGCCATCGCAAGGTGCGCATCCGACGGCTTCGTGGCTTCCACAGCGGGGGTGCATCCTGACAAGAGGAGAACTGCGGCGGCCATGACGCTCACTGCGCCACGGCCGCCGAGCGGACGGCGCATCTACCGCGCCGTCATCCCGTAGGAGACAGCGTTGGCCCAGCAAGCGGTCTGCTGTGAGATCGCTCCCCTGCCGACCCACTTTCCGTACTTCGACGGCGCGTTCCTGATCGCGTTCCAGTGTCGCGCGCCGTTGCCACACGAGTTGTTCTTTCCCTTCGTCCAGGTCACCGACCCGTAGCACGCAGCACTCGCCTCCGGCGCCGTCGCGGCATCGACCGCGATCCCACCGCCCACGACACTCCCCAGCACGACCGCACCCAGCACGACGTTCTTGATCGACATCGATCTCCCCTTTCGTTGCGACACCGCCCTGATGTCACCGTTAACGTATTACCGGTCAGAACACGGAGGCAACGGCTTCCTCGACATCCGTGCAGGATGGACGCGTGACTGATGACATCCGGTGGGAGGTGGTCGAGGAGAGCTCCCTCTCGCTCCCGGACCACGAAGCGATCGCAGCACTGCTCGCGCAGGCGTTCCCGGACTGGTCCCACTGGTACGTGGGCGGCCGCAGCTGGTCCGGCATGCAACCCGAGCGCCGGGTCCTCGCCCGCGACCAGGACGGCGTCGTCCTGGCACACGTCGGGATCCGCCGCATGTTCATCACGGTGGGTGGGCGCGATGTCCTGGTCGGCGACACCGGTCTCGTCGCCGTGTCGCCGCGGCTGCAGGGATCGGGCAGGGGCCGGGAGCTCATGGAGCGCACGCACGCCGTGCTCGACGGGCTCGCGGTGCCGTACGGCTTCCTCGGCGCGGGAGAGAACCGCATCCCCTTCTACGCGAAGCTCGGCTGGCACGAGTTCCCCGAGGTCGTCGGCACCTTCTCGGCGTTCACCGCCGAGGGCGCCGGCATCACGAACACGGAGCAGGGCGGCTGGATGGTGCGGCCGGTGGCCGCAGCGCTCGAGGACTGGCCGGCCGGCCCGATCTGGCTGAACGGCCAAGAGGTCTAGGACCAGACCACGAACGGACGGGAGGCACGGTGCCAGCTGGCACCGTGCCTCCCGTCCGTCAGGTGGTGGAGCGGGGCTTACGCCTCGACCGCAACCGTCTCCGGGTCCTCGTTCGAACCCGGCGCGCTCGGCACGACCGCGGCGCGCACGCGCGCACCGAGGTCGGCGTCGACGTTCGTCCAGTACGCGAACACGCGCTCTCGCAGGTCGTCGCGCGTCACCTTCGAGACGTGACCGGCGATGTTGCCGACCAGGCGCTCGCGGGCGGCGTCGTCGAGGACCTCGCGGACCATCGTGCCGGCCTGGCCGAAGTCGTCGTCCTCGGGGTGGAGGGTCGCGGCGGAGCGCTGCAGCGCACCGTCCGACTCCCAACCGGGCACGTCGTCGGTCGCGGTCGGGTCGGCGTGTGCGCCGCCGAGCGAGTTCGGGGCGTACACGGGCACCTCGGACTTCTGGAAGTCGAAGCGCATCGCGCCGTCCTTCGAGTACGAGTGCACCTCGTTCTTCGGGGCGTTCACCGGCAGCTGCGCGTGGTTGGTGCCGACGCGGTAGCGGTGGGCGTCCGCGTAGCTGAAGATGCGCGCGAGGAGCATCTTGTCCGGGCTGGCGGCGATGCCGGGCACGAAGTTCGACGGGGCGAACGTCGCCTGCTCGATCTCGGCGAAGTAGTTCTCCGGGTTGCGGTTGAGCTCCATCGTGCCGACCTCGATGAGTGGGTAGTCCGCGTGCGGCCACACCTTCGTCAGGTCGAACGGGTTGAAGCGGTAGCTCGCGGCGTCCTCGTACGGCATGACCTGCACCTTGAGGGTCCAGCGCGGGAAGTCCCCACGCTCGATCGCCGCGTGGAGGTCGCGGATGTGGAAGTCCGCGTCCTCGCCGGCGATGCGGTCGGCGTCCTCCTGCGTCAGGGTCTTGTGGCCCTGCTCGGTCAGGAAGTGGTACTTCACCCAGAAGCGCTCGCCCGAGGCCGAGATCCACTGGTAGGTGTGCGAGCCGAAGCCGTCCATCTCGCGCCACGACGCGGGCAGGCCGCGGTCACCCATCAGCCACGTGACCTGGTGCGCCGACTCGGGCGACAGGGTCCAGAAGTCCCACTGCATGTCGTGGTCGCGCAGGTGCGAGCCGGGCAGGCGCTTCTGCGAGCGGATGAAGTCGGGGAACTTGATGCCGTCACGGATGAAGAAGACGGGGGTGTTGTTCCCGACGAGGTCGTAGTTGCCCTCGGACGTGTAGAACTTCAGCGCGAAACCACGGGGGTCGCGCCACGTGTCGGGCGAACCCTGCTCACCGGCGACGGACGAGAAGCGCGTGAGCATCTCGGTCTGCTGACCCGGCTGCAGGAACGCGGCGCGGGTGTACTTGCTGACGTCCTGCGTGACGGTGAAGGTGCCGAAGGCACCGCCGCCCTTCGCGTGGACGACGCGCTCCGGCACGCGCTCGCGGTTGAACTGGGCGAGCTTCTCGACCAGGTAGTGGTCGTGCAGCGCGAGGGGGCCGTCGGCCCCGACGCCCATCGAGTGCTCGTCGCTCGAGACGGGAGCGCCGGAGTTGGTGGTCGTGGTGGGGGTGCCGGCCGGCTGGCCGGGCGTCGTGTTCTGGTCGGACACGGTTCCTCCTTGGGTGGAACGGTTGGTTCGGTCAGGGGTGCTCGGGTGGTTCAGGGGGCGCGCGGGGCGTCTGGCGCGCTCGCGCCGGGCTCGTCTGCGCTTGTGCTTGCGCCGGGTGCGCCTGCGCCTGCGCTTGCGCCGGGTGCGCCTGCGTCATCGCCGGCGTCGTCGCGCTCGGCCGCGGCGCACCGCTCGCAGATGCCCCAGTACGTGACCTCTGCGGTGGTGACGGCGAAGCCGTGCGCGTCCGACGGCGTCAGGCAGGGCGAGTGCCCGACGGCGCAGTCGACGTCCTCGATCGCGCCGCACAGCGTGCAGACGATGTGGTGGTGGTTGTCCCCGGTCCGTCGCTCGTACCGCGCGGGGCTGCCGGCCGGTTCGATGCGACGGACGAGGCCGACGCCGGTGAGTGCGGCGAGGACCCCGTAGACGGCCTGGTGACTGGTCGTCGGGAGTTCCGCCGTGAGCGCCGTGACGATGTCGTCCGCGGTGGCGTGCGGCATGGATCCGGTGGCACGCAGCACCGCGAGTCGCGGGGTCGTGACCCGGAGGCCCGAGGTGCGGAGCAGATCGGCGTCGGCGTCCAAGCTGAGCCTTTCTTTTGCAGGAATCAAGACAACTCGTTCACTGTACACGAGCTTCCTCCGGAGCCCAGCGGTCTGACACATGCCGCGACCGGAATACGAAGTGTCACGATCCGGTCGCGATCAGCTGGACCAACGCTGGACCGACCGTTCCGCACGCTAACGTCCCGACATGTCCACGAGCCACGGCCTGTCTGAACAGGCGAACAGCGCACCGGACGTCCGGGGGATCATCGCGAAGCGGGACCTGGTCGTCGACCTCATCCGGACGGCCTGCGTCGTCCTCGTCGTCATCGTGCACGTCACGATGGTCGGCGTCGCGTCCGACGACCACGGAGTGCGGGTGACGAGCCCCCTGCAGGAACTCCCGTGGTACGTCGCCGCCACCTGGGTCGGGCAGGTGATGCCCCTCTTCTTCGTGGTCGGCGGCTTCGCGAGCGCAGTCGGCTGGCGAAGCACCGTCGCCCGCGGTGGACCGAGCCCTGCTCGCGACTACCTGGCCACCCGCCTCGTGCGCCTGTTCCGGCCCGCGGTTCCGCTGTTCCTCTTCCTCGCGCTCGGGCTCGGTGTGGCCACGGCCGCCGGCACCCCGCCGGACCTCCTCGCCGAGGTCGCGTTCGGCATCGGCTCACCGCTCTGGTTCCTCGCCGCCTACGGCATCACGCAGTGCTGCGTGCCGCTGATGATGCGGTTCCACGAGCGCGCGCCCTGGGCGACCCTCGGCGTGTTGCTCGTGCTCGCGGCGGTGGTCGACGCGGTCCGCCTGGCCACCGGGGTCGCCGAGGTCGGACTGCTCAACCTCGGGCCCGTGTGGCTCTTCGCGCAACAGCTCGGGTTCCTCTGGGCCGACGGCTGGTTCGCTCGGCGGTCGAAGGCGCTCCTGCTCGCGGTGGCCGTCGCCGCCTACGCCCTGCTCGTCCCGATGACCTCGGTCGGTTTGTGGGCACCGGACATGCTGCAGGACCTCAACCCGCCGATGCTCCCGCTGGCGTTCCTCGCGATCGCGCAGGCCTGCCTGGTCCAGCTCGTGCACGCTCCGCTCACCCGCCTGATGCGCACCAGGGCTGCGCTCGGCGCCGTGTTCGTCCTCGGCCGCGACGGCATGACCATCTACCTGTGGCACCTGCCGCTCTTCATCGCGCTGAACGGGATCGCCCTGCTGGTCGGGCTGCCGTTCCCGACGCCGGGCTCCGGCGGGTGGTGGGTGTCCCGGCTGATCGCGCTGGTCGCGGTGCTCGCCGTCGCGCTCGGGGTTGCTCGGGCACTCCGCTGGTTCGACCGCCCACTCCCCCGGCTGCTGCCCTCGGCCGACCGCCCGTCGTGGCCGGTCGTCGCTGTCGCTGCGCTCTGCACGATCGGTCCGGCGTTCCTGGTGATGCAGCTGCACCTGTCGTTCGCGGTCGCGGTCGTCGGCGCCGTGGCCGTGCCGATCGGGGTGTGGTTGCTCTCGCGGACCACGCCGGCCCGGGGCGTCACCCGGATCTGAACCGGTTCTCACCGTTCGGGGCGCCTCGGGCCTGCACCGGCACACGCGCCGGGCAGAGGATGGCGGCAGGCCGATCCCCTGGAGGCACCCGACGCCGTCGACACCCGAGTTCTGGAGCACCTGGCGGTTCGATCCCCTGTCCGCGGTGATGATCGCCGTCGCCGCGGTCGCCTACGGCTGGTGGATCGTCGGCGCCGCACGTCGCGGCGCGCGCTGGCCCTGGTGGCGCACCCTCGCCTTCCTCGCCGCACTGGTGCTGTTCGGGATCCTGCAGTTCGGCATCGTCGGCGTGTACGACCAGCAGCTGCGGTGGGCGTTCGTGCTGCGGTCCGCCCTGCTCTTCTTCGCGGTCCCCACCTTCGCCGCGCTCGGTGCGCCCGTCTCGTTGCTCCGGACAGGAGGCCCGGATCGCCTCGCGCACGCCGCCGACGCCGCCATGCGGTCGCGTCCAGTGCGCCTGCTCGGCAACGCGATCGTCGCGCCGCTCGTCGCCCTCGTCCTGTTCGGCCTCTTGCTGACACCGTTCGCGGCGACCCTGCGCGAATCGTCCGTCTGGGCCGTCGTGATCACGGTGACGGTGCCGATGCTCGGGTTCGGGCTGCTCGCTCCGCTGTCGGAACCCGGTGTGCTGCGGTCGTCGACGTTCGTCACCGCGGAGTTCCTGCTCGCCTTCGTGGAGCTGATGATCGACGCGGTGCCGGGCATCGTGCTCCGGATCACGAACCACGTGCTCGACGGGTCGGTGGTGCAGGCCGTGGGGCAACCGTGGTTCCCGTCGCCGCTGCGCGATCAGCACCTGGCGGGCGACCTGCTGTGGTTCATCGCCGAGGTGGCGGACATCCCCGTGCTCATCTCGCTGTTCATCCGGTGGCAGCGGACCGATCGCCGCGAGGCCCACGCCGTCGACGCCCTGACCGACGAGCAGATCGACGAGTTGACGCGGGAGCACCTGCAGCGCCGGGGTTGAGCGCGCGAGCGCAGCGCGGGGGCGCGGGCGCGGGCGCGGGCGGCGCATGGTGAGCAGAAATGATCGGGTGCCCGCAGGCGACCCGACCATTTCTGCTCACGAACTGTGCGCGTTCCTACTTCGACGGGGCTCCGGCTGCCTCGGGCTGCGCGGTCACGCCACCGGTCTGCTGCCAGGCGACGGTCTGCTTCGGCTTCGCCAGGAACAGCGCCGCCACGATCGCTGCGACGAGCACGATCGCCGGCAGGAACAGCGACTCTCCCATGGCCCGCGAGAACGGCTCGAGCAGGAACCCGGGCAGTCCGCCGACCTGCTGCTCGGCACCACCGGCGGAGGTCCCGCCGGTCGAGGCCGGGAAGTTCGCGGTGATCCGGGCCTCCATCAGCGCCGCGATGCCGGCGGAACCGAGCACGGCACCGATCTGACGCGTCGTGTTGTAGACGCCCGAGCCGGCACCGGCCAGCTTCGGCGGCAGGTTGCGCGTCGCCGAGACGGACAGCGGACCCCACATGCACGCGTTGGCGATGCCGAGGAGCGCGCTCGGCAGGAGCACCCATCCCCAGTCGGCACTCGACGACAGCAGGGCGCCGAACCAGAACAGCCCGGCCGAGAAGCACGCGAGCCCGAACGCGGCGACCCAGCGCGGGTTCCACCGGTTGAGGTTCTTGCCGACGAGCGGGGCGAGGCCGGCGGACAGCACGGCCTGCGGTACGAGGAGCAGCGCAGCCTGGGTCGGCGAGAACCGCAGGACGTCCTGCGCCCAGAGCATGATCGGCAGCGCGAACGAGGCGATCGCGACACCGACGGCCGTGATGGCGACGTTGGCCAGGGTGAAGTTGCGGTCCTTGAACAGACCGAGGGGCAGCAGCGGCTCGTCCTTCTGCACGCCCTGCCAGACGACGAACCCGGCGAGCACCACGAGGCCGACGATGATGAGCGACCACACCGAGATCGGCCCGGCGATGGTGCCCCAGTCGTAGGTCTCGCCCTCCTGGATGCCGAAGACGAGCAGGAACAGCCCCGCGGCGGACAGGAAGATACCGAGGTAGTCGAAGCGGTGCCCGTGGCGGTCGAAGGACGGCACGAAACGCTGCGCGAGCACGAACGCCACGACACCGACGGGGACGTTCACGAAGAAGATCCACTCCCAGCCGAAGCCGTCGACGAGCAGGCCGCCGACGATCGGGCCGACGAGCGAGGCGACACCGGCGACGGCGCCCCACAGACCCATCGCGGCACCGCGGTTCTGCGGCGGGAAGATGCGCGTGATGACGGACATCGTCTGCGGGCTCATCATCGCGGCGCCGAGGCCCTGCACGACACGGGCCACGATGAGCATCTCGATCGAGCCGGACAGACCGCACCAGAGGCTGGCGAGCGTGAAGACCACGAGGCCGATCTGGTACATGACCTTCGGGCCGAAGCGGTCACCGAGCCGGCCGGTGATGAGCAGCGGCACGGCGTAGGCGAGCAGGTACGCGCTCGTCACCCAGATCACGGAGTTGATGTCCGCGTCGAGCTTCTGCGCGATGGTGGGGGTGGCGACCGACACGATGGTCGAGTCGACGAGGATCATGAAGAAGCCGACGACGAGCGCCCAGAGGGCGGGCCACGGCTTCTTCTCGGTCGTCCGCGGAGGCGTGACGGTGGTCATCGAGTGGTGTCCTTGCTGTTCGTGGGGAAGTCAGTGTCGGTGGGGACGGCCGGGCCGTCCCAGGGGAGGTCGCCGCTGGCGATGCGGTCGACGGTGGTGCTGAGCCACTCGATCTGCGCGGCGAGCATCGCACGGACGTACGACACGTCGAGCCAGTACCGCTCGGTCAGCTGCTTGGCCTGCACGCGCTGGAGTGCCTGGTCGTAGTCGTCGCGCTCCCGTTCGAGTGCGACGATCCGGGCCCGGACGGCATCGACCGCCTCGGTGTGCGGCAGGTTCTCGAGCACGGAGAGCGCCAGGTGGAACTCCGGGAACTCGTCCGCGGGCTCCGCCACCATGCGGCGGAGCCCGTCCGCGAGCGCTGCGCGGCCCGCGTCGGTGATCGTGTACGTGGTGCGTTCCGGCCGGTTGCCGTCGCGGTCGGTGCCCACGACCTCGGCGAACCCGAGCTCGGCGAGGCGGCCGACCTGGTGGTACAGGGTGCCCGGGCGGACCTTGACGTTCCGCTCCTCCTGCCGGTGGACCATCGTCTGGAACATCTCGTACGGGTGCATCGGGGCCTCGTTCAGCAGGTCGAGCGCGGCGAACGCGAGCGGCGTGAGCGACGCCATGCGGGCCTCCTGACGGATCGATGCGGCAGTCTTCCGACTGGACTATTCGACTTCGAATATACGGAGTGGAACACAGGTGAGCAAACGCACAGCACGTTCCCCACAGGAGGCCCGGATCCGTCCCGGCGTGTCGCGCGCGCCCCGTAGACTGGTCGCGTCCCCCACCCCTGAAGCGCTGGAGAGAACACGTGCCAACGATCGTCGTCGAGGTCATGCCCAAGGCTGAGATCCTCGACCCCCAGGGCAAGGCGGTGGGCAACGCCCTCGCCCGTCTGGGCAAGGCCGACCTGACCAACGTCCGCATCGGCAAGCGCTTCGAGGTGACCGTCGACGGCCCCGTCGACGACGCCAAGCTGGCCGAGGTCCGCGACATCGCCGCCGACGTCTTCTCGAACGCGGTCATCGAGGACGTCGTCTCGGTCACCGTCGAAGGGCAGTGACCCGGATGCGCATCGGCGTCATCACCTTCCCCGGCTCCCTCGACGACCGTGACGCCCAGCGCGCGGTCCGTCTCGCCGGCGCCGACCCCGTCGCCCTCTGGCACGGCGACCACGACCTGCAGGGCGTCGACGCCATCGTGCTGCCCGGAGGGTTCTCGTACGGCGACTACCTGCGCGCCGGCGCGATCGCCGCGAAGGCGCCGATCATGGCCGAGGTCATCGACGCTGCCGGCAAGGGCATGCCCGTGCTCGGCATCTGCAACGGCTTCCAGATGCTGGCCGAGGCCCGTCTGGTCCCCGGGGCGCACACCCGCAACGCGCACCAGCAGTTCATCCGCCGCGACCAGAAGCTCCGCGTCGAGACCACCTCGACCGCCTGGACCTCCGGGTTCACCGCGCAGCAGGAGATCACGATCCCGCTCAAGAACGCCGACGGCCGGTTCGTCGCCGACGCTGACGAGATCAAGCGCATCGAGGACAACGGCCAGGTCGTGTTCCGTTACGTCGGCGTGAACCCGAACGGGTCGATCGACGACATCGCCGGCGTCTCGAACGAGCGCGGCAACGTCGTGGGCCTGATGCCGCACCCCGAGCACGCGACCGAGCCCGGGTTCGGCCCGGACACCGCCGCTGCCATGGCCTCCGGCACGGACGGCCTCACCTTCTTCACCTCCGTGATCGAGTCGACGCTCGTCAAGTGACGGCCGCGACTCCAGTGACAGGGAACGACAACACCGTGACGACTTACGTGCGCCCGAAGCCCGACACCGTGCAGGATGCCGCGGCGACTCCCGACAAGGACCAGCCGTACGACGCGCTCGGCCTGAAGCCGGACGAGTACGCCCGCATCAAGGAGATCCTCGGCCGCCGCCCCACCTCGGGCGAGCTGGCGATGTACTCCGTCATGTGGTCCGAGCACTGCTCCTACAAGTCCTCGAAGAACTACCTCCGTCAGTTCGGCAAGAAGGTCACGCCGGAGATGACGAAGAACCTGATGGTCGGCATGGGCGAGAACGCCGGTGTCGTCGACGTCGGCAACGGCTGGGCGGTGACCTTCAAGGTCGAGTCGCACAACCACCCGTCCTACGTCGAGCCGTACCAGGGCGCCGCGACGGGTGTCGGCGGCATCGTCCGCGACATCATCTCGATGGGTGCACGCCCGGTCGCCGTGATGGACCAGCTCCGCTTCGGCGCGATCGACCACGAGGACACCGCACGCGTCGTGCACGGCGTCGTCGGTGGCATCTCGTTCTACGGCAACTGCCTCGGCCTGCCGAACATCGGCGGCGAGACCTACTTCGACCCGGTGTACCAGGGCAACCCGCTGGTCAACGCCCTGGCGGTCGGCGTCCTGCGGCACGAGGACCTGCACCTGGCGAACGCGTCCGGTGCCGGCAACAAGGTCGTGCTGTTCGGTGCCCGCACCGGTGGCGACGGCATCGGCGGCGCGTCGATCCTGGCGTCCGACACCTTCACCGAGGGCGGCCCGACCAAGCGTCCCGCCGTCCAGGTCGGTGACCCCTTCGCCGAGAAGGTCCTGATCGAGTGCTGCCTCGAGCTGTTCCAGAAGGAACTGGTCGAGGGCATCCAGGACCTCGGCGCCGCGGGCATCTCCTGCGCCACGTCCGAGCTCGCGAGCAACGGTGACGGTGGCATGCACATCTCGCTCGACGACGTCCTGCTGCGCGATCCCACGCTCACGGCCGAAGAGATCCTGATGTCGGAGAGCCAGGAGCGCATGATGGCGGTCGTCCGCCCCGACAAGCTCGACGAGTTCCTGAGCGTCGTCGGCAAGTGGGAGGTCGAGACCAGCGTCCTGGGCGAGGTCACCGGCACCGGCCGTCTCGTCATCGACTGGCAGGGCCAGGAGATCGTGAACGTCGACCCGCGCACCGTCGCCGTCGACGGCCCGGTCTACGACCGCCCGGTCGCCTACCCGACCTGGATCGACGCGCTGCAGGCCGACACCGCGGCGTCGCTCGACCGTCCGGCCGACGGCCCAGCCCTCAAGGCGCAGTTCCTCAGCCTGCTCGGCTCGCCGAACCTGTCGTCCAAGAACTGGGTCACGAACCAGTACGACACCTACGTGCTCGGCAACACGGCCCTGTCCTTCCCCGACGACGGCGGCATGATCCGCGTCGACGAGGAAACGGGTCTCGGTGTCGCCATCGCCACCGACGCCAACGGCCGCTACTGCCAGCTCGACCCGAAGCAGGGCGCTCGTCTGGCCCTGGCCGAGGCGTACCGGAACGTCGCCGTCACCGGTGCCGTCCCCGCTGCGGTCACCGACTGCCTGAACTTCGGTTCCCCCGAGAACCCCGAGGTCATGTGGCAGTTCTCCGAAGCGGTCGAGGGCCTGGCCGACGGCTGCATGGAGCTCGGCATCCCCGTCACCGGCGGCAACGTGTCGTTCTACAACCAGACCGGCACGACCCCGATCCACCCGACCCCGGTCGTCGGTGTGCTCGGTGTCATCGACGACGTCGCCAAGCGCGTCCCGTCGGGCTGGCAGGACGACGGCCACAACATCTACCTGCTCGGCACCACGAGCCTCGAGCTCGACGGGTCGGCGTGGGCCGGCACGGTGCACGGCCACCTCGGCGGTCGTCCGCCGGCGGTCGACCTCGGTCGCGAGAAGGAGCTCGCCGAGCTGCTCTTCGCAGCGAGCGGCGAGCAGCTGCTGACGAGTGCGCACGACCTGGCGGACGGTGGCCTCGGCCAGTCGCTCGCCGAGTCGGTGCTCCGCTTCGGCCTCGGCGCCCGCGTGGTCCTCGACGAGCTCGAGGCCCGCGACGGCGTCGACACGGCGACCGCGCTGTTCTCCGAGTCGACCGGTCGCGTCATCGTGACCGTCCGCCGCGAGGACGACGTCCGTTTCCAGGGTCTGTGCGACGGTCGGGGCTTCCCGGTCCTGCGCATCGGCGTGACCGACGCCACGTCGAACGCGCTCGAGGTCCAGGGTGCGTTCACGGCGACGCTCGACGAGCTCCGCGGCACGCACAACGCGACGCTGCCGGCCCGCTTCGGCGACGTGATCGTCGAGGACGTCACCGAGGGGTACGTCGGCCGTGGGCCGCTCGACTCCGACGGTGCGTTCTCGCCGCGCACGGACTCCTAGGCCCGGCGGACACCGCGTGCCCATCGTCACCCTGCCCTTCGCGGAGCTCGTCGACCGGTTCGGCCCCGTGCCGGACGGCATCGAGCTGGACGTGTGGGACGTCGAGGCGCCGTACGGTCGCCCGGACGACGTCGCGATCACGTTCCTGCCGTTCTACTTCGGTGGACGGCACCGCTGGCAGTTCGTGCACGACCTGCCGGCGCTCGAGCTCCTGCAGCTGCCGAGCGCCGGCTACGAGCACGCGGTGCCGCACGTGCCCGGTCACGCCCAGCTGGCGAACGGTCGGGGGATCCACGACGACGAGACCGCCGAGCTCGCCGTCGGCCTGGCGCTGACCTCGCTGCGTGAGCTCGGGGCGTTCCAGGCCGATCGCGCGAACGGTGTGTGGGACGCCCGGGAGACCCGGTCCCTGGCCGACCGCCGGGTCACGGTCGTCGGCTACGGCGCGATCGGGTCGGCGATCGCCACCCGGTTCGAGGCGTTCCGCACCGAGGTCACCGTGGTGGCCCGCACCGCTCGCGACCAGGACGGTCGCCACGTGCACGCGTTCGGCGAGCTGCCCGAGCTGGCACCGACGACGGACGTCCTCGTGCTCATCGCGCCGCTGACGGACGAGACCGAACGGCTGGTCGACGCCGAGCTGCTGGCCGCGCTGCCCGACGGCGCCCTGGTGGTGAACGTCGCCCGCGGCAAGGTCGTCGACACCGATGCGCTGGTGGCGGAGTTGCAGTCCGAGCGGCTGTTCGCGGCGCTCGACGTCACCGACCCCGAGCCCCTGCCCGACGGCCACCCGCTCTGGACGACGCCGAACACCGTCCTCACGCCGCACGTCGGGGGCAACACCGACCTGAGCGTCCCGCGGTCGATCGACCTGATGCGTCGGCAGGTCGCCGCGCTGGCCGAGGGTCGCCCGTTCGAGAACCTGATCGAGCGCTAGCGACCCGTCGGAACACGCCGTCGTCTCCGTCCGACGCCTCAGTGTCGACGAGACGCCCCCGAATTCAGCGGCGTCTCGTGAACAACGAGGCGTCGTCGCGACACGACGGCGTCAGGCGAGCTCCAGCAAGCACGCGGTCAGAGCGGGACGATGCACGTCGGGGTACCGACGGCGATCTGCTCGACGGCCTCGCCCGGCACGCCGTGGGCGCCGATCGGCAGCACGGCGATGGCGTCCGACCGCTCGTTGGCGACGAGCACGTACCCGGGCACCCGGGCGAAGTGCCGCGGCCAGGCACCCCCGCACGACGCGGACCCGACGAGCGCGAGCCCGTCGCCGGCAGCGTCGAGCACCACGATCAGGTCGCGGCCACGGACGGCGACGGTCACGAGTCCGGCGTCGTCGACCTCGATGTGGCTGAGGAGCGACTCCCCCACCGCACCCTCGAACGTCGGGGTCGAGGCGATCGTCACGAGCGAGCCGGACTCGTCGCGGCGGAGTCGGTGGACCGCGCCGTCGAGCTCACCGGCGACGAACAGGTCGCCGTTGTACCAGGCCAGGTGTCGCGGGCCGACACCTGGCGCCACGTGGTGCACGCGCAGGGCCTCGAGCGTGGGGACGCCGTCGGCCGACACCGTCACGCGGAACTCGTGCAGCGCGTCGCCACCGAGGTCGGCGACGAGCACCGTGCCGTCCGGCGTCGCGACGGACTGGTGCGCGTGCGGCGCATCCTGCCGGTCCTGCACCGGGCCGGTGGCAGCCGGCAGGGTCGCGACGGCGATGGCCGAGGCGGGGACAGCGAGCCGGTCGGTGCGCCCGTGCACGCCGTCGGCGGGCAGGACGACACCGTCGCTCGCGAGCACCGAGGCGGAGAACGACTCGGCCGCCGCCAGGGAGACGGCGGTGACGGTGCCGGAGACGTAGTTCGTGACGATGAGGGCCCCGGACGGGTCGACCCGCAGGTGGCACGGAGCGTCACCGCCGGCGGAAGCGTCCCACAGGTGTTCGAGCGCGCCGTTCTGCATCCGGAAGGCGGAGACGCCGCCGTCGTTCGTCTCGGACACGGCGTAGACGCGGTCGCCCGACACGGCGAGGAACGAGGGATCGTCGAGCACCGCGACGGTACGAGCGACCGCCACCGTCGGAGCGCCCGTGCCCGAGCGGGCAGCGCCGCCGTCGACCAGGGAGATGCCGGTCGCGTTCCCGCCGCCGGTGGCGGTGTAGGAACCGACGAGCAGGGTCGGCAGGTCGACGCTCATTCGTCGCGCCCGGCGATGCGCTCGTGGTGGTGGATGACCTCGGCGACGATGAAGTTGAGGAACTTCTCCGCGAAGGCGGGGTCGAGGTGCGCCTCGGCGGCGAGGCTCCGGAGCCGTGCGACCTGGATCTGTTCGCGGTCCGGGTCGGCGGCGGGCATGCCCGATTCGGCCTTCAGGTGCCCCACTCGCTGCGTGTACTTGAAGCGCTCGGCGAGCATGTGGATGACGGCGGCGTCGATGTTGTCGATGCTCTGCCGGATGCTCCGGAGTTCGGCGACGGCCGTCGCTTCGGGCTCGGGCGGGGTGACGTCGTCGCTCATGCCCCGAGCCTACTGGCGGACACGCAGCCGAACCCCGCCGACGCCTGCGAGAATGAGCACATGTCGGTCTTGCTCGTGATCTCGGGCGTGTGTGCGGTCCTCGCTGGCCTCGTCCACGTGTACATCTGGTTCCTCGAATCCATCATCTGGACGAGCCCACGTGCCCGCAAGGTGTTCGGCATCGCGACCGAGACCGAGGCCGACGCGACCCGCTCCCTGGCGTTCAACCAGGGGTTCTACAACCTGTTCCTGGCGATCGGCGCGATCCTCGGTGTCGTGCTGGTGCTGGCGGGCAACACCGCGACCGGCTGGACCCTCGTCGTGTTCTCGACCGCGAGCATGCTCGGCGCCGCGGTGATCCTGGTCGGCTCCGGCCGCAAGTACGTCAACTCCGCGTTCAAGCAGGGCACGCTCCCGCTGATCGCGCTGCTCTTCGCACTGCTCGGCTCGAGCTTCCCCGTCTGAGCCGTCCCGACCACACCGTCAGCCCCGAACACCACGCAAAAGCGACAGGGTGCCGCCGAACATCGGCGGCACCCTGTCGCTTTCGCGGGTGAAGACCGGCCAGGTCAGCCGAGCTTGTCCTCGAACTGCGCCGGCAGCTTGTCGAGCGCCCACTCGATCGCAGCGGTGGTGCCCATCGAGAACGCCGACGACACGTCCTTGTCGTCGAAGACGATGTAGTGGCCGGCCTCGACCGACGGCACCTTCTGGAACAGCGGGTCAGCCTCGGCCTTCGACGCGTCGACGTAGATCGGCAGGATCAGCGTCAGGTCGGCGTCGAGCAGGTCGAGGTTCTCGTCGGACAGCGTGACGGAGAACGCCTTGCCGGCTTCCTTGTCGATGGCCGACGGGATCGTGAACCCGAGGTTCTTCATGAACGACGAGCGGCTGTCGGTGGAGGCGTACGCCCCGAAGCCCTCGGAGCTGTACGCACCGACGACGGCGGTCTTGCCCTCGAAGTCCGGGTGGGCCTTGCGCGCCGCGGCGTAGGCGTCGTCGAGGTCGGAGAGCAGCTTCTTGCCCTCGGACTCCTTGCCGAGCGCCTTCGCGATCATCGTGGTCTGCTGCTCGGTGGACGCCAGGTAGTTCTCGCCGCCCTTCGGGATCGCGACGGTGGGCGCGATCGCGGACAGCTTGTCGTAGCGGTCCTTGTCGCCCGACGACTTCACGTCGAGGATCAGGTCCGGGTTGAGCTTGAGGATGTCCTCGTAGCTCGGCTCGAGCGTCTGGATGATCTTCGGCGACTTCGTGTACGCGTCCTTGAGCCACGGGCCGACGCCGTCGCCACCGAAGGCGAGCCAGTCGCTCGCGCCGACCGGCTGCACGCCGAGCTCGAGCGCGGTCTCGGCGTCGCCCCAGCCGAGTGCGACGACGCGCTTCGGCTGCGAGTCGATCGTCGTGGTGCCGAGGCCGGTCGTGATGGACACCGGGAAGGCGCCGTCGGACGACGATCCCGAAGACGACTCGGACGAGCCGGAGCCGGAGGCACAGCCGGCGAGGACGAGAGAGGCTGCGACGACGGCACCCGCAGCGGCGAGGATACGTCGGAGACGAAGGGATGAGCGGATCACGAAGGGTAGCCTAACCTAACGGCGCGTACAGGAAATCAGCTGGATAGGCTGGGTGATCGTGGCCGTCCCAGATCCAGACCGCACGCGCCTCGCGGTGCTCGGCTCCCCCATCGCGCATTCGCTCTCCCCCACGCTCCACGAAGCGGCCTACGACACGCTCGGGTTGGGGTGGTCGTACGGGAGGCACGAGGTCGCGTCCGGCGGGCTCGACGCGTTCGTCGCGGGGCTTGGTCCCGAATGGCGCGGGCTGAGTCTCACGATGCCCCTCAAGCGCGAGGTGCTGCCGCTCCTCGACCGCACGACCCCGTTGGTCGATGAGCTCGGGGTCGCCAACACGGTCGCCTTCCGCCGCGAGGGCGACAGCATCGTCCGTGCGGGCGCCAACACCGACGTCCAGGGGCTCGTCCGTCCGGTCGAGGCCCTCGGGCACCTGCCCGGCGAGGCCACGATCCTGGGCGGTGGCGCGACCGCGGCGAGCGCCCTGACCGCGGCCGTTCGGCTCGGGACGTCGCTCGTGCGCGTGTTCCTGCGCGACACCGCGAAGGCCGGGTCGCTCGTGGAGCTGGCCGTGCGGCTCGGCGTCTCGCTCGAGGTCCTGCCGCTCACCGACCTGCCCGGCACCCACCACGGGTTCGTCCTGTCGACGCTGCCCGGCGGCGCGGCCGACCCGCTCGAGCTGGTGCCGTCGGGGTCGGACGCCGTGCTGTTCGACGTCGCCTACGAACCGTGGCCGACCGCGGTCGCGTCGCGCTGGGCCGGTGCGGGCGGCCGGGTGCTGAACGGCCTCGACATGCTCACCGAACAGGCCATCGGGCAGATCCGCTTCTTCCTGACCGGTGACGAGGACGAGCTGCTGCCCGACGAGGCCGCCGTCCGTCGTGCGATGCGCACGGCTGTCGGTCTGCCCGCCGTCATCAGCAGCTAGCCGAAGACGACGACACCGGCGACCCGCGGTCAGCCGCGGGACCGCGCCTCGGCGTCGAGCAGTGCGACGGAGACATCCCACAGCCGGTCGGCCTGGTCCGGGTCGAGCGCCCAGGGCAGCACGCCGTGCAGGCCGTCCTCGATCCGCTCGACCACCGCTGCTTCGTGGCAGTCCTCGAAGTAGCGGCCGGTGACCCCGTCGAGTTCCGGTGCGGTGGCGAGCAGGACCGAGGTCGCTGCTCCCTGCTCCGGGGTCTTCACGGCGTCGGCCGCGGCGATCTTCGTGGCGGCGAGGACCTCTTGGTCCCAGTGCTTCTGCAGCCCGGTCCAGATCCCGCCGGGCATCAGGGCGTTCGCGGTGATGCCGTCGGCGGCCCACCGCCGGCCGGCAGCGACGGCGAACAGCACGTTGGCGGTCTTCGACTGGCCGTAGGCGAGGCCGGGTTCGTAGGGACGCCGGCGGAAGAACAGGTCGTCGAACACGACGGGCGAACCGCCGTGCCCGCTCGACGACACCGAGACGATGCGCGCCGAACCCGAGGCGGCCAGGGCGTCGTGCAGCCCGAGCGCGAGGGCGAAGTGCCCGAGGTGGTTCGTCGCGAACTGCGACTCCCACCCGGCGGGTGTGTACGACTCGGGCGCGTCCATGATGCCGGCGTTGGCGACGAGCACGTCGAGCGGACCCGACCACGCTGCGGTGAACGCCTCGACGGAGCCGGGACGGTCCAGGTGCAGTTCGACGACGGCCGGTGCGTCCCGACCCGAGGTCCGGGCGATGTCCTCCGCCACACGTCGGCCGGCGTCGACGTCCCGCACGGCGAGCGTCACGCGCGCGCCGGCTCCGGCGAGCGCTCGGGCGGTCTCCACCCCGATGCCGGAAGCCGCGCCGGTGACGATCGCCGTGCGCCCCGTCAGGTCGAGGCCGTCGACGACCTCGGCGGCCGTGGTCCGGTCGCCGAAGCGGGTGAGGTCGCGTGCGGGCATGTCGACTCCTGTCAGCTGGCGTGGTGCGGAGCCGTCAGGCGACGACACCGTCCACGTAGAACCATCGTCCCTGCTCGCGGACGAACTCGCTCGTCTCCTCGAGCGTGCCGCGGTCGTCGTCTGAACGCCACCACGCGCGGAACGCGACCGTGCCCCGGGAGTCGAACGGGCCTCCCGAGGTCGTCGTCAGGACGTCCAACCGGGTCCAGCGCTGGGACGCGTCCAACTCGAGGGCGGCCGGACGGGTGCGCGGGTGCCAGGTGAGCAACAGGTACTCCGGCAGGCCCAGCGCGAACGCGCTGAAGCGTGAGCGCATCAGGCGCTCCGCGGTCGGCGCGGCCGCGCCGCGGTGCAGGGGGCCGCAGCACTCGCCGTAGGGGTTGCCGCTCAGGCAGGGGCAGCGCGTCTCGTCGGTGACCACGCCGGAACGCTAGTCGACGATCGACAGCGTGACGGTGATGTTGCCGCGGGTGGCGTTCGAGTACGGGCAGATCTCGTGCGCGCGCTCGGCGAGGCGCTGGCGCTGCTCCTGCGGGGCGGCCGGGGCGTAGACGTCGAGTTCGACGGCCAAGCCGAAGGCGCCGTTGCCGGTGCCGCCGATGCCGACCTCGGCGGAGACCTCGGCGCCGGTGGTGTCGAGGTCCAGTTCCTTGCCCGCGGCGTGCAGTGCACCGAGGAAGCACGCGGCGTACCCGGCGGCGAACAGCTGCTCGGGGTTGGTGCCCTCGCCGCTGCCGCCCATCTCCTTCGGCGGGCGGGTGTCCAGGTCGAGCCGGTCGTCCTCGCTGCGGACGTGCCCGTCGCGGCCGCCTCCGGTGGCGTGGGCGGCTGCGGTGTAGACGATGTCGAGACTCATGGAACCGAGGTCATCGCGCCCACCTGGACGTGTGCTGCGCGTGCCCGGGGTACCGGGCCCGGGCACCCGCGCGTGCCCGGGCCGCCGGGCGTGTCCGGCGCCGCCGACTCTGACGCACGCCAACTCCGAACCGGGTAGACATGACACGTGTTCAAGATCGGGTGGCAGGTGTACCGGGAGCGACTGCCCGCACTCGTCAGCGTGCAGCGCCGCCGCCGCATCGTGGTCGTCGGCGTGATCGTGGCCGTCGTCGCACTGGCGGGCCTCGTCGTCCTCGAACTGGCCTTCGACGACGGCTCCGTCCCCGTCGCCGCTGCGATCGTCGTGGCGGTGCTGTTCGCCTCCGGCATCGGACTCATCGGCACGTGCTTCGTACCGGTCGGGCCGAAGGGCTGGAACGTCCCGCCGATCCCCGGAATCGGCTGGCGCACCCAGGAGGCGATCGCCCGCTACTACCGCCGCAACCCTCCCACGGTCGACCCGAAGCACCGTGACGCCGTCCTGCACGGCTTGCCCGAGACCCGCGATCTGCTGGTCCGGGCAGCGTTCCGCGGGTACCTGCTGCTGGGAGGGTGGGCGCTCGCGTTGCTCGCGACCGTGCTGCTCAACGTCTTCACGGTCTCGACGAACGACGACATCGTCGGTCTCTCCGCGGTCTGGATCCTCATCCCGGCGAGCGGTGCCGTCACCG